>NZ_JBQGAB010000029.1:0-35327 GCF_056542605.1 Ruegeria sp. AB8
GACGTTGGCAGGCATCCGCGATGTGCGGTCGCGGCAAACGCCCTCAACCACCAAAGAGGTGGTTGGGAACGCCTTGCGCGCGCAACTCGCCGTGGGGCACGCCGATATCGAAACGGTGGCGGCCACATTGGGTGTCAGCGTACGCAAGCTGCAACGGCAATTCACTGCGGAGAACACCAGTTTCAAAGAGATCCGTGTGGCTGAACAGACAGATCGAGCCAGGTCGCTGCTGTCGGACACCGACCTTTCTGCAGCGGAGGTTGCCTTCAATCTTGGGTTCAGCGAGGTCACCAGCTTCCGCCGCACATTTGCCAGCTGGTTTGGAATTTCACCAACTAAGTTTCGCAAATTGAGCGGTACGTAGGTAGCAAGGCCTCAATGGAGCGGACATTGGCGCAATGCGCAGCGAAGGTTCAGTTTCCGCCCTTCAAGCCAGAAAGAAGTTGCCGCCACGTTAATCTAAGGGTGGGCGATAAGGTGGACGGAAATTAGACAGCCTTCCACAAGGCTATGATAATTTTATATTTTCGTGAGAAATTTGGTGCCCAGGAGAGGACTCGAACCTCCACGTCCATACGGACACTAGCACCTGAAGCTAGCGCGTCTACCAATTCCGCCACCTGGGCAGGTGTCGTGGAGGGGCGTTTAAGCCTACTGGCGGGGGGCGTCAACAGGATTCGGGAAGTTTTTTGAAAGTTTTTTGATGCGCGCATCTGAAGCATGGGACAGGTGCCGGACTGAAACGAATTTATCGCCGGGGCGCGGCGTTATTGTGCCTTGTTTGCAGTGCTCTGGGGCGATAGATCGGATCAAGACCCATTTAGCAGGAGCCGTTTCATGTCCAAACTGGTCACGATTTATGGTGGATCGGGATTCGTAGGTCGCTACGTTGCGCGCCGTTTGGCGGCTCAGGGGTGGCGTGTTCGAGTCGCGGTGCGGCGCCCGAACGAGGCGATGTTCGTCAAGCCGTATGGTGCAGTGGGGCAGGTCGAGCCGATCCTGTGCAACATTCGCGATGATGCCTCGGTGGCCCTGGCCATGAAAGGTGCCGATGCCGTCGTCAACTGTGTTGGGGTTCTGAACGAGCTGGGTAAAAACACGTTCGACGAAGTGCAGGCTGAGGGCGCGGAACGGATCGCGCGGCTGGCTGCGGAACAGGGTGTGGCCCAGATGGTTCACATGTCGGCAATTGGTGCGGATGCGGAGGCGGACAGCGTCTATTCGAGAACCAAGGCCAAAGGCGAGGCGGCCGTTCTGGCCCATATGCCGGATGCCGTGATATTGCGCCCATCTGTTATTTTCGGGACCGAAGATCAGTTCTTCAACCGCTTTGCCGGCATGGCGCGCCTTGGGCCGTTTCTACCCCTGGCCGGTGCAGAAACACGGTTTCAGCCGGTTTATGTCGATGACGTGGCAAAAGCCGCTGTTTTGGGCATTCTGGGTCAGGCAGAAGCGGGTATTTACGAACTTGGCGGTCCCGAGGTCAAATCGTTCCGTGAGCTGATGCAACAGATGCTGGGGGTTATCCACCGGAAGCGCATCATAATCGGGTTGCCATTCTTTGCGGCGCGTATCATGGCCGGAGTGCTGGATATTGTGAAGTTTGTCAGCTTTCAGCTGTTTCCAAATACGATCCTGACACGTGATCAGCTGAAGAACCTGCGCCATGACAATGTTGTTTCGGATGGTGTGAAGTCTTTCCCAGACCTCGGGATTGAGCCTGCAACGCTTGAGTCGGTTCTTCCGGATTACCTGTGGAAATTCCGCCCGGCCGGTCAGTATGACGACATTCAGAATTCGGCCGGAAACCTGCGGATCTGATCAACTGTAGGCGATTGCCAGCAGTATCACGCCCAGAAAAACGCGATAGATGACGTATGGCGTAAAGCTGACGCTGCGCAAAAGGCGCATCATGAGGCTGAGGGCAAGGAGCGCGGAAAAGAACGCGAAGGCCGCTGCAATCGCGCCGTCTTTGGCCAGTTGCGCGTCCGCGTTTCGGATCACGTCCACGGACAACAGTGTCCCCGAAGCAAGGATCGTCGGGATCGACATCAGCATGGCGATCCGTGCGCCATCTTCCCGTGTGTAGCCAAGGTGGCGTGCGCCCGTGATCGTGATCCCGGATCTTGATGTGCCCGGGATCAGGGCCAGCACCTGCCAAAGCCCCATGATCGCCGCATCTCGCAGGCTCCAGTCACCGGCGTGTTTGGACTGAGGTCCTTTTTGGTCCATCCAGTACAGCAGTAGGCCAAATCCAAGCATGGTCCAGCCGATCACGGCGATGGACCGAAGGCTTTGGCTGAGACCGGTCAGGTAAAGGACGGCGCCAACCATGACCGTCGGGATCGTCGCAATGATCAACCCGGCGGCCAGCCTGGATTGCGGCGTATCAAGTCGGCCGCTTAGTGCTTGGGGAAGTCCGGCGAAGGCCTGTTTAACATCTGTCCAGAAATACAGAACAACAGCGCCCAATGTACCGACATGCACGGCCACATCGATGGCCAGGCCCTGATCATCCAGCCCGGTAAGGCTGGGCAGCAGGATCAGGTGCCCCGAAGAGGAAACCGGCAGAAATTCGGTTATTCCCTGAATAATCGCCGCAAGAATCAATTGAAAAATGCTCATCCGCCCGCCGTGACGCTGCCGTGTTTTCATTATGAACAATGGGTATAAGCGTGATGAAGAAAAGAAAAGCAGGCAGATAGGTCCGAATCGGTTCTAAAATCTGACAAATTCCCAGAATTTTTTCGCCATTGCGTGCTAATTTGTTAAAATAGGTCAGTAAAATTGACTTTTCATCCGACCTGCGATCTCTTAAAGAAAACCGACCTAGCCAATTCATGGAGTCCGACCCGTGGCCAAGCAACCGATGCTGAAATTTGTGCAGATCGACCGCGTCATGCCCAAAAAGCGTGCCGCTGATGACCGCAAGGAAGACTTTTCCGAGATTTATTCCGAGTTTGCTGCCGAAAAGGCGGTCGAGCAGGCCAGTCGCTGCAGCCAGTGCGGTGTTCCCTATTGTCAGTCGCATTGTCCGCTGCACAACAATATTCCGGATTGGCTGCGCCTGACCGCAACCGGACGCCTGGAAGAGGCCTATCAGACCAGCCAGGCGACCAATACCTTCCCTGAAATCTGCGGCCGAATCTGTCCGCAGGATCGCCTTTGTGAAGGTAATTGCGTGATTGAACAATCCGGCCACGGAACTGTCACCATCGGGACGATCGAGAAATACATCACTGACACGGCCTGGGACAAAGGTTGGGTGAAGCCGGTCGCGCCGGGCGCCGAGCGCAGCGAAAGTGTCGGAATCATTGGTGGTGGCCCCGGTGGCTTGGCTGCAGCCGACATGCTGCGCCGTGCAGGTGTTCAAGTGACGGTTTATGATCGTTATGATCGGGCCGGGGGCCTGTTGATGTACGGTATCCCGGGTTTCAAGCTGGAAAAGGACATCGTTCAGCGCCGCAATGATCTGCTGGCCGACGGTGGGGTCGCGTTCGAGCTGAACTGTGACGTTGATGCGGACAAATTCGAAGAAATCCGCGCCAAGCATGACGCCGTGATCATCGCGACCGGCGTTTACAAGTCCCGCGATCTTTCCATGCCGGGCAGTGGTCTGGGCGGGATCGAGAAAGCCATCGACTTCCTGACTGCCTCGAACCGCAAGAGCTTTGGCGACGCGGTTGAGGATTTTGACAACGGTCGTCTGAACGCCGACGGCAAGAAAGTCGTGGTCATTGGCGGTGGGGATACCGCAATGGATTGTGTGCGCACATCGATCCGTCAGGGCGCGACCTCGGTCAAATGTCTCTATCGCCGCGACCGGGCCAATATGCCGGGATCGCAACGCGAAACCCAGAACGCTGAGGAAGAAGGCGTCATCTTCGAATGGCTCAGCGCACCCAAAGGCTTTACCGGTGACGACAAGGTCTCTGGCGTGATGGTGCAGAAGATGCGTCTGGGCCAACCCGATGCTTCGGGCCGTCAGGCCCCCGAAGTGATCGAAGGCGCAGACTATGTCGAAGAGGCCGATCTGGTCATCAAGGCACTGGGGTTCGAACCTGAAGACCTGCCCACACTGTTTGGTCAGCCCGACCTGCCCGTAACCCGCTGGGGCACCGTCAAGGCCGCGTTCCAGACCGGTGAGACCGAGATGGACGGCGTCTATGCCATCGGAGACATCGTACGCGGTGCCTCGCTTGTGGTCTGGGCGATCCGTGACGGCCGCGACTGTGCCGACGCAATCATCGAGCGATTCAACAGCAAGGCTGCCGTCGCAGCCGAATAACCCGAAAGCCCAGCGACAGGAGGGTCAGAATGCCCGAATTGCAAGGCCAATGTATGTGCGGCGCGGTCACAGTGACCGCTACTCCGGCGAAGGAATCGCTGGGCGCATGCCACTGCGATCAATGCCGCCGTTGGACCAGTTCGATGCTGATGACTTTTCAGGCTGAATCCGGTTACGCGGCATTGGGGCCTGTAAAGACTTATGCATCGTCCGACTGGGCCGAGCGTGCCTTCTGCGCGGATTGCGGTTCGGCGCTTTGGTACCGGATCACCCTGCCGGGCGAGTTGCACGGACATACACAGATGGCGGCGGGCCTGTTCGAAGATACGGGCCACAAGCTGCAACTGGAACTTTTTATCGACAAAAAGCCCGATGGGTACGCGTTTGCAGGCGAGCGCAAGCAAATGACCACAGCCGAGGTCGAAGCCATGTTTGCCCAGCCGGAAGAAGGAGACAATCAATGACCAAATATGATGCCGATTGGGTGCGGGCCGAAGAGGCCAAACGCAAATGGCTGGCGGAAAACGGTCTCTATTCCGAGGAAGAAGAGCATTCTTCCTGCGGTGTCGGCCTTGTTGTTTCCGTTGACGGCAAGAAAAGCCGCAAGGTTGTGGATGCCGGAATCGATGCGCTCAAGGCGATCTGGCACCGCGGCGCCGTGGATGCCGACGGCAAAACAGGTGACGGCGCGGGTATCCATGTGCAGATCCCGGTTCAATTCTTCTATGACCAAATTCGGCGCACCGGTCACGAGCCCAACCTGAAAGAACTGATCGCCGTTGGTCAGGTCTTTCTGCCGCGTACTGATTTCGGCGCGCAGGAGCGTTGCCGGACCATCGTGGAAACCGAAGTTCTGCGCATGGGCTATTACATCTATGGTTGGCGTCACGTGCCGGTTGACGTGACCTGTCTGGGTGACAAAGCCAACGCGACACGGCCCGAGATCGAACAGATCCTGATTTCGAATTCCAAGGGCGTGGACGAAGAGACGTTCGAGCGTGAGCTGTACGTGATCCGTCGCCGCATCGAAAAGGCGGCAATGGCGGCAGGAATATCCGGCCTGTACCTGGCCTCGCTGTCTTGCCGCTCGATTATCTACAAGGGCATGATGCTGGCCGAACAGGTTGCAGTCTTCTATCCCGATCTGATGGACGAGCGTTTTGAATCGGCGTTCGCGATCTACCACCAGCGCTATTCCACCAACACCTTCCCGCAATGGTGGCTGGCCCAACCCTTCCGCATGCTGGCCCATAATGGCGAGATCAACACGCTGAAGGGCAACATCAACTGGATGAAAAGCCATGAGATCCGCATGGCCAGCGGCACCTTTGGCGACTATGCCGAAGACATCAAGCCGATCATTGCAGGCGGATCGTCGGATTCGGCTGCATTAGACTCTGTTTTTGAGGTACTGGTGCGCGCGGGCCGCTCGGCCCCGATGGCAAAAACCATGCTGGTGCCTGAAAGCTGGTCCAAGCAGGCGGTGGAACTGCCGCAGGCGTGGCGCGACATGTATTCCTACTGCAACTCGGTGATGGAGCCTTGGGACGGCCCTGCCGCGCTGGCCATGACTGATGGCCGCTGGGTCTGCGCCGGTCTGGATCGGAACGGGTTGCGCCCGATGCGCTATGTGGTGACGGGCGATGGTCTGGTCATCGCCGGATCAGAGGCTGGCATGGTGCCGATCAACGAGGCGACTGTGGTCGAAAAAGGTGCATTGGGTCCCGGGCAGATGCTGGCCGTAGACATGAAAAAGGGCAAACTGTTCCGCGACACTCAGATCAAGAACAAACTGGCCCGCGCGCTGCCGTTTGGCGAGTGGGTCGGCAAGATCAACGATCTTGATGCCACTTTGGCAGGCGTCACCGAACGTCCGTTGTTCACCGGCGAGGAACTGCGCAAGCGGCAGATCGCGGCCGGGTATTCGGTCGAGGAATTGGAGCAGATACTGGCGCCAATGGCCGAGGATGGAAAAGAGGCGCTGGCCTCGATGGGTGACGATACACCCTCGGCAGTGCTGTCCAGGCAATACCGCCCGCTCAGCCATTTCTTCCGCCAGAATTTCAGCCAGGTGACCAACCCGCCCATCGACTCGCTTCGCGAATATCGCGTGATGTCGCTGAAAACGCGGTTTGGCAACCTCAAGAACGTGCTGGACGAAGACAGCAGCCAGACCGAGATCATTGTGCTGGAAAGCCCCTTTGTCGGGAACACACAATGGGAGAAGCTGGCAGAAAACTTCAATGCGACCCTGGCCGAGATCGACTGTTCGTTTGAACCAGGCGAAGGTGCGCTGGGCGACGCTTTGGCCCGTGTCAGAGCCGAAGCAGAAGAAGCCGTGCGCTCGGGCGCCGGGCATCTGGTCCTGACGGATCAGTATTCCGGTCCGGGCAAGGTGGCGATGCCGATGATCCTGGCCACCAGCGCCGTGCACTCTCACCTGATCCGTCAAGGCTTGCGGACGTTCTGCTCGCTGAATGTGCGGTCGGCGGAATGCATCGACCCGCACTATTTTGCCGTTCTGATCGGATGTGGCGCCACCGTGGTCAACGCATATCTGGCCGAGGATTCACTGGCCGACCGGATCGAACGTGGCTTGCTGGATGGCACGCTGACCGAAAATGTTGCGCGATTCCGCGAGGCGATTGACCAGGGCCTGCTCAAGATCATGGCCAAGATGGGCATTTCGGTGGTGTCGTCGTATCGCGGCGGTCTGAATTTCGAGGCGGTGGGCCTGTCCCGCGCCATGGTGGCCGAATACTTCCCCGGCATGACCAGCCGCATCTCGGGCATCGGCGTGCATGGCATCCGGGTCAAGGCCGAGGAGATTCACGCCAAAGGCTGGGACAGCGGTCTGGATGTGTTGCCCATTGGCGGTTTCTACAAGGCGCGCAAGTCGGGTGAGACCCATGCTTGGGAAGCGACCTCGATGCATATGATGCAAATGGCCTGTAACAGAGCCTCATATGAGCTGTGGAAGCAGTATTCGGCCAAGATGCAGTCCAATCCGCCAATCCATCTGCGCGACCTGATGGATTTCAAACCACTCGGCAAGCCGATCCCGATTGAAGAGGTGGAATCGATCACTTCGATCCGCAAACGCTTTGTCACGCCGGGCATGTCGCTGGGCGCGCTGTCGCCCGAAGCGCATAAGACGCTGAACGTGGCGATGAACCGGATTGGCGCCAAGTCGGACTCGGGTGAAGGCGGCGAAGATCCGGCGCATTTCGTGCCGGAACCCAATGGCGACAACCCGTCGGCCAAGATCAAACAGGTGGCCTCGGGCCGTTTTGGTGTGACCGCCGAATACCTGAACCAGTGTGAAGAACTGGAGATCAAAGTCGCCCAGGGTGCGAAACCCGGTGAGGGCGGTCAATTGCCAGGCATGAAGGTCACCGACCTGATTGCGCGCCTGCGTCATTCGACCAAGGGCGTGACGCTGATCTCGCCGCCGCCGCATCACGACATCTACTCGATCGAGGATCTGGCGCAGTTGATCTATGACCTGAAACAGATCAACCCGCGCTGCAAGGTGACGGTCAAGCTGGTTGCGTCCTCGGGCGTGGGAACGATTGCCGCCGGTGTGGCCAAGGCAAAAGCGGATATCATCCTTATTTCGGGTCACAACGGCGGCACGGGTGCCTCACCTGCGACCAGCATCAAATATGCCGGTCTGCCGTGGGAGATGGGTCTGACCGAGGCGCATCAGGTTCTGGCGATGAACAACCTGCGCGACCGCGTGACACTGCGGACCGATGGCGGCCTTCGGACCGGGCGCGACATTGTCATGGCCGCGATGATGGGGGCCGAGGAATACGGCATCGGCACCGCCGCCCTGATCGCGATGGGCTGTATCATGGTGCGTCAGTGCCAGTCGAATACCTGCCCCGTTGGTGTGTGCACACAGGACGAAAGCCTGCGCGCCAAATTCACGGGCAACGCGGACAAGGTTGTGAATCTGATTACCTTCTACGCACAGGAAGTTCGCGAAATCCTCGCCAGCCTGGGCGCGCGGTCCGTGGATGACATCATTGGCCGGGCTGATCTGCTGGCGCAGGTCAGCCGTGGTTCGGCGCATCTGGACGATTTGGATCTCAACCCGCTATTGATCACGGTCGATGGCGCGCATGACATCGTGTATGACCGCGACAAGGATCGGAACGCAGTGCCGGATACACTGGACGCCGAAATTGTCCGCGACGCGGCGCGGTTCCTGAAAGACGGCGAGAAGATGCAACTATCCTACGCCATCCAGAACACGCACAGAACCGTGGGCACCCGCGTCTCCAGTCATATCGTACAGAATTTCGGGATGCGAAACACCTTCCAGCCGGACCATCTGCACGTGAAATTGCAGGGATCGGCCGGTCAGTCCTTGGGGGCCTTTGCGGCTCCGGGTCTGAAGCTGGAAGTGTCGGGTGATGCCAACGACTATGTAGGCAAAGGTCTGTCGGGCGGCACGATCGTGGTGCGTCCGCCGCAGATCAGCCCGCTGAAAGCGGATGAAAACACCATTATCGGCAACACTGTCCTGTACGGCGCAACCGACGGTCAGCTGTTTGCGGCCGGCCGCGCGGGTGAGCGGTTTGCGGTTCGGAACTCGGGTGCCAAGGTGGTCATCGAAGGGTGCGGGTCCAACGGCTGTGAATACATGACCGGCGGCGTTGCCGTGATCCTTGGTTCCATCGGTGCAAATTTTGGTGCCGGTATGACCGGAGGGATGGCTTATCTGTACGATCCTGACGGTCAGGCGGAGCTTCTGATGAACATGGAGACACTTGTCACGTGTCCGGTCACGGTGAGCCACTGGGTAGATCAGTTGCAAACGCTGATCAAACGTCACGCTGCCGAGACCGGAAGCCGCAAAGCCGCGGATATCCTGCAACACTGGGATGTTGAAAAGGCCAACTTCCTGCAGGTGTGCCCGAAGGAAATGCTGAATAAACTCAGCCATCCGCTGAGCGAAGAGATCGCAGCAGTTCCGGCGGAATAAACAGACCCTAAACAAGGTCAAAACCCTGCGTGTTTCCACAAACGCGCAGGGTTCTCCTTTGCATGCATATGGCACACGGGCTGAAATTTAGCCCGTTCCAAACGTGCCTCATGCGTCGTATAGCAAGGGTATGGCAAAAAAAGCAGCGCGCGGAACGCGTGGTAAGAAATCAAAGGCAACAAAGTCAAAGAAGCTGTCGATATCGCGGATTCGCCGCTGGCTGACACGTGGGTTGTTGGCTTGTGTCGCATTTGTGGTCGGTCTTGTGCTGCTCTATTCGATCGTCAATCCGCCGATCACGCATACAATCTGGTCCGAGTGGCGCCGGTTGGGTAAAGTTGAACGCGACTGGGTTCCGATCGAAGAGATTTCCCCGGTGATGGCGCGATCGGTCGTCGCTGCAGAGGACGCGAATTTCTGTCTGCACTGGGGTTTTGACATCGAGGCCATCCGGGACGCGCTGGAAGATGGGGGCGCACGCGGCGCGTCGACCATTTCGCAGCAGGTCGTCAAGAACGTGTTCCTTTGGCAAGGACGCAGTTGGGTGCGCAAAGCGCTTGAAACGTCGATCACGCCGGTTGTCGAACTGTTCTGGAGCAAGCAGCGCATTCTTGAGGTTTATCTGAACGTTGCTGAGACCGGGAACGGGGTTTTCGGGGTCGAGGCTGCTGCGCAAACGCATTTCAATGTATCTGCCGCTAATTTGACGCCGGTTCAGGCCGCGCGGATCGCTGCAATTCTGCCTTCTCCCAGGAACAGATCCGTTGCGGATCCGTCGGTTCGCACGCGCCGCCGGGCCGCCGCGATACGGGACGGAGCGGCCACCATCCGCGCAGATGGTCGCGCGGATTGTTTCGAGGATTGAAACCCAATGCTGCTCAAGGCTAAAGCTTGGTTGTATTCACTGCTTTGATTGGAAGCTCATGGCGCGCCTATTTCACGTTCCCCTGTCCCCCTATTGCCGCAAGGTTCGTCTGTCGCTGGCAGAGAAGAAAATCGAAGTGGAACTGGTTGAGGAACGGTACTGGGAGAAAGATCCGGATTTTCTGCGTCGAAACCCCGCAGGAAAGGTTCCCGTATTGCGCCTGGACGGGCAGGTGATGTCGGAAAGTGCGGCGATCTGCGAGTATATCGAGGAAACCCGCCCCGAACCCGCGCTGATGCCCAAAACGCCAGAAGCGCGCTATGAAGTAAGGCGTCTGGTCGGCTGGTTTGACGACAAGTTTCATCACGAAGTGACATCGAAACTGGTGTACGAGCGGGTCAACAAGAAAGTGACCGGGGAAGGCTACCCGGACAGCAAGCGCGTCAAGGAAGGTGCGCGCGCAATCAAGTACCATCTGGACTACATGACATGGTTGCTGGATCAACGCCGCTGGCTAGCCGGGGATCAGATGACGCTGGCGGATTTCGCCGCTGCCGCACATCTGTCGGCACTGGACTATATCTCGGACGTGGACTGGAATCGCAGCCAGACGGTCAGGGACTGGTATGCCAAGATCAAATCGCGACCGGCGTTCCGGTCCATCCTGGCTGATCAGGTGCCGGGTTTCCGGCCTCCGCCCCATTACGCCGATCTGGATTTCTGATAGGGTCGGGGCGCAGGGGGCCTTCCGCCCCCTCTTGGCCCGTCGGGCCAATTCACCCCCGAGGATATTTTTGGCCAGATGAAGAACGGATCGGGTTTGAAGGAAAAGCTGGTCGCCCAGGCATTGAGCGAGGGTTTTGTGTCCTGTCGGATTTGCAGGCCCTGGGACGTGCCGCAGGTTCCAGTCCGGTTGGAAGCGTTTCTGCGGGCCGGATATCATGGGCAGATGGCATGGATGGCCGAGCGCACTCATTGGCGTGGTGATCCGGCGGTTTTGTGGCCGGAGGCCCGGTCGGTGATAATGCTGGCCGAAAGCTACGCGCCCGAGCATGATCCGACCGAAATTCTGAACTATCCCGAAAAAGCGGCGATCTCGGTCTATGCTCAGAACAAGGACTATCATGATCTGGTCAAAAAGCGCCTGAAACGACTGGCGCGCTGGCTGATTGCCGAGGCCGGAGGCGAAGTGAAAGTGTTTGTCGATACAGCACCTGTGCCGGAAAAGGCACTTGGTCAGGCTGCGGGATTGGGTTGGCAGGGAAAACACACCAATCTGGTTAGTCGGGATTGGGGCAATTGGGCCTTCATAGGGTCTGTTTTCACGACATTGGACTTGCCTGCCGATCCAGCGGATATTGACCGCTGCGGGTCGTGCCGGGCTTGTCTGGATAGTTGCCCGACCGACGCGTTTCCTGCCCCATACCTTTTGGATGCGCGGCGCTGTATCTCGTACCTGACAATCGAGCACAAAGGTCCGGTCGAGGAAGAGTTGCGCGGCAAATTGGGCAACAGGATCTATGGATGTGATGATTGTCTTGCGGCGTGTCCGTGGAACAAATTCGCAGTGGCGGCCAGTGATATGCGCTATGCGGCCCGGGATGACCTCAAGGCGCCTGCGTTAACTGATCTTGTGGCACTGGATGATGCCGCGTTTCGGGAGAAGTTTTCCGGCTCGCCCATCAAACGGATTGGTCGTGACCGGTTCGTGCGCAATGTGCTGTATGCCATCGGCAATTCCGGTATTGCAGAACTGTGTAGTGACGCGCAGGCGCTGA
The DNA here is from genome assembly GCF_056542605.1 of Ruegeria sp. AB8. NCBI lineage: Bacteria > Pseudomonadati > Pseudomonadota > Alphaproteobacteria > Rhodobacterales > Roseobacteraceae > Ruegeria > Ruegeria sp. AB8. The sequence goes on from NZ_JBQGAB010000029.1 coordinate 11,925, forward strand.
CGGACGACCCTGATCCGGCAGTGGCCGACGCGGCGCGCTGGGCGGTAAAACGGCTGTCGTAAATGCCGCAAACAGGCTGGACGTGACGGCGCAAACCGCTAGACCCTTTGTCAGCGAACAGATGGAGGACCCGATGGCGCTGGCTTTGGGGGTGGATACAGGCGGAACCTACACGGATGCGGTGTTGATCCGGGATGAGAAAGAGGTGATTGCCTCGGCTAAATCCCTGACAACACGGGCGGACCTGGCGATCGGTGTGGGCAGGGCGATTTCGTCCGTGTTGGACGAGGCCCGGGTTTCACCCGACCAGATATCGATGGCGTCGCTGTCGACCACCCTGGCCACGAACGCCTTGGTCGAGGGGCAGGGCGGGCGTGTTGCGCTTGTGTATATCGGCTTCAAGGACAGTGATCTGGAAAAGCACGGGCTGAAGGACGCGCTGAAAGGCGACCCGGCACTTGTGATTTCCGGTGGCCACAGCCATGCCGGTAGCGAAGCTGCGCCGCTGGATATTGCGGCGCTTGAGGCGTTTTTAGACTCTCATAGAGGGATATCCGGCTTTGCCGTTGCTGCGCAATTCGCCACACGCAACCCGGCGCATGAGCTGGAAGCAGCGCGGACCATTGCGGAAAAGACAGGGGCACCGGTCACGTGTTCCCATCACCTGTCAGCCAGGCTGAACGGCCCGAAACGGGCGGTGACCGCCGTTCTGAACGCGCGATTGATTGGTATGATCGACCGCCTGATCGGCCGGGCACAGGACAGGTTGCACGAGCTGGGCATCACGGCCCCGATGATGGTGGTGCGTGGTGATGGTGCGCTGATGAGTGCCGAGCAGGCGCGTGAACGCCCGATTGAGACGATCCTCAGCGGCCCGGCGGCTTCGATTGTGGGGGCACGCTGGCTGACCGGGGTCGAGAATGCGCTTGTCTCTGATATTGGCGGGACCACGACGGATGTGGCTTTGATCCGGGACGGCAAGCCTGCGATTGATCCGGCCGGGGCGCAGGTGGGCGGTTTCCGCACCATGGTCGAGGCGGTGGCGATGCGGACCCATGGATTGGGCGGTGACAGCCAGGTTCACGTGGTTACTGAAGGCTTGGGCGGCGGCGTATTCCTGGGGCCGCGGCGGGTGCTGCCGGTTTCTCTGATCGCGTCGGAAGCGCCCGAAGTCGTGCATGCCGCGCTGGACGAGCAACTGCGGGCAACAACGGTGGGCGAGTTTGATACACGGTTCGCCCGAAGGGTTTCAGGGATGCGCGCTGTTGAGGTCGGGCCGCGCGAGAATACCTTGCTGGAGCGGCTTGGTGACCAGGTTTTGCCGCTGAGCAGCCTCTTGCGGACCAGAATGGACAACGGTGCGCTGGCGCGGTTGGTGGACCGCGGGCTTGTGCAGGTCTCGGGCGTGACGCCATCGGATGCAAGCCACGTTCTGGGCCGGGTCGATGCCTGGGATTCAAGTGCTGCCCGCAAGGCGCTGGAACTTGTGTCCCGCAAGAGGGTGGGGTCGGGTGATGTTCTGGCGAAGTCTCCGGAACAGCTGGCGGGTATGATCGTGGATCAACTGACCGAACAGACCAGTTTGACCTTGTTAGAAACTGCTTTTGCGGAAGAAGGGCATGATTTTGGGGTTCCTCCTCAGGATCTGGCCCGTCATGTGCTGACCCGGCGCGGCCTGGCAGGGCACCGTGGCCTGTTGTCTCTGGATACGGCTTTGAATGTGGATGTCGTGGGCCTTGGCGCTTCAGCGCCCAGCTACTATCCGGCCGTCGGGGAGCGGTTGCGATGCCGTATGATCCTGCCCGAGCATACCGGCGTCGCAAATGCCATCGGTGCGGTTGTCGGGCGGCTGACTTTGCGGCGCTCGGGCACCGTAACCTCGCCTGCCGAGGGGCGATATCGCGTGCATCTGGACAGTGGGCCACAGGATTTTGCGGCGTCAGATCAGGCTTTGGCGCTGTTGGAAGCTGTTTTGAAGGAAGAAGCGGAAACCGCAGTCCGCGAAGCCGGGGCAGAAGATATCCGGGTCATTGTCGACAGGGACATCAGGACCGCGCGCATCGAGGCGCAGGAGGTGTTTGTCGAAGCCCTTGTGACGGTCGAGGCCAGTGGCCGCCCACGAGTGGCCACTGGCTAGCCCCCCTCGAATTCAAAGAGGGTCAGGGCAGGTCGTCGTTTACTCGGCCGCATCGGCGCGTTTGGGCAGAACCCAGTCCTGGCGCGGAAAGTGGCAGGTATACCCGTTCGGGATGCGAACCAGATAGTCCTGATGCTCTGGCTCGGCCTCCCAGAAATCTCCGACGGGCTCAACTTCGGTCACGACTTTACCGGGCCATAGGCCACTGGCATTCACATCGGCAATCGTGTCCTGCGCGACCTGCTTCTGATTGTCGTCGGCATAGTAGATAGCCGAACGATAGCTCATCCCGAGGTCGTTGCCCTGACGGTTCACCGTCGTAGGATCGTGGATCTGGAAAAAGAACTCGAGCAAAGTGCGGTAAGATATTTGCGCTGGATCGAACCAGATTTCGATCCCTTCGGCATGGGTGCCATGATTGCGGTAGGTGGCGTTGGGTACGTCACCGCCCGTATAACCGACACGGGTGCGGGAAACGCCGGGAAGTTTGCGGATCAGATCCTGCATGCCCCAGAAGCATCCCCCGGCAAGTACGGCGCGTTCTTCAGTCATCAGATGTCCTCCACATGGATCAAATACTCGCCATAGCCTTCGGTCTCCATCTCGTCACGATGAATGAACCGCAGCGCGGCTGAGTTTATGCAATAGCGCAGCCCGCCATGTTCGCGCGGACCGTCAGGAAATACATGCCCCAGATGGCTATCACCGTGTTTCGAGCGCACCTCGGTACGGATCATGCCGAGGGTGGCGTCCCGAAACTCTTCCACGTGTTCGTGGATGATGGGCTTCGTGAAACTGGGCCAGCCGCAGCCGGATTCGTATTTGTGGGTCGAAGCGAACAATGGCTCTCCCGAGACGATATCAACGTAAATCCCGGGCTCCTTGTTGCCCAGATACTTGCCGGTGCCGGGGCGTTCGGTACCGCTGCGCTGCGTGACGTGGTATTCTTCGGGTGACAGAGCGGCGATGGCCTCGGGGTCTTTGGTATAGCGGGTCATGGCTCCTCCGGTTTTTGACGCGACTTGGCCTTCTATTTGGGCATAACGAGGCAAAAAGCAAAATCATATTTCAGCCATCTCGCGCGCTCGTGCATGTGATCCGGTTGCCAGGCGGGCACGTAGTTCTCAGTAAAGGAGGTGCCGCCATGTTCAGACTGCTTCTGCTATTCGCCCTGCTGTTGATCGCCCGCGCGGTGCAAGCTGCGCCTTTGACTGGCGAATTTGATTCGATCGACGGCGGCACGTTGTCTATCGAAGACTGGCGAGGACAGCCGGTTCTGATCGTGAATACCGCGTCCCGATGCGGGTTCACAGGGCAGTATGCGGGCCTGCAAAAGATTCATGACACTTACGCGGAACGGGGGCTGGTGGTTCTGGCCGTCCCGTCGGATTCGTTCAAACAGGAACTGGGCTCCGCGGAAGAGGTAAAGCGGTTCTGCGAGTTGAACTATGACCTGACCCTGCCAATGACCGAGATAACGCCGGTCAAAGGGCCTGATGCGCATCCATTCTACAAGACTGTCGCCGCGCAGACGGGCTTTGTCCCCAGTTGGAACTTCAACAAGATCCTTATCGATCCGTCAGGCGAGGTCGTCGCCACGTTTGGGTCGAATGTGCGGCCTGACTCGCGAAAACTATTGAGTCAGGTCGAGGCTTTGCTGCGCTGAACCGGTTGTCTGGATAGCTGAACAGCTAAAATCCCCAGCGTGGTAATGCCTACTCCGACCGCATCCATGGGCCCGAGCTTTTCACCAAGCAACAGTGCAGCAATTGCGACACCGAACACCGGGTTCAGGAAGTGAAAGGTCGCGGCCCGGACAGCACCGATTCTGTTCAGCAACATGAACCAGATCAAGGTCGCCAGCAGCCCGGGGGCAAGGGTGGTGTAGGTGAACGCAAGAAGCAGGGGCAGCGTTGGATGGACATAGATCGTCTCAAAGAATGGCGCAGCCACAAACAGTACGGCTGAGCCGACAAACATCTGCAACCCGACGACCATCATGAAGTTCCCGCCCGATGTTGCACCGCGGACCGCCAGTGTCGCGAAGGTCAGGGCCAGGGCGCCGATCCCGCACAGCATCACGCCAAACATATCGACACCGGCGTTGATCCTGCTACTCATGATCAGGGCGACGCCGAAGAAGCCAGACAACAACCCGACAATTCCCATTGGTCGCAGTTTTTCGCGGAAGAACAACCAACCCGCGACGGCAACCAGCAACGGCATTGTCGAGGCGATGATCGCGGCGACCGAGGCTTCGACCGTTTGCATGGCATAAAAATTCAGACCCAAATAAAGGGCATTTTGGCAAACGCCGAACAAAATGGTTGCCCGCCATTGGTCCCTTGTCAGATGCCAGCTTTGTCCCATGGCTCGCGCAATCGCCACTCCGATGATGCCAGATAACAGGAACCTCAGGGCCAGTGAAAACAGCGGTGAAGCATCGGCAACAATGATCCGCGCCGAGGAAAAGGCCGACGACCAGATCAGGGCAAATGTCAGCCCCATGGCTATGGCGCGCAGATCCATGAAACCTCCATCCCGGAACGCCGGGACTGTTGCCGAATTCCGATCAGGCCGCAAGCGCCGCAGGGGTTCAGCGTCAAAAAAGCCACATGTGCCGTGCAAGAATTCTTGGGTTTTCGTTTTTATTGATTGACCAGCCAATTAAGGATATTCGCGCCAAATCTGACCAATCAAGGGAGGTTTGTCGGTGTTCCTGGAATACATCTTGTCTTTTGGCGTCCTGCTGGCCCTGGGCCTGGTCGCTTTCTTCGTCGTGAAATGGTGGAACCTGCGCTGCGTCGGCGTGACGCCTGTCCACCTGTTCACGTTTATCGCGATCCTGTTCACATCCGGGCTGGATGTCGGCCTGATCATGTTCCCTCTGACCGAGTTCGGGGGCTATGCCGAAGACCCGGCCTATGCATTCGCCAACCCGCTGGCGATCGAATTCGGGTTCTGGGGCTTTCTGATCTGGGCCTTCTACTTCCTGACCGCGTTCTATTTCTGCGTCATCGAACCGCGTGTGAAGTTCTTTGAGATCCCGCTGGTCAAGCTGATCAACAACGTGGTCATCATCGGCACCTGTGCTTTCACCGCCAGCCTGTTCCTGATCTACCTGCCCGGCTACCTGCCCGAGGTCGGAGACGGCGAATCCGTGGTCACCACCTTCTACATCATCGTGTTCGTGGTGATTCTGGCGGCGGCCTATTCGTCGACCGATCTGAAATACGTGCGTATCCTGTCGGTGGGATCGACCTTCCTGTTCCTGGCTCTGATCCTGGGGATGTGGGCGGCGGCCGGTATGGGTATGACCGGGTTCGTTGATACTGGCAGCAACATCAGTGCGTATTTCGCTAACCTGCACAAGTTCGTCCTGCCGCTGACCGACTATCACGCCTTCTACCTGTTCTGGTGGTTCGCATGGTCGATTATGATTGGCCAGTTCACTTCGCGCTTTGTCGGCGGTCTGACCACGTGGCAACTGTTGGCCGCGCTGCTGATCTTTCCGTCGATCCCGTTGGCGATCTGGTTCACCGTTCTCTACTACTACCACCTGAACGGCATCAGCACCGCAGGCGTGACCAACATCGCGATGGTGATCGTGGGCGTGACCTTCGTCATCAACTCGCTGGACTCGTTGATTAGACTCTATACCGACAATCTGAACATGACAGTCGAAAGGTTCGGCAAGGCGGCTTACGTGGCGGGCAACGTGGCGTTGCTGTTCGTCCTGACCCTGCTGTTCCAGAGCCAGTGGCTGCAGATCCAGTGGATTGGCGCGGTCGTGGTGGGCCTCTATCTGGCCTGTGTGGTCTATATCCTGCTCGCCAAGCGTAATGAGGTGCTGAGCATCGATTCCATGCCCGAAGATCGTGATCTGGACTTCCACAAGGTTGAGACAGTTCACTGATCAACCTTGGCAGTGAAACAGGTGCGGGCGCTTTTGGCGCCCGTTTTCTTAGCAGCGGATTCTATTCACGGTAGTGTCTGCGCTGCAGAGCAAGTCGCCGTTCCAATAGTGCCACTACCTACTCTTTGCTGCTACCCGACCTGTTCCGGTGAAGCTCTGTTCACTCCGGAACAATGAACTCGCTTTGACGGCTTATCTCCCCGAAATCGACCACCCATTTGACTTTGTGGTCGGCTGTTGCCTCCCAAAAGCGGGAAAAATGAACTGTCTCTTGGTGGGCCTCGTGGTCGGCCTTAGCTCCATAGACCTCATAAACTATACCTTGGGATTCACCGTTCGCAGCGACGAATACTTCATATCGTTCGCATCCCCTTTCGAACTGCACTGAGGCTTGGGCGACTTTTTTTACCTCTTCTACAAATTTTGTGAAGGAGCCCAATACAACTTCAAAGTGGGCGGCGACCAAGTATTTCTCCATCTGTTCGCTCCGAAAAAGTTCGACGAGGCTACAGCATAACACATTCGGAGAGCGCAGATCGAAAAGCCCAAAACCGATCACCCGAGTAGAACACCTGGATGCGGGAAGGGGCAGCATGGCCGCCGGATGTTTACATCAATCAGAACGGAAAAATTAGTCTCAAAGCGGACAAATGAAGATCACAGAAATAGCTCAAAGAAAAAGGGCCCCCAACCGGCGGCCCTCAATCTCTTTGCGGCAAAAGGCTGAAATCAGCCGTTCACGCTGTCCTTCAGCGCCTTCGCGATGGTCATTTTCACAACCTTATCGGCCTCTTTGGTGAAGGTCTCACCAGTGGCCGGGTTGCGGACCTGACGCTCGGGGCGTTCGCGGCAGTAGATTTTGCCGACGCCGGGCAGGGTTACTGCGCCACCGGCCGAAACTTCGCGGGTGATCAGGCCTGTGATGGCCTCCAGCGCCGCGTTCGCGGATTTCTTGTCGGTCCCCATTTCCTCAGCGAGAGCAGCAACCAGCTGAGTCTTTGTCATAGGCTTTGCCATTTCTTGGTCTCCTTAACGTGCCCGATCTCTTGGGCCTCACCGCGTAACTGTAACGGGATATTGTGCTGGAACACAACGAATAGTAGCGCGGAAAACCCTAAAAATATGGGGAAAACGTTGCTTTTTTGCGTCAGAGGAAGGCCGTTTCGTCAAAAGAACGCAATTTCCGGCTGTGCAGACGCTCCAACGGCATGCCGCGCAGGTGCTCCATCGCACGAATGCCAATGGCCAGATGGCGGCTTACCTGCGTTGTATAGAAGTCCGAAGCCATGCCGGGAAGCTTTAATTCTCCGTGCAGGGGTTTGTCTGACACGCACAGCAAAGTGCCGTAGGGAACCCGGAAGCGATAGCCATTGGCGGCGATGGTGGCGCTTTCCATATCCAGCGCGATGGCCCGAGACTGGCTGAGCCGCTGAACCGGTCCGGACTGGTCGCGCAGTTCCCAGTTTCGGTTGTCGACAGATGCAACGGTGCCGGTGCGCATGATGCGCTTTAGCTCGTACCCTTCCAGTTCGGTGACTTCGGCAACAGCCCGCTCCAGCGCGACCTGCACTTCCGCCAGCGGGGGGATCGGCACCCAGACCGGGAGGTCGTCATCCAGCACCTTGTCCTCACGCAGGTAGGCATGTGCCAGCACGAAATCCCCCAACGCCTGCGTATTCCGCAATCCGGCGCAGTGACCGACCATAAGCCATGCATGGGGCCGCAGAACCGCGATGTGATCGGTGGCGGTTTTGGCGTTGGAAGGGCCGACGCCGATATTGACCAGAGTGATGCCGGAACCGTCTGCGCGCTTCAGGTGGTAGGTCGGCATCTGGGGCAGCTTCAGCGGTTGCTCCAGGGCGGCATCCGGTGTGGTGATCTCGACATTGCCGGTCGAGACAAAGCTTGTGTAACCGCTTTCCGGATCGGCCAGTTGTTCGCGCGCGTAGTTCTCGAACTCGGACACGTAGAACTGGTAGTTTGTAAACAGGACGTGGTTCTGAAAGTGGCTGGGGTCGGTCGCTGTATAGTGGGACAGCCGCGCCAGCGAATAGTCCACACGTTGCGCGGTGAAAAGCGACAACGGTCCTGCCAGATCTTCGTGATCATGCACTCCGTTGACGATATCGTCATTGGTGGTGGTCAGATCAGGAACGTCAAACACATCCCTGAGCGTGAATCCGGCAGCACCCTGCTGCGGCACCACCAGTTCCGGGTTGTTGGCCACGGCGAAGTGTACCGGGATCGGCGTATCCGAAGGCCCGATGGTCACAGGCTGGTCATGGTTTCGGATCAGCAGCGCGATCTGTTGTGTCAGGTAAGACCGGAACAGATCGGGACGGGTCACCGTGGTGGCGTGAACACCCGGTTCCGAAACATGACCAAAACTCAGTCGGCTGTCGACATGTGCATAGGACGAGGTCTTGATGCGAATTTCCGGGTAATAGGCTCTGAATCGCTCAGTCGGAGCGCCGTGTCCCATGGTTTTGGCAAAGCTGTCGCACAGAAACCTTGTGGCCTGATTGTACAACTCCTTCAGCCGCGCAACTGCGGCCTCGGGGTCGGTGAAACTTTGCGGATCAGGTGCATCCGGTGTTTTTATGATTGTCATGCAAGTGGTTCCAAAAGGTCGATTTTCTCAAACGTCCGCACATCCACCAGCCCAAGGTCGGAAATCCGCAGTTCCGGGATCACCACCAGGGCCAGCAGTGAATGCTGCATGTACGCGTTGTTCAGCTTACAGCCGCAGGCTTCCATCGCCGCGACCATTTTTTGCGCCTTGTCGGCCACTTCCGAGGCCGGCCGGTCCGACATCAGGCCGGCGATGGGCAACTCAACCAGTGCCAGTTCCTCGCCCTCGCGGAAAATGGTGATACCACCGCCCACCTCGGCCAGGCGGTTGGCGGCCAGCGCCATCTGCTCGCGGCTGGTGCCGACGACGATCATGTGGTGGCTGTCATGGGCCACGGTCGACGCCATTGCCATGTTGCCCTGGTATCCAAACCCGGACACAAAGGCATTAGTTACCCCGCCAGTGGCCTTGTGCCTTTCAACCAGCGCGATCTGGCAAACATCACCTTCGCCTTCGACCAGCCCGCCGATGATCGGCAACTCGGCCTTCAGCGCTTTGGTCGGAGCCTGGTTTTCGACCACACCGATCACATTGGCACGTACCCTGTTTGCGCCCGCCGGGGCCGTGATTTCAAAATCGACATCCGTCAGGGTGTGTCCCAGGTGAACGGTGCTACGGGCCTTGTCCGGCCAGTTAAGGTGCGGGCAATCCACTGTGGCTTTACCGGCTTCGGCCACGACTTGCCCACGCGCGATGACCATCTCGACGGGCAGTTCGGTCAGATCCGAACTCAGAATAATGTCGGCCCGCCGTCCGGGGGTTACAGACCCTATTTCCCGCTCAAGCCCGAAATGGGTTGCGGTGTTGATCGTTGCCATTTGCAGCGCGATCAGCGGATCGCATCCGCAGGCAATGGCGTGACGGACAACGCGGTTCATGTGGCCGTCATTGACCAGCGTGCCGGAATGGCAATCATCCGTGCACAGAATGAAATTGCGGGGGTCCAGACCTTTCTGTGTCACGGCACTGATCTGACTTTCGACATCATACCAGGCCGAACCCAGCCGCATCATGGACCGCATCCCCTGGCGCACGCGGGCAATGGCATCCGCTTCGCATGTGCCCTCATGATCATCTGCCGGGCCGCCTGCGACATAGGCCGAAAAATCAGACCCTAAATCGGGTGATGCGTAGTGCCCGCCGACGGTTTTGCCTGCCCGCTGCGTGGCGGCGATTTCAGCCAGCATCTTGGGGTCGCCATGGATCACGCCGGGAAAGTTCATCATTTCACCCAACCCGATAATGCCTGGCCAGGACATCGCCTCGGCTACATCATCGGGGGTGATTTCATAGCCTGTGGTCTCCAGACCTGGTGCGGACGGTGCGCAGGACGGCATCTGCGTAAAGATGTTCACCGGTTGCATCATCGCCTCGTCATGCATCATTCGCACGCCGTCCAGACCCAGAACATTGGCAATCTCATGCGGGTCGGTGAACATCGAGGTGGTGCCGTGCGGAATCACGGCCCGGGCAAATTCGGCCGGGGTCAGCATCCCCGATTCGATGTGCATATGCGCGTCGCACAGGCCCGGAACGATATATCGCCCGTTTGCTTCGATGATTCGCGTCTCGGGGCCGATGCAGTGTGACGCGTCTGCCCCGACAAAAGCCACGCGCCCGTCGGCTACGGCGACGGAATGATTGGGGAGCAGTTCGCGGCTGTGTACGTTCACCCAGATACCATCGCGGATGACCATGTCCGCAGCTTCGCGCCCGGCGGCAACTGAGATCAAACGGGGGGCGACATCGGGCCAGCTTGGGAAAGGTGTGTATTCCATGGCTCAACTTTCCCGAATGCGCGGTCAGGTGCAACCCCCGGCGGTCGGGTATCATGAAACCATCACAATTTGCCGGATGGGGCTGAGCACTTGCAATGCGCCGCGGTTCGGGTTTTGCATGGTGCCATGGATTATGACGCAATAGATGCAGACAGTTTTGGGCGCAGCCTCAGTGGGATCGGTCTGAACCTGCTGGTTCGCGATGTACCGGCGGAATGCGCTTTTTTAGAGGCTGTTTTTGACATGACCAGCCACCAAGTGACCGCAGATTTTGCGATCGTCACCTACGGAACGCACGTCTTTCAGTTGCACTCGGACGGGACATACCACTCGAATCCCCTGCTTGGATTGCTGCCCGAGAATCCCCCGCGCGGGGCCGGTGTTGAAATACGCTTGTACGAAACAGACCCGGACGATGCATCTGCCCGTGCAGAAGTGGCCGGGGGCACCGTTCTGCAGGCCCCAACGGATAAACCCCACGGATTGCGCGAGGCCTATATCCTCTGTGAAAACGGATATGCCTGGGTTCCCAGCCGCCCGAAAGACGTAAATCAGGACTGAGCTACCAGCAGCGCGCCAGCGATGCCCGGCCCAACCAAAGGAGATGCCCAACGGGCATAGATGATGGGCGGGAGATCTACTCTCCGGGATCAGCTCGGAACGGGTTCGGCAATTTCCTTTCGCAGCCATTCAGCAAACGCAACTGCCCCTGAATTCTCTTCGGCCTGAGGTGACAGCAACAGGTAGTACGCCTCGGGCATCGCGGCACGATGTGCGAAGGGGGCGATCAGGCTTCCTTTCTCAATCAGATGTTTGGCAATGGCGTCATGGGCCAGGCACAACCCGCCACCGGCCATCGCGACGGACAGGCCAAACAGATACGTGGTGGCATAAGTTATGGGCGGGTTTTCCCAATTCAGGCTCTGATCTTCAGCCCAGCTTGCCCAGTTTGACATGAGGTTCGAACAGTCGAACAGGGGCTGCTGTTGCAGGGTCTCCAAAGTGACCGGATAATTCGGAGCACATACCGGATAATAGGCGTCGGAACATAGAAACTCGGTCCTCACGGTATCTGCCGGACGCAAGGAATAACGGATCTCGACCGCCGCGCCCTCGGCCATTTCCCGGGGTTCCCAAAGTTCGGTGAAGATATTTAGTTGGACATCAGGGTGCAAAGCGCGGAACCGCGGCAGACGGGGGGCCAGCCAGTTTACCGCAAAGGTGATATTGCACTGCACCTGCACCGCGTTCTGCTGTGCACCCGTAACGGCCTGGGTGCCCCGGACAAGGGTACGAAAAGCGTCACGAACGACAGGCAAATAGGTTATTCCGGCCTCGGTCAGCTCCAGCGCCCTGTGACGACGCAGAAACAGGGGCTGCCCCAGGTGACCTTCCAGCGCCTTGATCTGTTGGCTGACAGCACTTTGCGTCATGTTCAGGTCGCGTGCGGCCCCGGTAAAGGAAAGATGGCGGGCCGCCGCTTCAAAAGTGCGCAGCCAGCCCAAAGGCGGAAGCAGTTTTTGCATTTGCATAACCCCAGCATTAGTTGAGCTAATGGATTAGCCGCGAATTTTTCGTTGGTCAAACCCGTTTGCAAAAGGCACGGTTCCGCGCAGACCCGAAATACAGGAGTTTCTGACATGACCGTTGCCAGCCTGCGCCCCAATATTGACCACTGGCCCGAACGTGTGGACATGGCCGCCGCATTCCGCTGGACCGAACGGTTGAACATGCACGAAGCGGTCGCGAACCACTTCAGCCTGGCGGTGAACGAAGACGGCACGCAGTTTCTGATGAATCCCAATCAGATGCACTTTTCCCGAATACGGGCCTCGGATCTGTTGTTTCTGGACGCAAATGACCCGAACGTGATGGACCAGCCCGGTGCACCGGACCCGACCGCGTGGGGCCTGCACGGATCGATTCATCGACATTGCCCACATGCGCGTTGCGTGATGCATGTGCATTCGATCTTTGCCACCGTACTGGCCTCGCTGGCGGACAGCACGATGCCTGCGATCGACCAGAACACCGCCACGTTCTACAACCGCTACGTTGTTGACGAGGAATTTGGCGGTCTGGCCTTCGAGAGTGAAGGCGAACGCTGTGCCTCGATGCTGGCGGACCCGAAAAAGAAAGTCATGATCATGGGCAATCATGGTGTTCTGGTGATCGGCAGCGATCCTGCGGACGCGTTCAACAGGCTCTATTACTTCGAAAGAGCTGCGGAAACCTACATACGCGCGCTGCAGACCGGACAGAAGTTGCGGGTTCTTCCGGACGAGATCGCCGAGAAAACGGCGCAAGAGCTTGATGACTATCCCGGGCAGGCCGAAGCGCATATGCGCGAAATCAAGGCCGTGCTGGACGCCGAAGGCTCGGATTACGCCACCTGAACCAGACCCTCCTGACGGGCAGAGCAACCGGACGTGTCTGCACGGTGCCGGAGCCCTGAATATTGCCGATCCCAACCACAGGATACATCGACGTGACAGACAATTCTCAGATGCAGGACATGAGCCGCGAGTGGAATTACCACCCTGATCTGCCCTTGCAGAATCCTTCGGTGTTTCGCTGGCCACCTGATCCGGCGTATTTGGCGGGCTGGCTCGCCCGGAACTGGCTGACCCTTAGCGAACGGGTTCTGATGCTGGGATTGGCCGTTGCGCTGTGGGCGTTTTTCTACCCATCGCTCGAAACCGCCAGGACTTTTGCGTTTGGCTGGATTTTTCAGATCTGGCTGGTGAATTTTGCCATGATTTTCATGGTCGCCGGAGGGTTGCACTGGTACTTCCATATGCGCAAGGCGCAGGGCAAAAAGCTGAAGTTCGAACGGCGCGAGCAGGGCAAGAACAACAAGCTGTGGAATTTCAGCGATCAGGTGCTGGACAACATGTTCTGGTCGCTCGGCTCCGGCGTGCTGCAACTGACCGGGTTTCAGGCGGTCACCATGTGGCTGATGGCCAACGGATACGCGCCGGTAATCACATTCGTGGATAGCCCCGTCTGGTTCATCCTGTGGCTGATTATCCTGCCGATGTGGTCGGCCTTTCATTTCTACTGGGTGCATCGACTTCTGCATCAGCCGTTTTTGTACAAAAAGGTACACAGCCTGCACCACCGGAACGTCAATATCGGTCCCTGGTCCGGGTTTTCGATGCATCCGGTCGAACATTTCTTCTACCTCAGCACCCTGTGCATTCACTGGATTGTTCCGTCCCATCCGATCCACCTGTATTTCCACATCGTGTTTCAGGGCCCGGGCGCTGCGATGACCCATACCGGGTACGAGGAGTTGCTGGTGAAGGATAGAAAACGGCTGGCTCTGGGCACGTTTTACCACCAGCTCCACCATCGGTATTACGAATGCAACTACGGCAATCAGGAAATGCCTTGGGACCGCTGGTTCGGAACTTTCCATGACGGCTCGCCCGAGGCGACCGAAGTTACCCGGGCGCGCAAGAAAAAGATGTTCGGCTGACTGGCGGCGGTTTCAGGTTCCGCGCGTCCGCAGGGCGCGCGGTGTCTCACCGAACTCGGCCCTGAACGCGCGCGTCAGGGCGCTGGGATCATCGTAGCCCGTGCGCAAGGCGATCTCGGCGATGCTCAGATCGGTTTCGGAAACCAGTTTGCGCGCCAGATTAAGTCGCAGCCGCCGATAAACCTGTGCCGGCCCCGCGCTGAGTTCGGAGTTCATTCGGATAGAAAGCGCCTTTTGCGAACGCCCCACGCGCCGGGCAATATCAGACACTAACAAAGGTGATTCCAGGTTTTCCTGCATCAGGCCCAAAGCCTTGTTCACATAGCCGCTGGTTGCTCCGGCCCCACCAGCATGAGAGCGCGCGGAATCGCGGGTCATGAACAATTGGGACACTTCCAGGGCCAATGCCTGCCCGTGATCCCGCCCGATCAGAAACAGGACCAGATCGAAAGCTGCCATTGCGCCGGAACAGGTAATGCGATTGCGGTCGATGACATATCGCTCACGCAGGGCCGTGACTTCGGGGAAGCGTTCGGTAAAACCTGTCAGTTCCTCCCAGTGGATGGTAGCGCGATGCCCGTCCAGCAAGCCGGCCCGCGCCAGCAGCCAGCTACCGGTGTCCAAGCCTGCCAGTGTTTGGAACCTTTCGGCAGCCGATCTTAATCCGGCCAGCGTACGCCAGCCGCCATGGGCCTGAAATCCGTATGACGGCATAACCCACAACATATCGCCATGAGATTTTTGCAACGTTTCATGCGGTGCGACCTGCAGGCCGGACGAGGATGTAACGGGCCCAGGATCCAGCGACAGGAATGTCCAGTCATAAAGAGTTCGCCCCGACAGGGTGTTCGCCGCGCGCAGCGGTTCGACAGAATTGGCAAGGCAATGGTTGGAAAACCCGTCGAACAACAGAACGCCCAGTCGCTGCGTTGCGGTAGGAGATTTTTTCCACTTTGGCATGATAATCGTCTAATTATGTATGATCGTGATTTCAAGCCACGTCAGGATAACGACAAGTCCAAATGTGGAGTGAACCGATGCAATATGGCCTGTCCGACGAACAGGAGATGATCGTCTCAACCGTTCGCAGCTTTGTCGAGAACGAGATCTACCCGCACGAAGAACTGGTTGAACGGACCGGTGAAGTTCCGCACGAGATCGCCGAGGACATCAAACGCAAGACTCTGGAACTGGGCTTTTATGCCTGCAACTTTCCCGAAAGTGTCGGTTGCGCCGGGCTGAACCATCTGGAATTTGCGCTTGTCGAGCGCGAACTGGGGCGGGGTTCGATGGCGCTGAACCATTTCTTCGGGCGGCCGCAGAATATTCTTATGGCCTGTGAAGGGGATCAGATCGAACGCTACCTTATGCCTGCCGTGCGCGGTGAGCGGATGGATGCGCTGGCAATGACCGAACCCGGCGCGGGTTCGGATGTGCGTGGCATGAAATGTGCAGCTGTGCGCGACGGCGGTGACTGGGTTGTCAACGGGACCAAGCATTTCATCTCGGGCGCCGAGCATGCCGACTTTATCATCGTCTTCATCGCTACAGGCGAAGATCAGACGCCAAAAGGCCCTAAAAAGCGGATTACGGCGTTTTTGGTGGATCGTGGGACTCCGGGTTTCACGATGCGGGACGGCTACAAGTCGGTCAGTCACCGCGGTTACAAGAACATGGTTCTGGACTTTGACGATTGTCGACTGCCCGATGCTCAGGTTCTGGGTGAGGTCGATGGCGGGTTCGAGGTCATGAACACATGGCTCTATGCCACCCGTATCACCGTTGCGGCCATGTCCGTGGGGCGCGCCCGCCGCGCCTTTGATTATGCGCTGGATTATGCCGCGACGCGCGAACAGTTCGGGCAGAAGATCGGCAAGTTTCAAGGCGTTTCGTTTCAGATCGCCGACATGATCACCGAGATTGACGCAGCCGATTTATTGACGTTGGCCGCAGCCGACCGGCTGGACCAGGGTTTGCCAAGCAACCGCGAGATCGCCTCGGCCAAGCTTTATGCGTCGGAGATGCTGGCGCGGGTGACCGACGCCGCGATTCAGGTTCATGGTGGTATGGGGCTGATGGACGACTACCCGCTTGAACGGTTCTGGCGCGATGCCCGCGTTGAACGCATCTGGGACGGCACCAGCGAAATTCAGCGCCACATCATCAGCCGCGATCTGTTGCGGGCGCTGGGCGCATGACGCCGGAGCTCGTGTGATGGGTGCGTTGGCGCGCGTTCTGAACCCTTCGACACTTGCGGTCATCGGTGGCGGTGCGTGGTGCGCCGAAATGATTTCACAGGCCCGCAAGTTCGGATTTGAGGGAGAAATCTGGCCGGTTCATCCGAAGGCTGCGCAAGTCGCGGGTTTACAGGCTTATGCGTCGATTGAGGATCTGCCCCGCCCCCCCGATCTGGCTTTCGTGGGGATCAACCGTCATGCAACCGTATCCGCGGTTGCAGCCCTTTCTGCAAGCGGCGCGGGCGGAGCGGTCTGCTTCGCCTCGGGCTTCACCGAAGCGCGGGCTGAAGACGACCAGGCTGCCGATCTGCAATCGCAACTGGTCTCTGCCGCCGGAGATATGCCGATACTCGGGCCCAATTGCTATGGCTTTGTGAATGGCCTGAACCGAACTGCGGTCTGGCCGGATCAGCATGGAATGCAGCCTGTTGATCGCGGTGTGGCGATCCTGACGCAAAGCTCGAATATGGCCATCAACATGACGATGCAGCGCCGTGCCCTGCCGTTGGCCTTTATCCTGACCTGCGGGAATCAGGCACAGACGCATCAGGCCGATATCGCGTCGGCCCTTTTGGACGATGACCGGATCACCGCCATCGGCGTGCATATCGAAGGCTTTGGCGATCTGCGCAAATGGGAGGCGCTGGCCACCAAGGCGCACGTGCGCGGAGTGCCGATCGTCGCTCTAAAGATGGGGCGTTCCGCGCATGCACAGGCGGCGACGATCTCGCATACCGCGTCCCTGGCAGGAGGCGACGCCGGAGCACAGGCTTTTCTGGACCGCCTTGGGATTGCCCGGCTGGGTGACATTCCGAGCTTTCTGGAATGCCTGAAACTGCTGCATGTCACCGGACGTCTGGATGGCAACGGTCTGGGCATGATCAGCTGCTCTGGCGGCGAGGCGAGCCTGGGCGCGGATATGGCCGAGGGACGCGACCTGTATTTCCCGCCGCTGACAGACCGGCAAAAGACCGATCTGCGCGCTGCGTTGGGGCCAATGGTGGCTTTGGCAAACCCGCTAGACTATCACACCTATATCTGGCGCGACACCGACGCGATGACCCGCGCCTGGACCGGATTGACCGGGCCGGACAAGGCGCTGACGATGTCGATTGTCGACTACCCCCATACCGATGCGACCGACTGGGCCTGCGCCACGCAGGCCGCGCTGAACTGTGTCGCGCACACGGGTCGCCCCTTTGCGGTAACAGCGACCCTGCCCGAACTGATGCCGCAGGCCGTGGCGCAACAACTGGTCGACGGTGGTGTTGTCCCTTTTGCCGGCCTGCACGAGGCGCTGGCCGCAATCGAGGCGGCGGCGCGCGTCGTACCTGAACCGGCCGAACCGGTTTTGTTGCCCTCAAACTCTGACCCGGATCAGGTTCTGACCGAAGCGCAAGCCAAAGAGGCTTTGGCAGGTCACGGCGTGAAGGTGCCGCGGCGTGTTGTAGCTTGCAAAAGCAGCGTGGCCGAGGCCGCAGTCGGTTTGTGTGGCCCCTTTGCGGTCAAAGGCATTGGCCTGGCACACAAGTCCGAACATGGTGCGGTTCATCTCGGTGTAAGTTCCGATGCTCTGACCGCCGTGGCAGAGAAGATCGGCACCGACGACATACTGATCGAGGAAATGGCAGATGGCGGTGTTGCCGAGTTGCTGATCGGCGTTACGCGAGATCCGGCGCATGGATTTGTCCTGACTTTGGGGGCGGGCGGGGTACTGACTGAAATTCTGCGTGATACCGTCTCAATGCTCGTGCCTTCGTCCCGGCAGGCCGTGCAGAACGCGTTGGGACGGTTGGCCTGTGCGCCGTTGCTGGCAGGATACCGGGGCAAACCGGCAGCGGATTTCGATGCAATTCTGGACGCGGTCGAAGCCGTACAGGCGTATGTCATTGCCAATGCGGCAACTGTCAGCGAAGTTGAAATCAATCCTCTCATCTGCACCAAGGAAGGTGCGGTTGCGGTGGATGCCCTGATCCGAAAGGCAAGCTCATGAATCCGGTCAAAACCAAACGCGATGGCGCAATTCTGCAAGTTACACTGGACCGACCCAAGGCCAATGCCATCGATCTGGCGACAAGCCGTGTCATGGGGGACGTATTTCGCGATTTCCGCGATGACCCCGATCTGCGTGTGGCCATTCTGACCGGCGGAGGGGACAAGTTTTTTTGCCCCGGCTGGGATCTGAAAGCCGCGGCTGACGGCGACGCGGTTGACGGAGATTATGGTGTTGGTGGTTTTGGCGGGCTTCAGGAACTGCGCGACATGAACAAGCCTGTGATCGCTGCCGTAAACGGAATCGCCTGTGGGGGCGGTCTGGAACTGGCACTGAGCGCTGACATCATTATTGCCGCCGATCATGCCAGCTTTGCCCTGCCCGAAATTCGTTCGGGCACGATTGCCGATGCCGCCAGCGTCAAACTGCCCAAACGTATTCCCTATCATGTTGCCATGGAACTGTTGCTGACGGGACGTTGGTTTGATGCGGACGAGGCGCACCGCTGGGGTCTGGTCAATGAAATCGTTCCCGCCGATCAACTGATGGACCGCGCGTGGGAGCTTGCGCGGCTTCTGGCAAGCGGCCCGCCTCTGGTCTATGCGGCAATCAAGGAAGTTGTGCGTGAGGCCGAGGATTCGAAGTTTCAGGACATCATGAACCGGATCACGCGGCGCCAATTGTCGACGATCGATACCTTGTACGGCTCTGATGATAATCTGGAAGGCGCGCGGGCTTTCGCCGAAAAACGCGACCCGGTCTGGAAAGGGCGCTGAACGGCGCGGCTATTCAAATGCGTTCGAACAGCGCGATGAACGCGGTGTCATCCTTGTTGTCGCCTGCTGCAAGATCTCCGTAGATACGAACTTCGGTCAGGGTCAGATTGCGGATCTGATCCTGTTCCAACTCCCTTAGCGCCTCGGCAAAGCCGAGCTTTTCAAAGTGCCTGGCGTTGATGGACAGCGCGAACTGCGCCCCGGCACGCGCAATGCGCAACAAAGCGGGCAGAACATCCGGCCCCAGATGGCCATGCGTGAATGTGCCTGACGAAACGATGCCGGCATAACTGTCTTGGGGAACCGGGATTCCGTGGTTCAGATCGGCCTCGATCGCATCCCGGTATATGTCCTTTCGCATTGCCTGACTCAGCATTTCACTACTGATGTCGGTGGCATCTATGGGTCCGACTCCCAACCCTGCCAGCACCGCGCCGCACAGGCCGGTGCCAGCACCCACATCCAGAACCGGCCCTTGGCCGCCTGCACCGACAAAGGCGCGGGCGGTGTGAACATGAAGCTGATAGTCTTCGAGGGCCGCAAAGCCTTCGTCGTAATCTCCGGCCCATTCGGCATAGAGGCGTTTGTTGTCCTCTGGCGTTTTCAGCGCATAGGCGGCTTTCAGATCGGGGTTCTTGTCGCTCATGACACAATCAAAGGCGCATCAGGGGATTCGAATCAAGTATCCTCGGGCAGGTGCTTGCATCTGGCGCTTTAGCGGATCATCTAAGGGGCCATGACTGGATCACTTTTTTCGTTTGGACACGGGTATTCGGCGCAGGCACTGTCGCGGCTGCTGATGCATGATGGATGGCAGATTGTCGGGACAACGCGGGATGCGGACGGGGCCGATGCAATCCGGGCCTCAGGTGCCGACCCTCTGATCTGGCCGGGTCAGGCTCCTTCACTGGATGGGGTGACGCATTTGCTGATCTCGATCGCGCCGACCGCAAAAGGCGATCCGGTTCTGGCCGCCCTGCGGACCGAGATCGAGGCGCGGGCCAATCAGTTTTCCTGGGTGGGATATCTGTCGACAACCGCGGTTTACGGCGATCATCAGGGCGACTGGGTCGACGAATCGACGCCGCCTGCACCAACGGCTGACCGGGGCCAGTGGCGCCTGCACGCGGAACAGGAATGGGTGGGAATTCCGGGCCTGCCGACGCATATCTTCCGACTGGCGGGCATCTATGGTCCCGGGCGGGGACCGTTTTCCAAACTCAAACGCGGCGGGCTGCGGCGGATCATCAAGCCGGGGCAGGTCTTCTCGCGCATTCACGTTGCCGATGTTGCGCAGGTACTGCGGGCGTCCATGGCACGGCCCAATCCCGGTTCTGTGTACAATGTTTGTGATGACGAGCCTGTGCCGCCTCAGGACGTCATTGGTTACGCGGCAAAGCTTCAGGGGCTTCCGCTGCCGCCAGCCGTGGCATTTGAGGACGCTGACATGACTCCGATGGCGCGCAGTTTCTACAATGAGAACAAGCGCGTCAGAAACGACCGTATCAAGGAAGAGCTGGGCGTGCGGCTTCTTTATCCCGACTATCGTGTCGGGCTGGAATCCCTGATGAAGCGGTAGCGGTTAAGAAACGCCATTTCTGACTGGATCTTTTACTGTTGAATCCCCGGGTCAGGCGACCTGCTGGGATGAGTGTGGTGTGCATGTCGGGTGTTGGTCCGGCCCGATCAGGTTTCGCTGTCTGAGGTGGATTCCAAGTAATAGCAAAAAGCTATGAAATTGATCGGAAAACAAAACTTTTTTGCATGGTTTGAATTTGCTAACTCTGCCGGTGAGTGATGTGGACGACTCGGCACGATGAGTGCTGTTCGAACCACAATACTTATCTGAGATTTGCACACGCGAACCTGCCGGACTTAGCCAGGATTGGAGATCGATATGGACGGAAGTGATAACCCCAAAACAGGCGGATGCCCTGTCATGCATGGTGCGGGTACCCGGTCGAACCGGGACTGGTGGCCGAACCAGTTGAACCTGTCGATTCTGCACCAGAAAACCCCAGCATCAAATCCGCTGGGTGCGGATTTTGATTATGCCGAAGAATTCAAGAAGCTGGACATGAAAGCGCTGAAGGAAGACCTTTATGCGCTGATGACGGATTCGCAGGACTGGTGGCCGGCCGACTATGGTCACTACGGTGGCCTGTTTATCCGGATGGCCTGGCACAGCGCCGGGACGTACCGGACGGCGGATGGACGCGGCGGGGCCTCGACGGGAAACCAGCGGTTCGCACCGTTGAACAGCTGGCCGGACAACGGCAACCTCGACAAGGCCCGCCGTCTTCTGTGGCCGATCAAACAGAAATACGGCAACCAGATCTCATGGGCCGATCTGATGATTCTGGCCGGTAACTGCGCCATCGAGTCGATGGGTGGCAAGACCTTTGGTTTCGCCGGAGGCCGCGAAGATATCTGGGCGCCCGAGGAAGACATCTATTGGGGCGCCGAGACGGACTGGCTGGCTCCGACAGACAACCCGCATAGCCGCTATTCGGGCGAGCGCGATCTGGAAAACCCGCTGGCCGCTGTGCAGATGGGCCTGATCTACGTGAACCCGGAAGGCCCGGATGGTGAACCCAACGTTCTGGCCTCGGGCCGCGATATTCGCGATACCTTTGGCCGGATGGCGATGAACGACGAGGAAACCGTTGCGCTGGTTGCGGGTGGTCATACTTTCGGCAAAGCGCACGGTGCGGGCGACCCCGATCTGGTCGGCCCGGAACCAGAAGCCGCCCCGATCGAGGAAATGGGCTTTGGCTGGATCAACAATTTTGGTTCTGGCAAGGGGGATGACACCACGACTTCGGGGATCGAAGGCGCATGGACCGCGAACCCGATCAAATGGGACAACGGCTATTTTGACCTGCTGTTCGGCTATGACTGGAACCTGACCAAAAGCCCCTCGGGCGCGTTTATCTGGGAGCCGATCGGCGTGAAAGAGGAAGACATGGCCCCAGCGGCGCATGATCCGTCCAAGAAGGTGAAGACCATGATGACCACCGCCGACATGGCGATGCGCATGGACCCGATCTACGGCCCGATCTCGAAGCGTTTCCATGAGAACCCGGAAGAGTTCGCAGATGCCTTCGCACGGGCCTGGTTCAAACTGACCCACCGCGACATGGGTCCGCGTTCGGCCTATATTGGTCCGGAAGCCCCGACCGAAGAGTTGATCTGGCAGGACAACGTTCCGGCCGTGGATCATGATTTGGTCGATGATGCAGATGTGGCAGACCTTAAGGCCAAGATTGCAGCGGCAGGATTGTCGGTGTCTCAGTTGGTTTCGACCGCCTGGGCCTCTGCTTCGACCTTCCGCGGATCTGACAAACGCGGAGGTGCCAATGGTGCACGTATCCGGCTTGCGCCGCAGAAAGACTGGGACGTCAACGAGCCTTTGAAACTGTCCAAGGCGCTGGATGCCCTGTCGGGAGTTCAGAAGGCTTTTAACGGCGCACAGTCGGGTGGCAAGAAAGTATCGCTGGCGGATGTGATCGTTCTTGCGGGTGCGGTTGGAATCGAGCAGGCGGCCAAAGCCGGTGGTCAGGATGTCGAAGTGCCTTTCACCCCGGGCCGCACCGATGCAACGCAGGAACAGACCGATGTCGAGAGCTTCTCGGTGATGGAACCCATCGCTGACGGTTTCCGCAACTACCAGAAAGCCGACTACACCGTCTCACCCGAGGAGTTGCTGGTTGACCGGGCGCAGTTGTTGAACCTGTCGGCACCCGAGATGACAGCACTTGTCGGTGGCCTGCGCGTTCTGGGCGCCAACTTCGGCGACAGCAAGCATGGCGTCTTCACCGATCGTGTCGGAGCGCTGACCAACGACTTCTTCACCAACATTCTGGATATGAGTACCGAATGGAAGCCCGCAGGCAAGGGCGTCTACGAAGGGCGCGACCGGTCCAGCGGAGAGGTCAAATGGACCGGCACCCGGGTCGATCTGGTCTTTGGTTCGAACTCGCGACTGCGGGCACTGGCCGAGGTCTATGGTCAGGCCGACGCCGAGGGCAAATTCGTCTGTGACTTTGTCTCGGCCTGGAACAAGGTGATGAACGCGGATCGTTTCGATCTGCACTAAACCAGCGGTCACTACAGTGGTTGCGCCGCCCGAGGAGACTCGGGCGGCGTATTCTTTGGTTGGGACGCGGGTGCATACCAAACACTGGGTACGATTCCGCCGAAAGATGGACTTCATTCCCGGGTTTTGCAGTGCACAAGCCGGTCAAACGCGCGAATTATTAAGGTAACTTGTTGTTTTCATTAACCCGCGTCAGTTTCTGCAGTGAAATGTGAAGTTTTTTGAAAATGGGGGTTGCAGGTCCCAGGCCTAATCCGTAAATACCCCTTCACCGGCGCTGCTGAGGCGGTGCTGACGGGTCGGGGAGACGGCCTGACGGACTGGAAAGACGGTTGAGACGCTCAGGATAGACTG
>NZ_JBQGAB010000030.1:0-29427 GCF_056542605.1 Ruegeria sp. AB8
ATCGCAAACCATTGCGGTTGATCAAGATTATCCCGCTCAACACACGCCGGTCATCGACACGCGGCTTACCGTGAGACTTGGGAAAGAAGGGGTCCCACGGTAGGCATGGGTTGACGACAAGCGCGTGCTGAGTGGAATAATCCTCTTCAGTTGCAATGACCTGCGTTGGAGTGATACTCCTGCCGCTTATGACCAGCACAAGACCCCCTACAGCTAGTGGAAGCGTTGGAGTGAGAAAGGGATATTCGCGCGGATGATGGTCGGGCTGGCTTCTGAACTCGGTGAGTAACAGACCGTGATGATCGACGCGACTTATCTCAAAGCCCACCGGACAGCGACCAGCATGGCCGCAAAAAAGGGGGCGTGGACGCCTGATTGGTCGGACGAAAGGCGGCATGAATACCAAGCTGCACGCTATTTGCGATAGCCAGGGCCGGCCGCTCAACCTCTTCGTCACCGCCGGTCAGGTCAGCGATTATATCGGCGCACGGGCATTGCTGAGCAGTCTGTCAAAAGTCAAATGGTTGCCCGGGGATCGCGGCTATGACGTCGACTGGTTCCGAGAAGCTTGCAGGACAAAGGCATACGGGCTTGCATCCCCGGTCGAGAGCAACGCAAGTCACCGGTCAAATACGACAAGCGTCGCAACCGCATTGAGATCATGTTTGGCCGACACAAAGACTGGAGGTGGGTGCCAACCCGCAATGAACGCTGTCCAAAGGTCTTCTGCTCAGTCATCGCCCTCGCCGCAACCATTATCTATTGGTTTTGAGCCCCGACCCTAGTCTCTGTGCCCGTTGATTTGGTTGCAGTTTTCGCTCCGGGCAGATTCAAGCCCATGAACTTCAGGAGGCGTGATGAGCAACTTGTTTTGGCCAACCGATGAACAGATGGCTCGGTTGAAACCGTACTTTCCTAAGAGCAGTTGCAAGCTACGTGTCGATGATTGGCGTGTCCAGAGCTGGATTATCTTCATCAATCCCCATTGGTTGCAGTGGCGTAATACGCCCAAGGAATAGGGGTCGCACTAATTGGGCCATTTGTTACCACTCAACTAGAAAAGACCAGATATGTTCAAAGTTTGTTTTGCCCGTGGTGAAACACGCGGCAAAACGAAATTCAATAGTTTCTGAATCCAATAGGTTTCCGGCAGGTGTTGCGCGTTGCACCGGGTTTCGATCTTCGGACCCTCAGGCGGCCCGGCGGGCCTGGAACAGGTTTATGGCAGCAGGGATGCTGATGCCATCATCTGTGGCGAATGTCGCGAAAGCTTCGGCGACTGCGGTCCGGATCGCCTTGATATCTCCGTCTGAGGCGCCAAAATGAGAAATGACCCGCGAGGCTGGGCCGACGCGCATACACAGTGCCGCAGTTTCCTCAAGCGTGTCCGGCCCGTGAAGGAACAGGGATACGGTTTCACCGCGAATGTCGCATAGTCCGGCGCGCGACATCATATCTGTCACATGTTCGATATCGTGGAAGGCAAGGGGGCCGGGCGCATAGCGATCTACTTTTGGGGGTTGGCCAAGCTGATTTGTGGCCGCGATATAAGGCAGCTTGAACCAAGGGTTGTCCGACAATGGTCCCCATGCTGCAAACGTCATCTGCCCGCCGAGTTTCAGCGCATTTGCCATATTCGCGAAGGCGGCGACCGGGTCCTCGAAGAACATGACGCCAAAACGGGAAATCACCGCGTCCTGGATCCCTTCGGAAAACCCAAAAGTCTGGGCGTCCGCGCATTCGACCTCAACCTGCGTCAGCCCCAAATCCAAGGAACGTTCGCGCGTGCGATGTGCGAAGGGTTGTGAGAAATCGGCAGCCAGAACGCGGCCATTCCGACCGACTTCTTGCGCCGAAGCAATTGTGCTGGCACCGGTTCCGCAACCGATGTCCAACACCCGCATTCCCGGCTTCAGCGCTGCGCGTTCCAGCACAAGACCAAGAACTGGCGCAAGAAGATGGTCAAGCTGGTCCTCGTGGATCAACCATTTGGCCCCAAGAACCGATTTTCCCCAATACTCAGCTTGCTCCTCATTTGCTGTAGTCATGACGGTCCCCTGTCAATGGCCGGATTATGACCTCCGGCGGCGGCGCCGGCCAGATTTTTCGTCATCTCCGCCACCTGTGTTGAACGATGGCGATGGCAGGGTGACAACTTGCGCCAGTTCCGGGAACGGATCTGATTTGTGCGGGATCGCGTTGGCGGCGACGAAATGATCCTGGAATTTCGGCTCGATAGCGGTTTCGATCTTGGTGATTTCGCGAACAACCCGTTCGATTTCGGACCGGGATGAGATGTTGCACAATGCAATGCGCGCGCCGGTCCCGGCGGCATTACCTGCGCTGGAAACCTTTTCCAGCGGCGCATCCGGGATCATTCCCAGTACCATCGCGTGTTTGGTCGAGATATGCGCGCCAAAGGCTCCGGCCAGCACCACGCGGTCGACCTTGTCGACCTTCATTTCGTCCATCAAAAGGCGTGCACCGGCATAGAGCGCCGATTTCGCCAGTTGGATTGCCCGGATATCGCCCTGGGTTACAGTAATGCGCGGGCCGCCATCGGCACTGGCGTCGTGGATTAGGTACGAATGCGTCCGCCCTTCGGGGATGCAGCGCGGCGTGCCGGTCTGTTCGGCCGATCCGATCAGGCCGCCTTCGTCCAACAGTCCTGCAATGCGCATCTCGGCCACGGCCTCGATGATGCCGGAGCCGCAAATGCCGGTGATTCCGGTTGTGGCAACATCCAGATCGAAACCGTCTTCGTCGGACCATTTTTCCGATCCAATGATCCGAAAGCGCGGCTCCTTTGTGGCGGGATCGATTTCAATGCGTTCGATGGCTCCGGGGGCGGCGCGCTGGCCGGAACTGATCTGGGCACCCTCAAAAGCAGGACCTGTCGGCGACGAGCAGGCCAGAACGCGGCTGGTGTTGCCCAACAGGATTTCCGCATTGGTGCCGACATCCACGATCAGGACCAGATCTTCGGATTTGCCGGGTTCTTCCGATAAAGCGACCGCAGCGCAATCCGCGCCTACATGGCCTGCGATACAAGGCAGGATATAGACCTGCGCGCGCGGGTTCATGTTGGTCAGATCCATCTGGCGAGCGGGCAGGGACATGCTTTCGGATGTGGCCAGTGCGAACGGCGCCTGTCCCAGTTCGACCGGATCAAGGCCAAGCAGCAGGTGGTGCATGACCGGGTTGCAGACAAACACGGTTTCCACGATCAGGGCCGCGTCGATCCCGGCCTCGTCCGCGATCGAGGTAGTCAGGTCATTGATCGCCTCACGCACGGCTTTCGTCATCTCCCGATCGCCGCCGGGGTTCATCATTGAATAGGAAACCCGGCTCATCAGGTCTTCGCCAAAACGTATCTGAGGGTTCATCAGGCCCGAGGACGCCTTGACCTCGCCCGTTTCCAGATCGGTCAGGTGCGCGGCGATTGTGGTCGAACCCAGGTCGATGGCAAGGCCGTAAAGGCCGCTTTCGTGCAGACCCGGCCAGATTTCGACGATACGCGCGACGCTATCGTTGTGGCCCTTGTGGACGGCGACCGTGACTTCCCACTTTCCCTTGCGCAGCACAGGCTGAAGCTTGGACATCAGCGACAGGTCCGCCGTCACGGCGTCGATCTTCCACTGTTCACGCAGGGCCCGTTCCAACCGCTCCAGATCGCCGGTGGGCGAGTGCATGTCCGGTTCCTCGACCACCACAAAATACAGGCGCGTCGCAGGGTCCATTGTGATGGCGCGGGCGGCGGCTGCCTTGCGAACAACCTGACGGTGGACCTGGCTTTCGGGTGGGACATCAATCACCACATCGCCCTGGACCGATGCCTGGCACCCCAGACGGCGACCGGGTTTCAGGCCACGCTTGTCGTCATAGCGTTGCTCGACCGCGTTCCATTCGCTTAGCGCGCCGTCGGACACGGTGACGCCGTGCTTGGGAAACTCACCATAGCTGGGTGTGATCTGGCATTTGGAACAGATGCCACGCCCGCCGCAGACCGAATCGAGGTCCACACCCAACTGGCGGGCCGCTGTCAGGATCGGAGTGCCAACGGGGAAATGCCCGCGTTTGCCCGATGGGGTAAAGACGACAAGTGGGTCGGTGGTCATGGAAGGCCTGCCTTTTTGTATTCGCGCGTATGCCGGGCAAGATATGAGTTTGCGCGCAAAGGGAAAGGGCATTCAGCGGCACGTTTTGCGCAGCTTGCGTCGTTTTTTACCAGACCGCCCGCCAACCGGGGCAAACTATTGGCACGCGGGGCTTTCCCTTGGGCTGAATCCGTGCAATAGGGTCGCCGTCAAACGGGGTTTTGCATGGGGTTAGCAAATGCAGATTCGTGAGGCACTCACCTTTGACGATGTTCTTCTGGTTCCGGGGGCATCCAGTGTCCTTCCTGCGACGGCGGATACAACCACGCGTGTGACGCGCAACATCAGCATGAACATCCCATTGCTCAGTTCGGCCATGGACACCGTGACCGAGGCGCGTATGGCCATTGCAATGGCACAGGCGGGCGGAATTGGCGTCATTCACAAGAACCTGTCAGTCGAGGAACAGTCCCGCGAGGTTCGGCGTGTCAAACGGTTTGAATCCGGCATCGTGTACAACCCCGTAACCCTGCGGGCGGATCAGACGCTTGCGGACGCCAAGGCGTTGGTCCAGCGCTACAATTTCACCGGATTTCCGGTAGTCGATGGCGATGGCCGCGTTGTTGGTATCGTGACCAACCGCGACATGCGGTTTGCCACTTCCGAGGACACTCCGATTCACATGATGATGACATCGGACAATCTGGCCATGCTGAAAGAGCCTGCGGACCTGGAAGAGGCCAAGAGCCTTATGCGTGCGCGCCGGATCGAGAAGCTTCTGGTTGTTGATGGCAGTGGCAAGCTGACGGGTCTTCTGACACTGAAAGACACCGAGCAGGCCGTTCTGAACCCCACGGCGTGCAAGGATCATCTGGGTCGCTTGCGGGTTGCAGCCGCAACCTCGGTCGGAGATGCGGGTTTCGAGCGTTCTGGAGAGCTGATTGACTCGGGCGCGGACATCATCGTCGTAGATACGGCGCATGGGCATTCACAGGGCGTTCTTGATGCCGTAAAGCGCGTCAAGGCCCTGTCGAATGAAGTCCAGATTATCGCGGGAAATGTCGCGACAGGTGAGGCAACCAAGGCACTGATCGACGCGGGGGCCGATGCCATCAAGGTTGGGATCGGTCCGGGGTCGATCTGCACGACACGGATGGTCGCAGGGGTCGGTGTGCCGCAGTTGACGGCCATCATGGATTGTGCCGCCGCCGCTGGCGAGGTTCCGGTGATCGCAGATGGCGGTATCAAGTTTTCCGGCGATTTCGCAAAGGCGATTGCAGCCGGCGCATCCTGCGCCATGGTCGGTTCGATGATTGCAGGTACCGACGAAAGCCCCGGCGAGGTGATCCTTTATCAGGGACGCTCTTTCAAATCCTATCGGGGGATGGGCAGCCTTGGTGCAATGGCACGTGGTTCAGCCGACCGGTATTTCCAGAAGGACGCCGCCAACGACAAGCTGGTGCCTGAAGGGATCGAAGGGCAGGTGCCCTACAAAGGGTCGGCCAGCGCTGTCGTGCATCAGCTTGTGGGCGGGCTGCGTGCCGCAATGGGCTATACCGGATGTGCTTCGGTTGAAGAAATGCGTCGCAACTGCACCTTTGTGAAAATTACTGGCGCGGGGCTGAAGGAAAGCCACGTTCACGACGTCCAGATCACGCGTGAAAGCCCGAATTATCGCGTTATGTAATTGCGATGGTTCAACAAGTGGCGCCCTTTACCGGGCGCCGTTTTGGTTTTTACGATGATCTGTTCCGACCATTCGTTTGACGACGGAGTTGCCTTATGACCCCTGCCGCCCGCATTCAGGCCGCCATCGAAATACTGGATGAGATTCTGGATGGCGCACCGGTCGAAAAAGCATTGACCGGATGGGCCCGGCGCAGCAGGTTTGCAGGCTCGAAAGATCGGGCAGGGGTGCGGGATCACGTGTTTGACGGCCTGCGCTGCAAGCGCTCGTTTTCGGCACTGGGCGGATCTGAAACCGGTCGGGGTCTGATGATCGGGTCGGCGCGTGCCAAGGGCGAGGATATCGCCGGGTTGTTTTCGGGCGCACGACATGCACCGCCCCCTGTTGCCGAACACGAGACAAGCCGGGGTTTCTCCTCCAAAGCGGAGGAGTTTGACATCCCGGAATGGCTTTGGCCAAGGTTCAGCGCGTCTTTGGGTGAGGATGCAATTCCTGCCGCCCACGCCCTGCAGTCCCGGGCCCCCGTTCAATTGCGTGTTAATCTGGTCAAGTCCGATGTGACTGAGGCTGTTCGAGTGCTTGAGTCGGACGACATCCTGACCAGACCGCACCCGGCCTGCGACACTGCGCTTGAGGTGATCGAGGGTGCCCGCAGAATCTCGCAAAGCCGGGCGTTTGCGTCCGGGATGGTCGAATTGCAGGATGCCGCGAGTCAGGCAGTCGCCGCATCGATCGACCTTGAACCCGGAATGCGCGTGCTGGACTATTGCGCAGGCGGCGGGGGAAAAGCACTGGCATTGGCGGCCCGGCCCGGAGTTCAGGTTTTTGCCCATGATATCAATGAAGCCCGGATGCAGGATATTCCAACACGGGCAGAACGGGCAGGGGTCAACGTCGAGCGACTGTCCGCTGACGACATCCTGCGGCAAGCCCCATTTGACGTCGTCTTGGCGGACGCGCCATGTTCCGGCAGCGGATCTTGGCGCAGGGCACCGGCTGGAAAATGGGCGTTGACCGAAGCAAAGTTGCAGGATCTTTGCGTCATTCAAGCACAAATACTCGAGCAGATTTCACAACTGACCCATTCAGGCGGGCTGCTGGCTTATGCGACGTGTTCTATGCTTGTCGACGAAAACGAGGCAATTGTGAACGCGTTTCAGACAATGCACCCGGATTGGCGCCTAGCGTTTCAGAAGTCATGGCAGGTGACACACGGAACTGATGGGTTTTTTACGGCACACTTGACGCGACAAGAAACGGAGCATTAACAACCTAAACGAGAGAGTCCTGCATTGATGTTATGTTAAGCGGGAATTAACCGTATTGGGTCCGTCATACTCGGTATCCAACATTCCGAGTCGTTTATGTCTGACACCACTGAGTTTTTTCCTGATCCTTCCGTTCGTCACACACCTTACGTATCGCGCCTGTTGGCGCTGGCCTTGGTTGCGCTGGGATTGTGCTTTGCACCGTTTCTGAATGCGGTTCCGTCTGAATGGTCGATTGGGCTGATTGTTGTTGGCGGATCTTTGGCAGCTGCTGGAAGTATTGTCGTGTTTCGCGGGCAGTTGGCGGACAGGTGCGCAAGAAACGCAAAATCCGTTATGGCGGCGTTTGTTGAAAAGGACTTGTCCCCATGTCTTATCGCGGACAGTCAGGGTAATATTCAGATCATCAACCAGGCAGCCGTCAGGCGGTTTGGGGCAACGCAGGGGCAGCGTCTCGACCATTGTCTTCGATCTGTCTTTGCCAACCCCGCAGCACTCTTGTTGCGGCTGCAATCGAAGGTCGCCCAAAATGGCCGTGCGCGCGAGGATGCCGTGACGCTGGGTTCGACCATCCCTGTCAGCGTTTTTGGCTTTGGCAATGGGTTGTACTGTTGGCGGTTCGGATTGGACGAAAGTTCGCGTTGGGAAGGTTTGGATATTCCAGTTCTGACGGAAGGTAGAAACGGATCCGTTCTGCAAGCCAATAGCGCTGCGCAGGCACTGTTGGGGGGACAACCCGAAACGTTGGATCAGGCCATTGCCGGTGACGTTCCTGAGCCGGGCAGCATTCTGCAAATCAAGACAGGTGAGGGCGCTGTCCCTGGAACGTTTGTTCAGATTTCGCGATCGGGTATGGTGCGCGATTTTGCCCTAGTGCCGCTGAAAATCGCGCCCGAAAGCCGAACACGGATGACATTCTCGGATTTGCCTGTGCCGGTTCTTTGTCTCTCTCCTGACGGATGCATTCTTGAAGCCAACATATTGGCCAACAAACTGATCGGAGATATTGAGCCCGGTGTGACCAATGTCGTCGCAATCATGCAGGGGCTGGGGCAGCCGGTTCCCGATTGGCTGTCACGCACGGTCGCCGGTGAGGATGGCCCGCGTTCCGAGTTCCTGAAACTGACGCGGAAGGACAAGGATATCTTTATCCAGGTTACACTTAGCCGTGTCCTGCATGAAGGGCAGGTTTGCCTGATTGCGGTTCTGAACGACGCGACCGAACTGAAGACGCTTGAAGCCCAGTTTGTGCAGGGGCAAAAAATGCAGGCGGTCGGACAATTGGCCGGTGGCGTTGCGCATGATTTCAACAACCTTCTGACGGCGATCTCGGGTCACTGTGACTTGCTGTTACTGAGGCACGATCAGAATGATCCGAACTACGGTGATCTTGTTCAGATCAACCAGAACGCCAATCGCGCTGCGGCGCTTGTCAGCCAGTTGTTGGCATTTTCCCGCAAACAAACCCTCAGACCCGAAGCGTTGGATCTGCGCGACACGATTTCCGATCTCATCCATCTTCTGAACCGTCTTGTCGGGGAAAAAATCCGATTGACGCTCAGCCATGATCCGGTGCTCAAGCCAGTTCGGGCGGACAAGCGGCAGCTTGAGCAGGTGTTTATGAACCTGGTTGTCAATGCGCGGGACGCGATGCCTGAAGGCGGGGAAATTCGAATTGAAACCGAGGTCATCGAGATGGCCCAGCCGCTTAGGCGGGACCGGGCGACCGTTCCGCCGGGCGAGTATGTGACGGTCAAGGTGATCGACAGCGGTGTCGGAATTGCAGCGGACAAGCTGCAAAAGGTTTTTGAGCCGTTTTACACAACCAAAAGAACTGGCGAGGGCACCGGATTGGGCCTGTCGACTGTTTACGGAATCGTAAAACAGACCGGCGGCTTCATCTTTGTCGACAGCGCGCAGGGCTTCGGAACCGAGTTCACTGTATTTCTACCGGTGTCGGTTGCCCCGGCTGAGCCAGTGCCATCGCAGCAGGAAAGTCGGGTTCCGCAAAATGCAAAACAGGGTGACGGTGTTGTCTTGCTGGTCGAGGACGAAGCGCCCGTTCGAGCTTTTGCCACACGCGCATTGAGGTTGAAGGGGTACAAGGTGCTTGAAGCGGATTCCGGCGAAGAGGCTTTGCGCCTGCTCGAAGATTCCACTCTGAAAGTCGACGCATTCGTAACTGATGTCGTCATGCCGGGGTTGGACGGGCCGACATGGGTGCGCAAAGCGATGGAAACCCGGCCCGATGTCAGCGTGATCTTCATGTCAGGTTATACCGAAGGCGCGTTCAGCGGTTCAGGTCCCGAAATCGCCAGATCGACCTTCCTGCCCAAGCCGTTTTCGTTGAATCAGTTGACTGAAGCGGTCTTCCAGCAACTGAATTGAACGACTTAGAGCGCGGAGTCATGCAGGGCGAACTCGGCGCCATGTATGTTGCGGAACTTCTGTTCGGTTTCTTCTGGCAAGGCCAAGTCGCCAGGAGGAGATACGTTCTCCCACTGCAGATCAATTTTGACGTTCAGATGGTCCTGAAGAAAGTCCAGAATTTTGTCTTGATGCTCGTATTTGAAAACGTGACGTGCGCCGAAACCATTGCTGCGGGTGCGAAAGAACTGGGTTTGAGTGCCGACATCCGCAAACTCAGGTCGCGGGGTCTGCATGTAGGCTTGAACGAACTCATCAAAAGTCAGGCCACGTGTTGAGTGCGCGTGACCAACGCGGTCCTGACGGCTGCGAAACCTGTACCAGCTACCCAGCCAATCAATGGGTTCGCGTACAACGGCCATGATTTCCATCTCGGTATCGTACACTTTACGAAAAATGTTCTGAAAAAAGCGATCGTACCGGCGAACGGGCGCATGCTTGAGTTCAGGCGGACCAGCGACGACGATATCCGCGTGCTCCCGGAGGGCGGTGTGATAGGCGGTGCTGCCGGTTTTGGGGACCGACAAAAAAGCCAGTCGTTCCTTATAAAAAACAATCATTTACCTGCGTCCTTCTCACGTTCGGCTTTGACGCAGATTGGCGTAAACGGATCTTTAACACAATTCCGGAACAGTGAGTTACATAAGTTTTTGTTGAAATGTTCTACTTTTGGTCCCATAAGGAACAAGAGGCGAACAAAGCAGCGATTGCCGCCCGTTCAAGGGTGTGACAAAAGGGAAAGCGACAGGACAATGGCGGATCTTCTGACGATGAGCGACAAGAAAAACGCAGACAAGCAAAAGGCGCTGGACAGCGCACTGGCCCAGATCGAACGCCAGTTCGGCAAAGGGTCGATCATGAAGCTGGGCGAAGACGCCAGGCAGGACATCGAAGCAAGCTCAACCGGATCGCTGGGATTGGACATCGCGTTGGGTATTGGCGGTCTTCCGATGGGCCGGATCGTGGAAATCTACGGCCCGGAAAGCTCGGGCAAGACCACGCTGACCCTTCACTGCATTGCCGAACAGCAAAAGCGCGGTGGTGTCTGTGCGTTTGTGGATGCCGAACACGCGCTGGATCCGCAATATGCCCGTAAGCTGGGCGTCGACCTTGATGAATTGCTGATCTCGCAGCCTGACACCGGTGAGCAGGCACTTGAGATCACCGATACGCTGGTGCGATCAGGGGCCGTGAACATGGTTGTCGTCGATTCGGTTGCGGCACTGACGCCGAAATCGGAACTCGAAGGCGACATGGGCGACAGTAGTGTCGGCGTGCAGGCCCGTCTGATGAGCCAGGCAATGCGCAAACTGACCGGCTCGATCAGCCGTTCGAAGTGCATGGTGATCTTCATCAACCAGATTCGGATGAAGATCGGCGTCATGTTTGGCAGCCCGGAAACCACCACTGGTGGTAACGCGCTGAAATTCTACAGCTCGGTCCGTCTGGATATTCGCCGTATCGGCGCGATCAAGGATCGTGACGAAGTGGTCGGTAACCAGACCCGCGTGAAAGTCGTGAAGAACAAGGTGGCGCCGCCCTTCAAGCAGGTTGAATTCGACATCATGTATGGCGAAGGCATCAGCAAGATGGGTGAGTTGCTGGACCTCGGCGTCAAAGCCGGCGTGGTCGAAAAGTCGGGTTCGTGGTTCAGCTATGGCGACGAAAGGATCGGGCAGGGCCGAGAAAACGCCAAGCAGTTCCTGCGTGACAACGCCCGCGTGGCGCTGGATATCGAGGATAAGATACGCGCGGCTCACGGTCTGGATTTCGAATTGCCCCCCAATGCGGACGAGGATGATATTCTCGAAGCGTAATCGTCGCGCCGAAGCGAACGACAGAAATCCCACGGTTCCTTTCAGAAGGATGTAGAAAGCACGGAACAGGGCGGTCCTCCAGGGTCGTCTTGTTTCGTTCCGCCAAACCAATGCTGTGGACACTGCGAGGGCACGGGGCTAAACCTTCGCAGACCAAGATGATTGCGCGCTGAGAGAGCCTTATGCCCACGCTGAACGATATCCGATCCACCTTCCTGAACTACTTTGCAAAACAGGGGCACGAAGTGGTGGCATCCAGCCCGCTGGTCCCACGAAACGACCCGACACTGATGTTTGTCAACTCGGGCATGGTGCAGTTCAAAAACCTGTTCACCGGAGTTGAAACTCGCGACTATCAGCGTGCTACAACTGCGCAGAAATGTGTGCGTGCGGGCGGCAAGCACAACGATCTGGACAATGTGGGATACACCGCGCGGCATCACACGTTCTTTGAGATGCTTGGGAATTTTTCATTCGGCGATTACTTCAAGAATGATGCAATCCCGTTTGCATGGGAGTTGATCACCAAGGAGTTCGGGATCGACAAAAGCCGTTTGCTGACCACGGTGTATCACACCGACGACGAGGCGTTTGAGATTTGGAAAAAGGTCGGAGTGCCCGAAGACCGGATAATCCGCATCGCAACCAACGACAACTTCTGGCAGATGGGGCCGACTGGCCCGTGCGGCCCGTGCACCGAGATTTTCTATGATCATGGCGATCATATCTGGGGCGGTCCTCCGGGTTCGGCCGAGGAAGATGGCGACCGGTTCATCGAAATCTGGAACATCGTTTTCATGCAGAACGAACAGTTCGAAGATGGCTCGATGGTGGAGCTCGACATGCAGTCGATCGACACGGGCATGGGGCTGGAACGGATTGGTGCGCTTCTGCAGGGCAGCCACGACAACTATGACACCGACTTGTTCAAGACGCTGATCGAAGCTTCTGCTGAGGCAACCGGCGTGGATCCGTACGGTGATCAGAACGTGCATCACCGCGTTATCGCGGATCACCTGCGGTCAACCTCGTTCCTGATTGCCGATGGCGTAATGCCTTCAAACGACGGGCGTGGTTATGTTCTGCGTCGAATTATGCGCCGGGCCATGCGGCATGCCCATCTGCTGGGTGCCAAGGACCCGGTTATGCACCGCCTTGTGCCTACGCTGGTCCAACTGATGGGCGCGCAATACACCGAACTGGGGCAGGCGCAATCGCTGATCGAGGAATCTTTGCTGCTTGAAGAAACCCGTTTCAAGCAAACTCTGGACCGCGGATTGAAGTTGCTGGATGACGAGATGTCCGGACTGCCTGAAGGCGCGCCGCTGCCGGGGGATGCCGCGTTCAAACTGTATGACACCTATGGCTTTCCACTGGACCTGACTCAGGACGCGCTGCGCGAAAAGGGTCGGACAGTCGATACCGACGGTTTCGATGCGGCCATGGCCGAACAGAAGGCCAAGGCGCGCGCCGCCTGGGCCGGGTCCGGAGAATCGGCGGATCAGGCTGTGTGGTTCGATGTTCTCGATGCTGCCGGGGCTACGGATTTTCTGGGATACGATACCGAAAAGGCCGAAGGTCAGATCGCCGCGCTGATTGTTGATGGTTCTTTGGTCGACAAAATCGGGCAGGGCGGCAGCGGCTGGGTCGTTGTGAACCAGACGCCGTTCTATGGCGAAGCCGGTGGTCAGATCGGCGACACAGGCGAAATTCGCCGTCTGGAAGACCGCGATGATGTGGCGTTGGTCGAAGACACCAGAAAATTTGCCGACGGCAAAGTTTACGCCCACAAGGTGACCGTGGATCAAGGTACGCTTTCCAAGGGCGACGCAGTCGAACTTGAGGTCGATCACGTCCGCCGCACGGCCATTCGCGCGAACCATTCGGCCACGCACCTATTGCACGAGGCCTTGCGCGAAACGCTGGGCGATCATGTGGCGCAGCGCGGCTCGCTTAACGCAGCGGATCGGCTGCGGTTCGACTTCAGCCATTCCAAGGCTCTGACACTGGAAGAGGTTAAGAAAGTCGAACGAGAGGTGAATGATTTCATTCGCCAGAACTCGGCCGTCGAAACTCGGATCATGACGCCCGACGATGCGCGCGAACTTGGCGCGCAGGCATTGTTCGGCGAAAAGTATGGCGATGAAGTCCGCGTGGTGTCGATGGGCAAGGCGCCGACTGGCAAAGGCAGCGACGGGGAAACCTGGTCGATCGAGCTGTGTGGTGGAACGCATGTGCGCCAGACTGGGGACATCGGCACATTCGTTGTGCTTGGTGACAGTGCCAGTAGTGCGGGTGTACGCCGGATCGAAGCCCTGACCGGGGATGAAGCGTTTCGATATCTGTCGGCACAGGATCACCGCGTCGCCCAGATCGCTTTGGAACTGAAGGCCCAACCTGACGATGTAGTGGGACGCGTGAAGTCCCTGCTGGATGAACGAAAGTCCTTGCAAAATGAGGTCGCTCAGTTGCGCCGTGATCTTGCCATGGCTGGTCCGTCGACCGGCGGTGGCGCGGAGGCCAAACAGGTGAACGGTGTCAAATTCCTGGCTCAGGCCTTGAGCGGCGTTTCCGGAAAAGATCTTCCGTCGCTGATCGACGAACACAAAAGCCGCCTCGGGTCAGGGGCGGTGTTGCTGATTGCCGACGCCGGCGGCAAGGCGGCCGTCGCGGCGGGTGTCACGCCAGATCTGACGGATCGGGTCTCCGCAGTCGACTTGGTGCGGGCTGCCGTGGCTGAACTGGGCGGAAAGGGCGGCGGTGGCCGTCCGGATATGGCGCAGGGCGGAGGCAAGGACGCCTCGAATTCGGATGCGGCGATCAAGGCTGCGGAACAGGTATTGGGAGGATAAAATGGCTGCACTCTGGATTGCGCACGTAACAGTGACTGATGCCGAGGCATATGGAAAATACGCCGAGTTGGCCGGGCCAGCCATCGCCAAGCACGGGGGTGAGTTCATCGCCCGTGCTGCGCGTTACGTTCAACTGGAAGGCAAAGAGCGGCCGCGCAACGTTGTCGCCCGCTTCCCGTCACTAGAAGCAGCGGTCGAGTGCTACAACTCGGACGACTACCAGCAAGCGCTGAATCATGCCCGTGAGGCGAGCGAACGCGAGCTGGTTGTGGTTGAAATCACTGAGTAACTGTCAGTTTACAAAGCTCGTCTTGTAGATTTCTTTGGGATACGGCGACAGATCGGCAATCTTTAGCCTATGTCACAATCCATTTTAGAAGCGCGGCCCGTCTATATGGGTTGCAATTTTTTATTAACTATAACAATATCTTACGCAAACTGGATCGTACAATCTTGAAGGTTTCGCGCCGCAATTATGACCGCGCCATCCAACTTCTAGCGCGAAAAAGTCAGATTGAAGATCGAATTTTCGCCCTTTTTTCCGTCCAATTTTTTAAAGTGATTGCCCAAGCTGGGATGTTCGCAGGTCGTTTCCCATGACGGAGTGCGGCCCTGTTTAATGCGCGATCGTGCAAAAAACACAGGATTGGGGTGTAGGAATGTCTTTATTTATTGCACTGGCGAAGCGCTTCCGCACCAGAGTTTTCCCAATATCGGCGTGCGTCGCTACCGTTTGCGTCTTGAGCATCTGCACGATTGCCTCGGCACCGTCAGCACACGCATCCGAGGGAGGCTTTATTCCAAGTGTTGCATCTTCACCGCCACCTTCCGGCGCCATCAACCTTTGCAATCAATACAATTGGGCCTGTGTAGGAAAACGATCTGTATCCATGTCCAGCCAACAGGAATTGAAGGTTGTGGAGCAGGTTAATCGGCGCGTGAATAACTCGACCCGCGAAGTGACCGATCAGTCCCAGTATAACACCCGCGAGAGATGGGCACTGCCAACGGCAAGAGGCGGTGATTGTGAAGACTTCGCCCTGCTGAAGAAAAGAGATTTGATCCACGCAGGGGTAGATCCAAGCAAACTGTTAATCGCTACAGTATTGGACAGGCGCCGGGGGCCGCATGCAGTTCTGGTTTATCGCTCAGCCAACGGCGATTTAGTTTTGGACAACCTCACAAACCGGATCAAGCACTGGACAGCGACGCGGTACCTTTTTCTTCGCATGCAGGACCCAAAACGACCTAGCCACTGGGTGGGTGTTTACGGTCATAGCTGAGCCCAACGCACCTTATTTGAGTTGCTGAGACACGTTGCATGGGTACAAATTCTTTGCACCCATGTTTTTCAGGCAGGTTTCAAAACACGAAGAGCTACGTGTGCGCTGCTAAATGAGCTATCTAGGATCAAATCCGGACGTCTGACCGCAACTTCCGTGATCCCTCACGTTGGCTCTTCTTCACCGCCTGGTTCTTCACCACCCGGCTCCTCGCCACCCGGCTCCTCGCCACCCGGCTCCTCGCCACCCGGCTCCTCGCCACCCGGCTCCTCGCCACCTGGCTCTTCACCACCTGGCTGCTCGCCACCGGGCTGTTCACCACCGGGCTGCTCGCCACCTGGCTGTTCACCACCTGGCTGCTCGCCACCGGGCTGTTCACCGCCGGGCTGTTCACCACCGGGAGTTCCTCCTCCTGTGGTTTCTGGACCACCACTTGGACCGGTCGCTTCAACTCCGCCGCCCGAGTTTTCTCCGCCGGGAGTACCGGTATCGCGGTTCTCATCTGGGTGACCGTCCCCGGATCTTTGATTTGAGGTTCCGGTAGACGCTGTTGGAAAATCCGTAAGCAGTGCAGCCAGAGGCGCACACTCAGCGCCAAGTCGTGCCAGGATCTTGTCGAAATCGGCGCGACGTTGGACATAACGTATCATTCTACTCGTAACCGCATCACATTCGCACAAGACTTGAGATGATGCGCCGGACTGGCGCGCAGTTTTGACATCGCACACACCGGCAGCGAAAGACTCGTCAGCCGAAACGACGAAGAAAGCAGTCGCCACGAGGTAAGTCGGAAAGGTACGGGACAGGGTTCCCATTTTGTACTCCTTGGTACTTTTTACTCAACCATGCCGATCATATGCACCGTCTAGTTCAAGGCGCGTATGAAGAGCATCACACAATTGACGCAAATACACCTTGATAATAACCAAACCACAAGATGTAGTTTGGGAGAGTGACTTCGAATTAGTACAATTTAAGGGAGAGGCGCTATTCTTTTCAAAGGAAACCGGGCAATTTGCCCAGGTTTCCGCTTTCTAGTTTTAATCTTTATTGGAAGCAAATATGCCACACAATCGCCATTGTTTCCGTTTCGGACATGCACAGTCTGCAGTTGATCAGGCTGATTTTGCCATACGTTTACGCTCATGCGGGTCCAGAAAACGCTTGCGCAGGCGGACCGCGTTGGGTGTGACTTCGACCAGTTCGTCATCGTCGATATAGGCAATCGCCTCTTCCAGAGAAAACTGTACATGCGGCGTCAGACGCACGGCGTCGTCCGAACCGCTGGCACGCACGTTGGTCAGCTTCTTGCCTTTCAGAGGGTTCACTTCCAGATCGTTGTCGCGCGAATGTTCACCGATCACCATGCCCTGATACACGTCGGTCTGAGGGGCAACGAACATGCGGCCACGCTCTTCAAGGTTCCACAGTGCATAGGCGACTGCCTGGCCGTTTTCCATTGAGATCAGAACACCGGCACGCCGGCCGGGGATAGGGCCTTTGTGTGCCGCCCAACCATGGAAGACGCGGTTCAAAACGCCGGTTCCACGCGTGTCGGTCAGGAATTCGCCATGATACCCGATGAGACCACGAGAGGGCACATGGGCAATGATGCGGGTTTTGCCTGCACCAGCAGGGCGCATCTCGACCAGTTCACCTTTGCGTGCACCTGTTACCTTTTCGATTACGGCTCCGGAGTATTCGTCATCCACATCGATGGTGACTTCTTCAACCGGCTCAAGCCGTTGTCCGTTTTCCTCGCGGAAAAGAACCTGCGGGCGTGAGATGCTGAGTTCGAACCCTTCACGTCGCATGTTCTCAATCAGAACGCCCATCTGCAATTCGCCGCGGCCTGCGACCTCGAATGCTTCGCCGCCGGGCGTGTCGGTGACGCGAATGGCAACGTTGGACTCGGCTTCTTTCATAAGACGGTCCCGGATCACCCGAGACTGGACCTTTTTCCCGTCGCGTCCGGCAAGCGGAGAATCGTTGATCCCGAAGGTCACTGTGATGGTCGGCGGGTCGATCGGTTGCGCGGGCAGGGCCTCGTCAACCTGAGGCGACACAAGCGAGTCCGCCACGGTGGCCTTGCTCATACCTGCGATGGTGACAATGTCGCCGGCTTCGGCCACATCGATCGGCTGCTGGCTCAGGCCGCGGAAGGCGAGAATTTTGGACGCGCGGAAGTTCTCGATCAATTTACCGTCCCGGCTGAGCGCCTTGAGGCTGTCGCCCGCCTTCAGGGTGCCACTTTCCACGCGACCGGTCAGGATGCGGCCGATGAAGGGGTCGCTGCCCAATGTGGTGGCGAGCATGCGGAAGGGTTCGTTTTTCTTCTCTGCCTGCTTTGGGGCAGGGACGTGATCAACGATAAGATCGAACAGGGCGGTCAGGTCCTTGCGCGGCCCATCCAGTTCCATGTCGGCCCAGCCCGAACGGCCCGAGGCATACATGGCCGGGAAATCCAGCTGATCATCGTCGGCACCAAGGTTAGCAAACAGGTCGAAGCACTCATCCAGAGCCCGGTCAGGTTCCGCATCCGGCTTATCAACCTTGTTCAGAACCACAATGGGACGCAGTCCCAGCGCCAGCGCCTTGGAGGTCACGAATTTGGTCTGCGGCATCGGTCCTTCGGCAGCGTCAACCAGCAAGACGACGCCATCCACCATGCTGAGGATACGCTCAACCTCGCCAC
This sequence comes from Ruegeria sp. AB8, assembly GCF_056542605.1. Taxonomy (NCBI): domain Bacteria; kingdom Pseudomonadati; phylum Pseudomonadota; class Alphaproteobacteria; order Rhodobacterales; family Roseobacteraceae; genus Ruegeria; species Ruegeria sp. AB8. The sequence continues at coordinate 18,127 of NZ_JBQGAB010000030.1, forward strand.
CGAAATCGGCGTGGCCCGGGGTGTCGACGATGTTGATGCGCGTGCCTTTCCATTCGACCGAGGTTGCTTTGGCCAGAATGGTGATGCCACGTTCGCGTTCCAGATCGTTGCTGTCCATGGCGCGTTCGGCTACGGCCTGGTTTTCCCGGAAAGCACCGGATTGTTTGAGCAGCTCATCCACCAGGGTCGTCTTGCCGTGGTCAACGTGAGCGATGATTGCGATATTGCGCAGGTCCATGAGAGGTCAGCCTTTGAACTGGAAGTTGTCGCGCGCATAACGCGGCGCGACAAAATATACCAGCCCTAACGCGCGTTCAGTGGCCTGCGGTCTTGGAAAACAGATGAATGATCAGGATTCCGGATAGAATAAAGGTCAATCCGATCACGGCTGGCCAGTCCAGCCTTTGTCCGAACACGACAAATCCAATGATCGCGATCAAAAATATTCCAAGCCCGGACCAGATTGCGTAAACGACGCCAACCGGCATGAATTTCAGTGTCAGTGCCATGAAGTAAAAGGCGAACCCATAGCCCACAACAACCAGAACCGACGGCCAGAAGCGTGTAAACTGCTGGCTGGCCTGCAATGCTGTGGTTCCGATCGTCTCGGACAAAACGGCTACAAGAAGGAACAGATAGGCTTTGGGCAATGGAGAAGTCTCACAACGAATGTTCAGGTGTGCTTGAGCATAAAAACTTGTCAAACGGCAAGAATTTTCTGTCATGCGGGGCAACGACAGTAGACGTCGGAAGGTGACCAAAGGTCAGGATTACCAGACTATTTGCAGAAGTCTGAATGTGATATGTCAGCTTTTGTATTAAGTTTAGTAGTTTGAAGAGTTTGTCATGACGAATTTTGCAAGAACCGTCATTATTTTATCGGTGTTGGTAGCGGCGCTAGGGTGGCTTGCAGACGGGGGGTCCGTCGACAATGATGCAGCCCAGGTTGTTGAACGGTTAAAGGGTACACAGGTTTAAGTGTCCGCGAAACGCCAGAAAAAGGGGCTTCTGCCCCTTTTTCTATTTGATGCGCCCTTATCCGGCCGTAACTTCGAAAAACTCGGCTATTCTGGGTCTGAGCCAGCCCCACAGCCGCGGAGCCCCGCGTTGAATGGGAACGCCCACCCGCTTTTCGATTTGCCCAAAAGTGACGTTGTAGTCGGCCCAGGTGCCGCCTTGGGTTTCCAGATTTCCAACAGGTGCCTGAAATCGGTCAACCGCTTTTGCGAACTGGGCGTCCGGGCTTTGCGCCGCTTCAAATTCTCGCCACAATGAATGGAACATTTGTCGTTGTGTCGCTGGCAAAAGTCCGAACAGACGTTCGGCTGCGGCTTCTTCCTCGGCGGCCTGCACGGCGTGATCGACCTGCCCGTGGATCGGGTGATCACCGGCATCGATTTCGACGATGTCATGCAGCAACAGCATGCGCAGAACCCGATCGATTGACACAGATGGATTCGAGTATTCCGAAAGGACCCAGGCATAGAGCATGATGTGCCAGGAATGCTCGGCCGAGTTTTCGAACCTTGGATCGTACAAAAGACGCGACGCACGGTATACGGTTTTCAACTGATCCGTTTCGGTCAGAAATGGCAGTCGGTCCCAGAAAGGATCGGTTTCTTCCAGGTCTGTGCCGTCCAGCATTGCCCGGGACCGTCGGTACGCAAAAGGAAATGCGGTTTCGAGATAGGCAGCGCGGCCGCCATCCAGATTGTCCTGCACAACGGTCAGGTGTTCGGGATCAGGATTTGGTGCGCAGAGCACTTGAAACATCGGCTGGCACCGATCAAGGATTTTGGCGAAACGGGCATCAGGTGTCGCATCGGCCTCGAACTCTGCCCAAAGGGACAGGAACTCCGAGGCCTGATCGAACGGTAGCAAGCCAAAAAGCGTTTCGGCGGCAGCCCGTTCTGCCTGCTCCACCGCTGACCAATCTGTCGCCAGATGGATCGGATGATCGCCAACGATGATTTCGACCAGATCGTGCAGCAGAAGCATTCGGATGACGCGATCAATATCGACATCATCCTCAGCCAAGGGCGCCATCACCAAAGCCCACAACGCCAGATGCCAGCTGTGTTCCGCTGAGTTTTCGTGCCGGGACTGATCCAGCAGTGTATTTGCCCGATCAACTGATTTCAGCCTGTCCGCTTGTTTCAGAAACGCGATCTGTGCGGACAGTCTGTCAGTCATTGTTTTTCAATAGCCTTGAGTTTCGAGCGATGTGCGGACAGGTGTTTGACCAGGAATTGCCGCGCCTTGCGCTCGGCCATGCGAACCCGGATTTCGGTCAGGAACGCCTCTTCCAATGATTGGGAAGCCGCCGCAAGAACCTCGCCGACTTCCACAAAGAACCGGTCATTGCCGGTTTCATCCATAACCTTCAACGTATCTTCGGCCAGCCTTGCCGCCAGAGTGCCGATGGTATCCGACATCAGCGGGTGTTCTCGGTCAGGCGGCGCTTTACATAGTCGGTTGTGGTGTCGATCAGCGTATCCATATGGCGGTCCTGGAAGAAGTGGTCTGCGCCTTCCACCTCGGTATGCGTGATGGTGATACCTTTTTGTTCGTGCAGCTTGCTGACAAGCGAAGTGGTATCGGCCGGCGGCGCGACCCTGTCCGAGGTGCCGTTGATGATCAGGCCCGAAGACGGGCAGGGCGCCAGGAATGAAAAGTCATACATGTTTGCCGGGGGCGACACGCTGATGAAACCGGTGATTTCCGGGCGACGCATCAGCAGTTGCATTCCGATCCATGCGCCGAATGAAAACCCAGCAACCCAGCAATGCTTGGAGTTGTTGTTCATCGATTGCAGGTAATCCAGCGCGGATGCCGCATCGCTCAGTTCACCCACGCCCTGATCGTATTCACCCTGGCTGCGGCCCACGCCGCGGAAATTGAACCGCAACACGGTGAAGCCCATGTTATAGAACGCGTAATGCAGGTTGTAGACCACCTTGTTGTTCATGGTCCCGCCAAATTGAGGATGCGGGTGCAACACGATGGCGATCGGTGCGTCTTTTTCCTTTTGCGGGTGGTAGCGGCCTTCCAGGCGGCCTTCTGGTCCGGGAAAGATCACCTCGGGCATATGTGCTTTAGTCCTGTCTTTGTACTACTGGCGGCCGGAAATACTTGACGGTTATCGTCGGACACCTTAGAACGGTTCTAATTACGTTGCATTGCGTATGACGCTGCCTGACGGAGATACGCATTGGTAGCGGCGGCGTCAATGATTTCGCACTGAACTTGCCACGAAGGAAAGTGAATGAAGCTGTCGACCAAAGGCCGCTACGCAATGGTTGCTCTGGCTGATATCGCTTTGCAACCAACAGATGGGCTTGTGACTCTGGGGGAAATCTCTGAGCGGCAAGACATTTCCCTGCCGTATCTTGAGCAGTTATTCGTCAAACTCCGGCGCGCAGAACTGGTGTCTTCGGTTCGCGGGCCGGGGGGCGGTTACCGACTGGCACGCCCTGCGTCAGAAATCCGCGTTGTCGAAATTCTGGCCGCAGTGGATGAGTCCCTAGATGCTCTGCAAAAGGGCGCGGGTGCTTCGGGGGCTTCATCGGGAAGCCGGGCCCAATCCCTGACCAACCGTCTGTGGGAAAGTCTCAGCGCGAATGTCTATGTGTTTCTGCATCAGACGCGTCTCTCGGATGTCATCAAGAACGATCTGGCACCGTGCCCGGCGGTTCCTAGTCTGTTTGCGGTTGTGGACGAATAAAAAATGAGTATCTCGGGCGGCAAAACGGCTTGTGCTTCTAACTTGGAAAAGATGCATCTATGAATCGCATTTATCTGGACCATAACGCTACCACGCCGTTGCGGCCCGAGGCGCGCGACGCGATGATCGCGGCGATGGATGTCTGCGGAAACCCGTCATCTGTCCACGCGGAAGGACGTGCCGCTAAGGCGCTTGTTGAACGCGCACGCGCTCAGGTGGCGGCCGCATTTGGGGCTGATGGGGCGGACATCGTGTTTACCTCTGGCTCCACAGAAGGCGCTGCTTTGGCGTTGTCGGGGCGCGGACTGCACGGATCAGCAGTTGAACATGATGCCGTAAGATCATGGATCGTTGAAGATTTGTCGGTTCTTCCTTCAGGTGAAGTTAAAGTGCTTGAACCCGAGAACTCATGCTTGCAACTGGCCAATTCTGAAACCGGTGTCGTGCAATCCTTGCCCGCAGGGCTGGCCGTAACGGATGCCACGCAAGCTTTTGGAAAACTTCCCGTGGCCTTCAACTGGCTGAACGTGCAGATGGCCCTGATCTCGGCCCATAAGATGGGTGGGCCCAAAGGGGTTGGTGCGGTTGTGATGAAACGCGGAACGGATCTGCCGGCCCAGATCAAGGGTGGCGGGCAGGAAATGGGGCGTCGGTCCGGGACGGAAAATGTCATAGGAATTGTAGGTTTAGGGGCTGCAGCTGAAGCAGCCGCGCGGGATCTGGCCAACGGCGTTTGGGATGAAATCGCAGAATTTAGAAATATTCTAGAAAACGCTCTTGAGGCCGGCTCCAAATCGACTATTTTTGTCGGAAAAGGTCATGAGCGCCTTCCAAACACATTGTGTTTCGCGTCGCCCGGTTGGAAGGGCGAAACGCAAGTCATGCAGATGGATCTGTCAGGATTTGCGGTCAGCGCGGGTTCGGCCTGTTCAAGCGGAAAGGTTCGGGCCAGCACCGTATTGACCGCCATGGGATATGACGAGGTGACGGCCGCAAGCGCGATCCGCGTGTCGCTGGGTCCTCGGACGAGTGAAGAAGATGTGCTGCGTTTCGCCGAAACGTGGCTTGAAAAAGAGAAAAAGCATCGCGCGCGTGCCGCGTGATCTGACGGAGGGTGTCATATGGCCGCTTTGGACCAGACCCAGGTAAAAGAAGGTGTCGATCAGGAAACCGTGGACGCGGTGCGTGAGGTCGGAACCTACAAATACGGATGGGAAACCGAAATCGAAATGGAATACGCGCCCAAGGGCGTGAACCCGGATATCGTCCGTCTTATCTCGGAAAAGAATGAAGAGCCGGAATGGATGACCGAATGGCGCCTGGCCGCGTTTGACCGCTGGACCCAGATGGACGAACCGACCTGGGCGATGGTCAATTATCCCAAGATCGACTTTCAGGATCAGTATTACTATGCCCGCCCCAAGTCGATGGAGGAGAAGCCCAAGTCGCTGGATGACGTCGACCCTAAGCTGCTGGCAACATACGAAAAGCTGGGTATCCCACTGAAAGAACAGATGATTCTGGCTGGCGTGGAAGGTGCAGAGGATGCACCCGCAGAGGGCCGCAAGGTTGCTGTGGACGCGGTATTTGACTCGGTTTCTGTCGGCACGACCTTTCAGGCAGAACTGAAAAAGGCCGGTGTGATCTTTTGTTCGATTTCAGAGGCGATCAAAGAGCATCCCGAACTTGTCAAAAAATATCTTGGCACCGTAGTTCCGGTATCCGACAACTTTTATGCCACTCTGAACTCTGCCGTGTTCTCGGATGGATCGTTCGTATATATCCCCCCGGGCGTGCGCTGCCCGATGGAGCTGAGTACCTATTTCCGCATCAACGCGGAAAACACCGGACAGTTCGAGCGGACCCTGATCATCGCCGACAAGGGCTCGTATGTGTCCTACCTGGAAGGCTGCACTGCGCCGCAGCGCGACACCGCGCAGCTGCACGCAGCCGTGGTCGAAATCATCGTCGAAGAAGATGCCGAGGTGAAATACTCGACCGTTCAGAACTGGTTCCCCGGGGACGAGAACGGCAAGGGCGGCATTTACAACTTCGTGACCAAGCGTGCTGATTGCCGGGGCGACAGGTCCAAGGTGATGTGGACGCAGGTCGAGACCGGTTCTGCCGTGACCTGGAAGTATCCGTCCTGCATCCTGCGCGGTGATGACAGTCAGGGCGAGTTCTACTCGATCGCCATCACCAACAACTATCAGCAGGCCGATACCGGTACGAAGATGGTTCATCTGGGCAAGAACACCAAGTCGCGGATTGTGTCCAAGGGGATCAGCGCGGGTAAGGCTCAGAACACTTATCGCGGGCTGGTGTCGATGCACCCCAAAGCCAAGGACAGCCGCAACTATACTCAGTGCGACAGTTTGCTGATCGGCGACAAATGCGGGGCCCATACGGTGCCGTATATCGAGGTCAAGAACAACTCGAGCCGGGTTGAACACGAAGCGACGACGTCCAAGGTGGACGACGACCAGCTGTTCTACTGCCGCCAGCGCGGTATGGACGAGGAAGAGGCCGTGGCGCTGGTCGTTAACGGGTTCTGCAAGGACGTGCTTCAGGCGCTGCCGATGGAATTCGCGATGGAAGCGCAGCAGCTGGTTGCCATTTCTCTCGAAGGCTCGGTTGGCTGATGGCGCGTAAGCCTGGCAAGACCATCCGAAAGGATGACGTGTTGACCCTGTTGGGTTACGCACTCCCGGTTTTGGGCGGATTGCTGGGTGTTGCCTATGTCAACATCAATCACATGGACTTCATCAACCCGGTTTGGGCAGTCGGTGGAGGAGCGATCCTGGGATGGGTTGCTGCACGCCTCATGCGCCGGATGCTGGGATAGACATTGACTGGGGCTATCGGATGCCCCTTGCGGTACGCAAAAGGACAAAAAATGCTGGAAATCAAGAACCTGCACGTGAAACTTGAGGAAGAGGAGAAGCAAATCCTCAAAGGCGTCGACCTGACCGTCGAGGCAGGTAAAGTGCATGCGATTATGGGTCCGAACGGCTCGGGCAAGTCGACACTCAGCTACGTACTCTCGGGCCGCGATGGCTACGAAGTTACCGAAGGCTCGGCCACCCTGGACGGCGAGGATCTTCTGGAAATGGAACCGGAAGAGCGTGCCGCTGCGGGTATTTTTCTGGCGTTCCAGTACCCAGTCGAAATCCCCGGCGTCGGCAACATGACGTTCTTGCGCACTGCCGTAAACGCTCAGCGCAAGGCGCGCGGGGAAGACGAACTGTCGGCCGCCGACTTCCTGAAAGAAGTACGCGCCAAGGCGAAATCGCTGAAGATCGACGCGGATATGCTCAAGCGTCCGGTGAACGTCGGCTTCTCGGGTGGTGAGAAGAAGCGGAACGAAATTCTGCAGATGGCGATGCTGGAGCCTAAGATGTGCATCCTGGACGAAACGGACTCGGGTCTGGACGTGGATGCGATGAAACTGGTGGCCGAAGGTGTAAACGCTCTGCGCGACGAAGGCCGTGGTTTCCTGGTGATTACTCACTATCAGCGTCTGCTGGACCATATCAAACCCGACGTCGTGCACATCATGGCAGACGGTCGGATCGTCAAAACCGGCGGCCCGGAACTGGCGCTGGAAGTTGAAAACAACGGCTATGCCGACATTCTGGCCGAGGTGAACTGATGGGGCTGCCCGAAGTTAAACAAACCGCGACAGAGGCTCGGCTGGCCAGTCTGGTCATGCCCGACGCCGGATGCACGCGTGCCGCCCGCGAAGATGCGCTGGCGCGGGTTCTGGAAATGGGCCTGCCGGGACGGCGCGATGAGTATTGGAAATACACACGTCCGGACACGCTGATTTCGCCCGAGGCCCCTCAGGCCGCTCTGTTCCGGTCCGATGAGCCGTTGCTGTTCCATGATCTTGACCGTTTGAAAATCGTGTTCATCGACGGTGTGTTCAGCGCTGAGGATTCCGATGACCTGACGCTTGAAGGTGTGACGATCGATCGGATCGAAGACATCTGCTGCAAAGATATCCATTGGGCCAAGGAGTTGTACGGCGTTCTTGAAGCGCGCGGGCAAACTCCGGTTCAACGGCCTCTGGCGGCGCTGAATACGGCCTTTGCGGCCGATGGTGTTGCGATTCACGTGACTGGCACGCCCAGCAAGCCAATCAGCCTGATCTATCAGCATGCCTCTGAAACCTCGGATGCCATGTTGCATCACATCGTGCGCGTTGAAAGCGGGGCCGAGGTGACCATTCTGGAAAACGGTCCGGCAGCTTCACGGTTTAACAAATGCATGGAGATCGACATTGCCGACGGCGGCACGCTGCATCACGTGCGCGCGCAGGGTCGGGATCATGAGCGCTGCGCAGCCACGCATATGTTCACGTGTCTGGGCCACGAGTCGGTTTACAAATCCTTTACTCTGACGGTGAACGGAGTTCTGACGCGAAACGAGCAAGTGGTCGAGCTGACGGGCGATGACGCAGTTGCTCATGTAGCGGGGGCCTGCGTCGGAGACGGTAATTTCCATCACGACGACACGGTGTTCGTGACGCACGACGCGGCAAATTGTGAAAGCCGCCAGGTCTTCAAGAAAGTTCTGCGGAATGGCGCAACAGGCGTGTTCCAGGGCAAAATCCTTGTGAAAGCGGGGGCCCAGAAAACTGACGGCTATCAAATCAGCCAGTCCTTGTTGCTGGATGATGATAGCCAGTTTCTGGCTAAGCCCGAACTGGAAATCTACGCCGATGATGTGGCCTGTTCGCACGGGTCCACATCGGGTGCGATTGACGAAACGGCCTTGTTTTATCTGCGTTCGCGTGGGGTATCGCTCAAAGACGCCACGAACATGCTGACGCTGGCCTTTCTGGCCGAAGCGGTGGACGAGATTGAAAACGAGGTGCTTGCCCAAGCCATCGTGACCCGTCTGGAAGGCTGGCTGGCGCGTCGCAGCTGATGCCTGTGACGACGGATATCGTGGCCACGTACAGGGGGCCGGGGCGTGTCATGCGCCGGCTTCTGGATATGGGACCACGGGAAGACCGGGCGCTGGCTTTTGTCATGGCGTTCTGCACAATCGCCTTTATCGCGCAGATGCCTGGAATGGCGCGGCGCGCGCACCTGGAAGGTGTCGAGCTGAACATGCTGCTGGGCGGCGCCTTGTTGGGGTCGGTTATCATCCTGCCATTGCTTCTGTATTTTGTGGCCCTTGTGTCTCATTGGGCGGCACGGCTTATGGGTGGGAGCGGTTCCGCCTACGGCGCGCGGTTGGCTTTGTTTTGGGCTTTATTGTCGTCCGCGCCGCTGGTTCTTTTGAACGGATTGGTGGCCGGATTTATCGGTCCGGGGCCGACCTTGTCCGTAGTTGGGCTACTTTGGGTTGCAGTCTTTGTCTGGTTCTGGTTGTCAGGCCTCAGACAAGCACAGAGGCCTGAGACATGAATCTGAGTTTTCTGGGGAACCTCGCGGTGATGACTTTGGTCAGCCCGGCCGAGGCAGCCCGACGCCTGATGAAACTACGCCCAGGGCGCGAGATCCTGTGGCTGGCGTTTTTTCTAGCTGTCGTGCTCAACTCCATTGTGCAGTTTGGCCTTGACTACTTTGTGTGGCTGTCTGGCCCGGATGTGGCGCAGGCACCCGGTCCGGTCCTCATGAATCTGGTAACGTCAGCGGGTGCAATGCTGCTGAGCGTCGCGTCATTTCTGTTTGTCGGACGACTTCTGGGCGGACGCGCCACGTTTGAAGACATCATGGTTCTGATGATCTGGCTGCAGTTCCTCCAGATACTTGCCTTGCTGGCTACGCTGGTCATTGCAATGACACTGCCGTTCCTGATGGTTCCGATGTTGCTGGCAACGGCGTTGGTCAGTTTTTATATCACCCTGCATTTCCTAAACGAGGCGCATCAGTTCGCATCCTTGGGAAAGGCGTTTGGCCTGATCTTACTGGCCGCGCTGATTGCGATACCTTTTGTCCTCCTCCTGACCCCAAGTGGGCCCGTATAGGGAATATGACCATGTATGATGTTCAGAGAATCCGCTCTGATTTTCCCATCCTGTCGCGAGAGGTGAATGGGAAACCCCTGACTTATCTGGACAATGGTGCCTCGGCGCAGAAGCCACAGGTGGTAATTGATGCAGTTACCCGCGCCTATGCCGAGGAATACTCGAACGTGCATCGCGGTCTGCACTATCTGTCCAACCTTGCAACGGAAAAGTATGAGGCCGTCCGCGGCACGGTTGCCGGGTTTCTGGGTGTGGCGAACGAGAATGAAATCGTTCTGAACTCCGGCACAACCGAAGGCATCAACCTTGTCGCCTATGGCTGGGCCATGCCGCGCCTGAAAGCCGGGGATGAAATCGTTCTGAGTGTCATGGAGCATCACGCCAATATCGTTCCCTGGCATTTCCTGCGCGAACGTCAGGGCGTGGTCTTGAAGTGGGTCGATGTGGGCCCGGACGGCGGACTGGACCCGCAGGCCGTGATTGATGCCATCACACCGCGCACAAAGCTTGTTGCTGTGACGCAATGCTCGAACGTGCTGGGAACGGTCGTTGACGTGAAGGCGATCACAAAAGGAGCCCACGCAAAAGGGGTGCCTGTTCTGGTGGATGGCAGTCAGGGTGCCGTGCACATGCCTGTCAACGTTCAGGATATCGGCTGTGATTTCTATGCCATCACCGGGCACAAGCTGTACGGCCCCTCCGGTTCAGGTGCGATCTACATCAAGTCCGAACGCATGGCCGAAATGCGCCCCTTTATCGGCGGCGGCGACATGATCAAAGAGGTCAGCAAAGATCAGGTGATCTATAACGATCCGCCGATGAAGTTCGAGGCCGGTACACCCGGGATCGTTCAGACAATCGGACTGGGTGTGGCGTTGGATTACATGATGGATCTGGGGATGGAGAACATTGCCGCCCACGAATCCGCCTTGCGGGACTATGCCATGCAGCGTCTGACCGGCCTGAACTGGGTGCAAGTGCAGGGCACACGCCCGGACAAGGCCGCTATTTTCAGTTTTACACTGGACGGGGCAGGGCACGCGCATGATGTGTCGACCATTCTGGACAAAAAAGGCGTCGCCGTTCGCGCCGGTCATCACTGCGCCGGTCCGTTGATGGATCATCTGGGGGTAACGGCCACATGCCGCGCCAGCTTCGGGCTTTACAATACCACTGACGAGGTCGACACACTGATCGATGCACTGGAACTGGCCCACGATCTGTTCGCGTGAAACCTGATGTCGGGCGACAGATTTGCAGTTGCACCCGGAACGGAACAAGGTTAGCTAACGGCCAAGGCACCTGTAGCTCAGCTGGATAGAGCGCTGCCCTCCGAAGGCAGAGGCCAGAGGTTCGAATCCTCTCAGGTGCGCCAACACCTCCATATTTCTAAGGTTTATTGGGGAAAACAGCCGCTTTTGTACCACATTTGCAGGAGCATACGTACCCCATGGCTATCGTGATGAAGATCAAATACCTCGACAAACTTAGGGAAGGCTTCAGGTTTGTCCGTCGTCAGGGATTTTGGGACAGATGGCGCTCTGATCTAAGAGAGGATGTGGCTCATCTGGTTGGTTTGATTATGCGGCGGATTTGC
>NZ_JBQGAB010000031.1:0-27690 GCF_056542605.1 Ruegeria sp. AB8
GTCGGACCAATCCTGAGAGCGGCCCCAATGACCGCTCGCAACCACAAACCGGTCTAATCGCTAATGCCGTCGGATGACGGCTTTGAGCCCAAAGCAGACGTGGAGAAAAACGGCGATATGTGATAGCCAACAGGGAATAATTCAATGTTGAGTGCCAAATGGTTTGCAACCCCGTACCTAAGAAAGTCACCCATATTCCGGATTTCTTTGCCCTTGTTACCTGTCCTTTTTGCCGCGATCAGCAGGTTGTTTCCCACTGTGATTTAAAGAGCAAGGGCAGGCCAATTGATGGAACTGCGGAGTGGGTGTGCTCACTTTGCAAGGGCATTCCGCGAAAAGGGCAATTTGATTGAATTATCCCCCGGGGGCGGGGCTGATCTTCGAGGTCATACCCAGCGAGCAGCTATCGCCTCCATTGCAAACGGTAGACTGTGTGATCATCTGGAAGTCCTTTGAGGACCAAAGATCGTGCGGCCGCAAATTCGAACTCGTGATTTCCCCCAACTATGGCTCTAGTCACATCCGACACAAGAATTTCACCCGGATTGGCCGATGAAGTTATGCGAGCCGCTTTGTTGACCACGGTTCCGAAGAAGTCGCCACGCGCCAAAACAACGTCGCCGGTATGAATGCCAACTCGTAGGCCCAAGCGCGGTTCCACATCGCTCAAAGCCACGGCTTCCTGTATTTTGATCGCCGCCAGAAGCGCTTCAGACGCTGATTGGAAACTGGACAATGTCCCGTCTCCCAGCGACTTCACGAATTGCCCCCGATGTGTTGCGACAATACTCTCAACAGTCTGAAAATGCTGATCTATCAACGCCGACCAACCCTGATCTCCCATGGCCGCCGCGAGCATCGTACTGCCTTCGACATCAGTAAACAGCACCGAGGCCAAACCTTCTGCCTGAAGCAATTCCGGACCTTCTTCGAGCGCAGCTTTCACAAGAGTTTGAATGGCCAACTGTTCGCTACCTACAAAATCTATATTTGGGTAGGGAAGAGAGGCGTGACGATTAATGATCTTCCATGACGCACCCTCTAAGACGAACACCAGCACCGTGCGGACGATGTAATCATCTCGAAGCCCGGGAAACCCAACCCGATGTAGAAAAGCAGACCAGCCCGTCTCTCCGTTCTCGAAGGCTTCGGCTTCGAGAACTTCCCACACATCTGGCTCTGGCATTTCGCCGATGAATTCGCCGACTCCATCGCGGACAACCTGACCTTTCCAAAACTCATTCTCGCCAGTTCCAATGAAGCGGAGATCGACCGAGTCGGAAAGGTAGTCCTTCAAAACGTGCGTATTTAGGGTCCTGATCGCCTCAAACCAGCGTTCTGTAACAGCAAGTATCTCAGGAGAAGCCTTGACCACAACTGATACTCCCAACACAGGCGAAACAAGCGTAAAGTAAATTCGTCGATCTGGAATTAGCCGTACTGAACTCTACCACCTTTATGCTGCCCACGCACAAGCATGTAATCAAGGAAGAAGATGGTAGAGGCGCCAAGCACACCTTGGACCATGCAGACCTGAGACAGAGTTGTTGAAGCTCCGTCTCGCCGGCGCACTTAGGGCTTGCTTCGAGTTTCAGCTTTGTCCGCATCGCGGTCGCTAGCGAAGTTTCGGCGAATGACCAAACCGAGCACGAACCGTCCTATTAGGCCGCTGACGATATCTGTAGTTTTGACTCCTGCAAATTTGAAATTTGCTTTGTGAATTAGGTCACATCTCAACGAGTTTCATTCTGATATTTTGTTAGTATCGAGGGAGATTTAATCATGAACATGGTTGCTGCACTCGCACTGCTATCTGCTCTTTTTTATTGTATTGCTATGGTCGCCATGAAGTCATGGTGGACACTACCCAGCCTGGGCGTGGCAACCATAATCGCTGTTGCCTTACTTACAGCTGGCGCATTCGAAGTTGCTGCTCTGGGGCATGAAAAACTGGGACTGATTTACGTGGCTGTAATGGGAGCTGAAGTCATAATTTTGGGTGTAGTCTCACATTTTTTCTTCGAAGAGGTGTACTCAGTCAAAGAAGCTGCCGGGATGGCACTAGTTCTTGTTGGAACAGCTGTCGCCTGGACTTAGCCCTTCGATTTCACAACGATCTTGCTGCTCAGCGACCTCTTTGAGCGCCCCTATAGTACGCATAGCAGACATTCACGTTTCGCAAGTTTAGGTCTGCCATCCGTCCATAAGCGGATATCTGACCAAATGACTACGATGTCCGCGTTGAGCCCTGAGCGGATATTGATACGTTGAAGCAACTAGCTGTCGCCGATAGAGTTTCATAGAGAGGTTTGCTGCTATGTACACCCTGATTGGCACTGTGGTTGTGGGCGGAGGTCAAGCTGGTCTTTCCGTTAGCTGGCACTTAAAGCAGGCTGGTTATGATCACGTTGTTTTGGACCGCGGGCAGATTGGCGATACATGGCGTAACCGTTGGGACTCGTTCTGCCTGGTCTCTCCTAACAAACTCTGCCGACTTCCAGGTTTCCATTACGATGGGGATGATCCCGATGGTTTCATGCTCCGCGATGAGATCGTCAAGTACATCGAAGACTATGCGAGCAGTTTTGGTCCGCCCTATCGAGGGGGCGTCGAGGTGGCTAGAATCGAGGCAAGTGCAGGACCGGGTCGGTTCAAACTAACCACATCAGATGGCGAAATCAGAGCGCAGAACTTGATCGTCACCGTCGGCACGCATCAACACCCGAATTTACCAAGTTGGCATTACGATCTGCCCGAAAGGGTTACCGGCATACATACATGTGACTATCGCAACTCAGCGAGCCTACCGGATGGTGCGGTATTCATTATTGGAAGTGGTCAGTCAGGGTGTCAGGTCGCTGAGGACCTGCACTTATCCGGGCGCGACGTACATCTCGCTGTGGGCAGTGCTGGCCGCATCCCACGTCGCTATAGGGGGCGCGACATTTTTGAATGGGACTTGGCGACTGGGTACATGAACATGGCGGTAAAGGACCACCCCAAAGGGACAGCTATCCGGTTCAAAGCCCATCCACATCTCTCTGGGCGAGAGGGTGGTCGTATTATTGATCTGCGCCAGATGGCGCTCGACGGGGTCAAACTACACAGCAAGGTTGAGGGTGTTCAAGACGGGTGTCTGATTTTGGCGGGCGGACTTGAAAAGACGCTCAAGGCAGTGGACGATGTGTGTCGCGCGGAAATGGAGAGCATCGACACGTTTGTTGCGGAGAATGGACTCGATGATCCCAAGGAGATTGTTGTCCCGATCAACTGGCAGCCCAAACCTGAACCACCGTTCTTCGACTTGGCTGCAGCAAATGTTTCAACCGTCATATACGCAACTGGGTTTCACCGCGATTTTGGATGGATCGACTTGCCAGTCTTCGATGAAACTGGCTATCCACTATATGAGCGAGGTACTACGGATATAGCAGGCCTGTACTTCTGCGGACTGCATTGGATGCATACACAAGGGTCTGGCCTGTTTTATGGCGTGGGCGAGGACGCGGAGTATGTAGTTGATCACTTGATTTCCACTTCGAACAAATGAGGTGCGCGACAGCCTCGAGCCTAACTTGGTTCGAAGGTTTCCAACTGCAACTGGATCAGTTTTCGGACGTGTTTGCCGAGACGACTTGTGACTGAGATATAAGCCAGTTGACGAAAACCTTAGCCTCGGGACGCTGAAATTCTGCTTGCGTCTGGATGTAATAGACGCCGAAGAGTGGCTCAGAGAACAATTCAATCATCCGACCAGTTGACAGATCGTCCTCGAAAAAAGCTCTGGCAGAATACGTGATACCGTCACCCCGGCGAACCGCAGTCATGATTAGGTTTCCAGGCATGTGATTTATGGTCAATGGCTCGGCAGGAACAACCCCATGATAGGTGAACCAGTCGGCCGCCTCGTTGGTGCCCAGTTCCTGCAACCAGGGCAGCTTCGTTAAAGAGGCCGGGTCGCGCAGATCTTGGTCTTCCACCAGTGAAGGTGCTCCAATCACGACCATGTCGGAAACAAGGACAGTATCCTCTTCTTTTCTTGGCATGCGTCTATCGTGATACCGAATGGCGACATCGATACCACCGGGTTTTATCTGAACCAGTTCAGAAGTTGGGTTCAGCATCAAAGTGATCTCTGGATGTTGTTGTTGAAACTCTGCCATTCTCGGCAATAGCCACTCCACCGCAAATGCTGGTGACATTGTCACTTGAACGGGACGCTGCGCTGTGTGTTCTGCCAGTCGTTCGACACCCCTTCCAATGATTTCAAAGCCGATACCCAGTTCACGTGCAAGAATGATACCTGGCTCTGTCAACTCAATGCCGCGCCCACGTCTGGCAACTAGAGCTACACCCAAATGCCTTTCCAACGATTTCACCTGCTGGCTGACAGCCGCTTGGGTCACATTCAAGCGTTCAGCCGCCACGGTGTAACTTCCTGCTTCCGCAACTGCCGAGAAAGCGCGCAAAGCGTTCATCGGGGGAAGGTGCAACCAATCCATGCTGTAGTTTTTCTAATGTTTAGTTAGACTATTTGAGTCGCATGATATCGGCATTCTTGACATTATTCACAGTGAAATCTGCGCTGCTGTTCTAAAATATTGGAGCGGATGCTTTAGTACCGATGTCAACCTAGCCGCATGCCAGGAGATTTTGATACGATGGAAAAACTTCAAGGTGGATGTTACTGTGGTGCTGTTCGATACCAGATCGCGACACCACCTGTCTGGTCGGGACATTGCCATTGTCGTTCATGCCAAATGGCCCTTGGTGGCGCTTTTGGAACTTGGGCTAAGGTAGCCGCCGAAGACTTCGCCGTTGTCAAAGGCGAAATCCAACACATTGAGAAAACTTCGGGTATTCGCCGCGGGTTTTGTCGGGACTGTGGAACGACGTTGACCTATGCAGCCATAAATGAAGTTGAGGGCCAAGACTGGAGTGCTGACGCTTGGTTTTCTGCTGTGACGTTGGACGACCCTTCGATTGCGCAACCCAAGGCCCACGTCTTCGTATCACGTCAGCAGCCATGGATAAAACTCGACGACGGTCTCCCGACGTTTCCTGAGTTTTGATCAACTTTCCCGTCCAGAAAGAGGAGAAAATGATGAACACCGCATTTTCATATGCCTGCAAGGATTGCGAGGGCATGGATGCCTGCCCAGGCAAAGTGATCGCAGCGACCAAAGATGAAGTATGGAAACTCATGGAACTCCACGCGGTGGTCGCTCATGGAGAGGACCCCAGCTCGTGGGATGCCGACACTCGGGCATATCTGGGAACATTGATAAAACCAGCATGATCAAATCAGTTAAGCTTCGAACCCAATGATATTTCGGTTTGGATCGCTTGGTGACGAATGGCGGCTTTGTTGCGAAGGACCGGCTTGGGCTGCCAACCAGCCAATCATGTAAGCTGTAGGGATAGGTAGCTCTGTGCCCTGAGGAGACATGGTTAACCTTCTGGTTGATTGGTGAAAAGCAGCCTTTCTGCTAAAATGCCTCCGTGGAAAATGTGGGATGGGAGGAGAAATCATGTCTTGGAATGTTTCAGGGGAACTCGTCGAAACCTGCAATTGCAACATGCTTTGCCCATGCTGGTTCGGGCAAGCTGACCTTATGCTCTTGGACCAAGGGTATTGCGCGACGTCCCTGTTGATACGCATTAGCGAGGGCTCTCATGAAGGCGTGGACCTTTCTGGCCAAAACGCGATTGTCTCATTGCATTTCCCCGGGCCGACACTGTTCGACGCCAACGGCACCGGGCGAGTGTACATTGACGAAAACGCCAGCGATGCGCAGACGGCGGCATTGGAGACTATCTTGCAGGGTGCGTCCGGCGGCGGCATGGAGGTGCCGGCAAGCCTGTTGTCGACCTGGCTTCCGACCAAACGCGCCGGGATCAGCGTGACCGAGGCCGATGGCGAAATAACTGCAAGCGTGGCCGGTGTGGGCGAGATGAAATCCCGTCGCCTAGTCAATGACCTCGGCAACAAGATGAAACTGCAGAACGCCGCGTTCAGCCTCGCCTTCGGGCATGAGGGGCATGAAGGAGATCTGGCCCCCAGTGAAGGAACCACTTGGAACGACGCGGATATGCCCGTGACCTGGACGGGCCGGTCGGGTGTGGTCGGACAAGTCGCTTGGGCCGGCTGAGGCCGGGCCGGATCTTTAGGCCATCATAATGAATGCTGTAGGGGTCGCACGACGAGATCGGGCGCTGGTGTTGGCAGCGCTAGTCGCGCTCACGGCGCTGGCGTGGGCCTATACAATTTACCTCGGGCTTGGTTCGTCCTCGATGACGATGGTTGGCGACATGGCCATGCCGATGATGATGCAGTGGTCAGTCGCGGATTTTGTCTTCATGCTTATCATGTGGGCGGCGATGATGTTCGCGATGATGCTGCCTTCGGTTACACCCGCCGTAATGATCTACGAGCGGGTCCGCGCGAAGCGGGAGGAGGCAGGGCGACCCTTCGTGCCAACGGGCAGCTTCGTGGCGGGGTATCTGTTGGTTTGGCTGGGGTTCTCGCTGGTGGCGACTGTATTGAATTGGTGGCTGCACACTGGTGGCGCGCTTTCCTCAATGATGGGGAGGGTTGCGCCGACTGTGGGCGGCGTGATGTTGATACTTGCCGGGTTGTTCCAATGGACGCCGCTCAAGAACGCTTGCCTAGAGCATTGCCGCTCGCCCATGAGTTTTTTGATGGCTCATTGGCGCGAGGGAACCCTAGGTGCCGCGAAGATGGGGCTTCACCATGGGGCCTACTGTCTTGGCTGCTGCTGGATGCTGATGGTGCTGCTTTTTGTGTTGGGCGTCATGAACCTGCCGTGGGTTGCCGTACTTACAATCGTAGTTTTGGCAGAAAAGACGTTGCCATTCGGGCGGTTTCTGAGCCGCGGATTGGGCGTGGTTTTGATTGTCTGGGGCGGGTGGCTGATCACGCTCGCCTGAGGAAACGTTGGTGCATTCACAGGCTGGATAAATGCCACATCAGAGCGACTTTCAACACGTCACCGGACAAGCAATTTCTGCGGGAGTTTAAGTTCCGCTCCGAACCCTAAGCGGAAATAGGGGAACTGGTGTGCTAAACTGTTGCAAGACCATTCAGATTTTCTGGAGTTGGCAATGACTCACATCGATCACCTAAAATCGATATGCGAACTTAATGGGCTTCAAGTCGTCGATTTTGGTGCGGGTGATGGCGTCTAAGCCCCGCGCCGCCCGGGGATGGACGATAAACAGACAATAGACGGACGCGGGGCGGTAGTCAGAGGAGCTCAACCTACCAAAACATTCCCTAGTCTAGGAACGTCACGCTTTTATGACAGTTTAACGACAGTCTATTCACTCTTGGAGCTGGCCCATCCATGTCTGGAGCTACAAATTCGTGCATTGCCGGACATATTCTGAAAGGCGCAGACCGTGTATTCAGAGGCGTCAATCGGCCTCGCGAGGTTTCAGACACCGCTTGAGGGGTTCTCGATGGAACATAGCACCAGCCATCCAACCAATGCAGTCCGACGTCTGTTTCGAGCCCAAACCTGACCGGTTTCATTCCAGTACCCGCGCCTAAACGAATGATTGCCAATCGCCTAATGCAATTGAGCGTTATGTGAAAATTTCGTAAGAAAAGACCTCTAAGTCTTCCTCAAAACCTCGCAAAGAATGCCGCCCCATTTTTTTCGGCTCTTCAGATACCAAGTTCACAAAATCGCCCGTTGCTAAAAGCCGCGCCTCCAGTTTTCGCGTCAGGCCCTCTAACCTGCTGGCTATCGCGACTGATGGGCCAGTTACCGTAAAGTCCAAGCGCTTTTCAGTGCCAACATTCCCGTAGACAGCCGCCCCAGTGTGCAAACCAACCCCAAATTCAGCACGTTCTAGTGGATCAAGTTCTTCATTCCGTTGGAACGCTTCACGCGCCGCGGACAGGGCAGCTTCGCACATGTCTTCGGGTAGTCTTCGTTGACCATCAAAAGGAAAGATCGCAAGCAATCCATCGCCAACGAATTTAAGAACCTCTCCGCCGTGATCGTGTACCGCCCCACCGACACAATCGAAGAATTGGTTGACCGTCGCGACATATTTTTCCGATGACAAGCGCTGGCTCAAAGCCGTAGAGCCGCGCATGTCGCTGAACAAGAGAGCACAGTCAATTATGCTGACATCTCCCCGGGCTATTTGACCGTTCAGTACGGATCGACCGGACAACTTGCCTAGATAGACCTCCATCAACTCAGCTGCCAAGAACTGCTCCGACAATACACGCGCTGCACCAAGCAAAGGCAAAGATAGCCGCGACAGACCATCTACCTCACGGGCTGTGAAGCCAGAACGACGTTTTGTAGCAAAAGATACAGACGCGCCCAAAGCCCACTCCATCTCTCCGTCAAAGACAACGGTACGATTGCCGAATGGCGCACTGCATACGACATAGTCGGTGACACCTGCTTCAGCGAGTTTTCGGAAAAGCGGAAATTTGTTACGGGTCGCTTGGTCTGTCAGATTTGCTCGCATGAAAGGAAACTTGATTGTGCCGTTCGCAAGTCCGTCCGCCAAGTCCCAAACTTCCTCATTAAAGTGCTGTTTCGCAATCTCATTGGCCAATTTCGAATTCTCTCCGAAGGGTGCTTTGTCGAAGAGATCAGCCGTTACCGAGCTGCGTGGAAGAACGGTCCATTCAATACGATGGTTCGATGCATCCCACGTTGCATCGAGCAATCCAATTACAGGGTGCATCATCAGGCGGCCCAAGGAAACACGCGTGACCGGCACGCCACCATCGATCAGCCTGTTACTTAACTGCTCGACTAGTCCACCAAGATCAGCATCAAAAAAGGCCAGCTTTTGCAGCCAATCTGCAATGCGATCGAAAACATCCGCCATCACTTACACCTCCACCATCATCTTGTTACAGCCGAAGGCTCGTGTCATTCGGTTTGTCTTCGAACGCTCAATTCTCTAGCGATGGGTTTGAAAATTCTCACGCGCGTTCGTTCGCGATATTGGCCAAAACCTGTTAATTTTTCGAGCTTCGAAAAAGTGCCAGGCGCAACAGTCGAAAGAGAAACGTGACTATTCAACTCTAAAGTACTCTTTCCAAGGTCCTGTGCAGCGGTGCAACTAACGGCCGCTTTGTCCGCAATGCAGTCATTGAGCGTAGGTGAGCGAACGTCTGCCTCGAGCCCAGAGCGGCCGCACTCGTTAAAGCCATTTGGTTTGACAACGCCCCTATGACCAGTAAGTCTCGAAGAGTTGAGACCCGCCATTCTGCGAGACCCAAAATTGGCATCCTGAGAGTATTTGGGGAGAAACAGAAACAACATGTCACGCCGTTTTGCGTTCATTCAGGCAGCCGATCTGGTGGATTACTCATTAATGATGGCGCAGGACGAAAGCGCTGCAATCGACTTGGTCCATGAATTGCGTGACAAACTCTTCGAGCCAATTGTCGCAAAGCATGAAGGTGAAGTTCTAAAACGGATGGGTGACGGCTGGATTGTGGCCTATCCAAATGCCGCGTCGACCGTTCTTGCGGCTCTGGAAGTGCAGAGCGGCCTTGCGGAACACCCGAACACTCGACTGCGCATGGGCATCCATATGGGTGATATCGTAAAAGATGAAACCGACTTGTACGGAACAGGCATAAACATTGCTTGTCGTCTGCAGACCGAGGCGCCGCCTGGGGGCGTTCTAATTTCCGCCGATGTCTACAATCAGCTATCAGAAAAACAATGCGCGGGTTTCTCGGATGCGGGCAGTTTCAAGCTAAAGAATATCCCTCGCCCAATTCAGTGCTTCCAGTGGCGGCCAGATAAATTAACCGTCAGCAGCCGCTCCAACGAGGTGCCTACTATAGGAGTTGAAAGGCTTGTTGCCGCACCGCCTGACGAAGAAACCAAGGCTGCCGCTGAGGATTTGCACGAGCAGATTGTCTACGGATTGTCCCGGCGTACGGGGATCAAGGTGCGCGACATGTCCATCGGCACGACAGGAAGAACAACTTACAACCTTCGCGGCAGGTTCCGCCGGTCGGGTAACCGGGCAAGGGTCAATCTCTCGCTGGTGCTTCTTGACGACGCCGCAACGGTTTGGGCAGATGTTTTTGAGGATGAAGCCACTGATCTTTTTGCATTCACGGATGAAGTGGCTGGGGAAGTTGACGCAAAGTTGCGGTTGTTCGTCAACTCACTGGACAACAACCGTATTGGTGAAATCCCAGATGAAAATCTAAGCGTTTCAGAACTGCGCACCCGTGCGGCAGGCCTCTTTTATGAATGCACGATACCGGATCTTGAACGGTGCGTATCTGTGATGGACCGCGCCAGACGCCTGAGCCCTAGGGACGGTATGAGCCAATGTATGTGGGCCATTGGAGTGCTCCAGCGATACAAAGTGAGGTTCGAAGCTGTTGAAGGCGAAACTTTGGACGAGCTTTCGCGTGCGCTTGATCTTGCCGTCGAGTTATTGCCGCAAAGCGACTTCGCGTTCTTTGCAAGATGCATGTTTCGAAGCCTGACCGAGCGTGACCCCACTAAAGTGATGTCAGACGCGAAGGCGTGTTACAATCTCAGTCCGAATTATCCGCAAGCGCATATAGGGCTGGGTTACGCATATACTCTGGCTCAAGAGTATCAGAAAGCAGCCGCCGCAATACGTAAGGGTACCGAACTTCGAAATGACCCGTTCTGGACGTACCGCAGACTGCAAATGGCTGTAGCAGAGTATTGTGGTGCGGATTACGAAGAAGCAGTATCCACTCTGCGCGAGATGATTGACCTCAAGCCAAGCGTTCGAGGCTTTCGTAAGCTGCTTATCCTATCGCTTTGGCAACTCGGACACCACGATGAAGCCCGAAAAGAAAAAGCTTTGGCGGCTCAACTAGAAGACGGTGAGAACTTTTTCGTCCAAGAACCAATACTGCCTGACACTCACTTGTGGTTAAGAGAAGCGTTGGCCCCTGGTTCTGGTGATGTGCTGCGGTTTGTTGAATGACAGCTTAGTTCGCAAAACGGTCACTGCCATGTTTTCCGCCCACGTCTGCCCTAGTCAAAGCAGCCGTTGACGCTGGAACCTCTTCAAACGCCCAGAGCCCTCGCATTTCAGACGAAGCTAACTGGCTTCAGATAAGGGCCGATGCATAGTTTGCTGCAGAAGCACTATAAAGGGCGTAGGCAATCAAAACTAAAAGAACGAAAACTGGTCCAGCAATTTCAAAGAAAGCTCGTACAGGTGTTTGAGAGCTTTTCCCAACTGAGACATATTGGGAGAGATTACTTTCTGTTTGGAATAGCTTCCATTTACTCAGGTTTACCATATTCAACTCGCACAAAAACAACGGTTAAAAATTAGCACTCGTAGCCCTGATCGCATAAGGATATCGTGTTTTTCAGAGATTGTACGGCCCAGATGGCAAGATGAGTGCACATTCACGATCCAACAACACGCATTTTTAACCTTTGCGGGAATGTTTGGTGTTTTTAGACCATTTGGGACACCACTCCTCAAACTTCCAAACTTAGGAAAGACTTGTCGCGATCTGGACAATTGGAGCGTACTTTCACTCAAACCGTCTGCTTTGTCCGCAGAGCAGACACTTGTTGGGATTGCGTCAATGACGGCTTCGAGCCCAATCCGGAAGCACTTCGGTGCTGATGCTCGCAAATGCAGCAATCCGAGCGCCAAAATTGCTAGCCGCGTCGCAGAGAGAAAAGCGGCCGTTCGTTCACGGCGCAGCGAGATTTGCAGCATCTATTTCCGCTCTGCGGACTTGGCTGCCATTTGGATGGGCAAGGTCAGAGAGTTTTGCTCGTGACGAGTTAGTTCCGGAGATGTTCCGCGAAGAAGCTAAGCGCACCCTGAAAAACCGACAAACGTTCACCCTTGCTAGTCAACGTGGAGGCGCCCGAGGGGTAGAAATGCCCGTGTGACGGAACCCACGACAAGATGTACTGGGCGCCAATTTCATCAAGTTTGCCAAAAAGCGGAACTAGTTCCGTCTCAACGACTTCATAGTCAAATTGAGCCAAATGGAAAAGAGCTGGCGGAACCTCCGTTTTGTCCGTCAGCAACCGATCCATGTCGAACACCGACGGGTAACCAGAGTTTACGACGATTGCCGCCACATCCTCTTTCATCCCGTAGGCAACATTAACGGTCGTCACCGCCCCGGCCGAGAAGCCAAGTAACCCAATTCGCTCAGGATCAACGCCGAAGGTATCACTCTCCGCCTTGACATAGCGGATGGCTTTCCGGAGGTCTTCAGCCGCAGCGATAACCGCATTTTTCATGATCGGTACGACGGTTTCTTGGGTCACGTCTTCCAGACCCATCTGGCGCCGGATAATGTTTACCTGAGTGATCGCAGCCTGCGATTTGAAAAACTCCACGTCGAGATCATCTTCGGTGAAGCCTTCGTAAGGAGCAATCACTGGATTGTCCGGCGCGACGCGGTACGTGATTGTGAAGCAAACGTACCCTTCAGAGGCAAATCGCTGTGCATACTGGCTCATCGTCGTGGTCTGCGCGCCAATACCGACGTAGGGAATGCGTGGATTGCCGCGGTGGAAGCTGCCTCCATAGGTCAGAATGATCGCCGGGCGCGGACCAGCCGTCTCTTCGAGTGGATGATATACGTCCATCCACAATTCCTTGACGCCTTCCTGGCCGTCGGTGAGCACTGCACCGTGGCCAAAGACCACTTCGGTCTCAACTCTGTATTGCACCACAGAGGGGGAGCCATCTGTGTAATAACTACCCTGAGCCAACGCGCAGTTACTTCCTATGAACGCAAGCACAAAGGCGAAAATCGTAAGCTTCATTTCAATGGCTCCGTGGTTTTGTTGCCGGTGACATTGGAATTCCGTAAATCATAGATGGAGCCCGCGTCAATTCTAAGCGCCGCGGCAGATGCATGGTCCGCTCTGGGCTCCGAGCTGCCTTGCGGCAATGCGGCGGGTCAAGCTGCGCCCCATTCCCTAAAGCAGACATAGCGAAAACCAAGATGATCTGGCGTTTACATCAGCTTGGCCGAATACGCCGACATTCAGCTTTCGGAAGCTGTCGATCGCACAAATCGGACTAACCGACCGCACCGAGCCCAAAAAGGTCATTCATTTTGCGTGCGGCATACCGTGGTATTTGCCAGATGCGAACGTTCGTTTCTCTAATGGCCCACGGTTGCCGTCGCGCCTATCGGGCGTCATGCGAGTCGGCAAGTTTTGCAACGACGAAGAGCCATCGGCGAAGTGGCGACTTCACCTCAAGTTAGGTGGAAATACTGGACGACTTGCGTTCAGTTAGCTCTGATTTCCCAAGCCGAAGTATCTAGCTCGCGACACCAAAAAGTGCTGGCGATTGCTTACTGCAACCACTCGCAAACATCTGACCTTTCAAGAAAGCGCCTGATTTCGTTGATTGCGGCCACTTCTTTAAGGAAAAACGGTTTTCGCGTCGGACCGACATCGTGTCCTAGAATCTCAAGGGTGGCCTTTACGCCTGGGAGCACTCCGGTGGTCATTAGAATGTCAACATAATCTTGAGATATCGCCTGCAATCTTCTGGCTTCCTCAAGATTGTGCGCTTCAAGCGAAGTTCGAAGCGCCACGTATAGTTTTCCAAGAGCGTTATACGTAGTGCCGATGCCGCCGTCGCATCCAAGAGCGCCAGCGCCAAGGAACATTTCGTCAAAACCAAAGAAACATGTCAGATCCGGGCGCGATTTCCGGATGGTCGATAGCTTATAAAGATCACTAGATGTAAATTTAATGCCTGTCACGTTTGGCAGATCGGCAAGGCGAATAATCAGTTCGAGCGGAATTGCTCTGTGTGTTCTTAGTGGGATTTCGTAGACTATGAAGGGCAGCGACGTCACAGAGGCCAATTCTCTGTAGTACTCATAGATCTCTTCATCTGAGAATGGGTAGGCATGAGGCGGCAGTGCAGATAGTGCGTCAAACCCAAGCTTTTCCGCCTGTCTGGCGAGTGTCACTGAGTCTCTTGTGCTCGGAACTCCTACATGTGCGATGATTTTGCCGAATTGCGGCCGTCGGGCCGCCGCAACAACGCGCTGCTGTTCGGACAATTCGTCGGTGGACATTAGGGCCGACTCGCCGCTGCTGCCTCCAATATAAAGGCCAGTCAGCCCCTGTTGTCCCACATAGTCCAGAATGTTGCGCTGCCGAATTGCGCTGAAAGATCCGTCAGCCTCGAACCCACTAATAAGTGCTGCGTACATGCCTGCCAGTCGCTTCATCACTTCGGATTCCTTCCAGAGTTCGATAATTTACAATATCCATCAATTGTAAGTCCAAAAGAGTAGTTTGGTAAAGTATTGTTTGACACAAATGGCAAGTTGGCATACCAAATTATCGAAATATAAGATTTATTGGCCCGGTGAGGGGTATATTTGTAAGCTTAAAATGCAAAATAACCTCACCAAAAAGGATGGCATAGATGCAAGATAGCCAAGCTCAGGGAGAAGAGACCCGCGCAGCCGAGAGGATCGCATCCGAATTGATCGGACGCGTGAATTCAGGGGCGCTGCCTGAAGGCGGAGCCTTGCCCACGGAGCGAAGGCTTTGTGAAGAGTTCGGAGCCTCCCGGCCAACGGTTCGCGAAGCGCTTTCCCTAATGCAGCTCCGTGGGTTCGCTGCGCTCGGCGGCGGAAAAAGACCTCGGGCATCGAAGCCTTCGCTTGATCAAGTGCTGCAATCTGCCGCCGAACACATTCGATACGTGCTTGGCGATGCAGAAAGTGGGGCGCACCTCGAACAAATGAGGCAGTTTATTGAAGCAGGTGCTGCGCGTGCGGCGGCCGAGAACTCAAGCAACATTCAGCTTGCAAAGATGCAGGCGGCGCTTGCGGCTAATATGAAAGCCATTGCAACTGTGGACTTTCCGCAAACCGACATTGCTTTTCATCGGACGATTGTGTCGGTCATTGGAAACCCGATCATCCTGAAACTCCACGACATGTTTGTCAGTTCACTTTTGGCTACTCGTCCGGCCGTCCACGACCAGCGGAGCAATGACGAGCTTGTCTACGAGGAACATCGCCAGCTTTACGACGCAATTCTCAACAAGAACGCAAGTTTGGCATCCGAACTTGTCGAAGCGCACTTGGCACGATCGTACCGATCGAGGCTTGCCGCACCAACTTCTCTACTGGCGCAATCGCAAGAGACGCCAGAAAAAAGCCCGAAAAGCGGCTAGCGCCGCTCAGATAGCACAAGGAGGAAATGACGTGCTCAAAAAGATTCTTACTACTACGGTAGCGATTGCCGCGTTGGCGTCACCCGTGCTTGCCGAGCGAGCCCTGACTTTCGGGCTTCAAAACAACGAGACGTCTAATCTTTATCAGGGTGTTGTCGAATTCAAAGAGACACTCGAAGCGCTGTCAGGCGGAGAAATGACTGTAGAAATCTTCCCGAACGCCTCGCTTGGAGATTTTAAGGCAATGGTCGAGCAGGTTCAGGCCGGAGAATTGGACATGGTCATGACCGGTTATCCCGACATGTCATATTTGATTCCCGAGCTTACACTTGTTGGTGCGCCTTATGTCGTTGACGACTTTGCGCACCTTCAACGCATTGTTGCCGGCCCCTGGGGTCAGGAGATGAATGCAAAAATGGAAGAAGAGAATGTCCACCTTGTCGACGTTTGGTATCAAGGCACTAGGCAGACCACATCGAACAGAGCTATTAACTCTCTAGAAGATATGGCCGGGCTGCGCCTTCGGACGCCAGGTGTTCCGTTTCTGATTGCGTACGCAGAAAATACAGGCGCCACCCCCGCCCCGGTTGCTTTCCAGGAAGTCTATCTGGCATTGCAGACTAATCAGGTTGACGCTGAAGAAAACCCGCTGCCAACGATCGAAGCTATGAAGTTCTACGAAGTTCAAAGCCACATTGCGCTAACGAACCACTTCATAGCGTCCGCAGCCATTCAGATTGGAACGTCCACCTGGAATTCGCTTAGTGACCAGGAAAAAGCCTGGGTCGAGGCCGCGGTGAACGCTGGTGGCGAAGTCTCTGACGGCATGACCTTCCAAGACGAAGCAAATCTGATTTCGGTGTTTGAAGGGCGCGGTTTGACGATAACAAGTCCAGATACCGGACCGTTCCGTGAGGCGATGAAACCTTACTGGGACGAACTTGAAGCTGAATTTGGCGAAGGCGCCATAGCCAATGTGCGCGGTGACGGCTGACATCACATGGCGGGGCGCTTTCGGCGCCCCTTATTCCTTGCAATAGAGGGACGGGATGAAGAGAAAATACGGGTTTGAGGCCACCATTTCCTCGATACTATTCATCATCCTATTTGGCGTGATCGTTTACCAAATTCTGGGACGTACGACAATTGTAACTGGCGCGGTTTGGACCGAAGAAGCTGCTCGGTGGATCTGGGTCTGGATGGCCCTTATTGGGATTGGGACAGTCGAACGAGATCGGGCACACTTGCGTATGGGCTTTGTAGTGGAGCTTATGCCCGCGCGCGTGCAGCATTTTATCGGCATTGCCACAGACATCTTGTACCTAGGCATCGCCTGTCACCTCGTTTGGATCGGTTGGAGGACGGTTCTCCGCACCTGGGACAATGCTTCTGTGACTTTGGTCTTCACCGACGGCGTCCTTTACGCATCCTGTTTCGTTGCCATGGTCATCGTGGTATACCGGGTACTTCAGCGTCTGATTTTGACGATCGGCGGCCATGCCTTGCCAGAGGGAGAGCGATAATGGTTCTCGCGGCGGTTGTTTTTGGATGGCTTTTTCTAGTCCTACTTAACGTGCCGATCGGCTTGTCGATGATTTTTGTATCTATGGGGTACTTTTACTATTCCGGCTTAGGCCTATCCTTCGCCACGCGTAGAATGGTTGACGGACTGGATAGCTTTCCCATGCTGGCAGTTCCGTTATTCATTCTTGCCGCGGCAATTCTGAACTCGGCTGGCATTACAAACCACCTGTTTGGTTTCGCCCGTGCACTTGTCGGGCACATTCGAGGTGGCCTCGGTCACGTGAACGTTCTCGCGTCTCTGTTCTTTTCAGGTATGTCCGGTTCGGCGATGGCCGATGCGGGTGGTCTTGGAAAAATGGAAATAGAGGCCATGCGAAAAGCTGGTTACGACGATGAGTTTGCTGGCTCAATCACCGCCGCGTCGTCGATGATCGGGCCGCTGGTGCCGCCGTCGATCACGATGGTGCTCTACGGCGTGATCTCGAACACTTCCATTGGAAAGCTGTTCTTGGGTGGCATTGTGCCAGGTGTTCTTTGCGCGATCAGCCTGATGGTGATGGTCTATCTGTTTGCCAGAAAGCGCGAGTATCCGCGGGACAAACTTCAGAAACCTACAGAGATATTCCGCCTATTTATCAAATCGCTGCCCGCTCTACTGACTCCTGCAGTGATCGTTGGCGGCATTTTCTCTGGCTGGTTCTCACCCACCGAGGCAGCCGCCATCACGGTGCTGTACGCCATTCTAATCGACTTGGTGTTCTATAGGGAATTGACCTGGCGTAGGCTCTGGGACTCCATCTATGAAACCTGTGTTACTTCAGCGGCCATCGGCACAATCATTGCTGGAGTTGGGTTGCTGGGCTGGGTTCTCGCGCGGGAACAGGCGCCTCAGCAGATAGCACGATTGTTTCTATCCATAGCCGACGACCCAGTATCTTTCCTGATAGCCGTCAACATCATGATCTTTGTTCTGGGCGCATTCATCGAGTCGCTTGTAATTTTGTTGATTGTTGTTCCGATCCTTGTTCCGATAGCACTGGGATACGGCATAGATCCGGTCCACTTCGGAATAATCGTTGTGCTAAACCTCATGATATCGATTCTGACACCACCTATGGGGATGGCTTTGTTTGTGGTTGCACAAGTCGGCGACATTCCTTTTCAAAGACTAGCGCGCGCGATTGTCCCATGGTTGCTGCCGCCGATCATAGTGCTTGTTCTAGTTTGCGCTTTCCCGATACTGGCGACTGGGCTGCCAAGCCTTTTGGATTGAAAAAATGAACGTACTTGAAAGCCTCCGAGGCGGATTGGTCGTTTCGTGCCAGCCTGTCGACGGGGGGGCGATGGATGCCCCCCTTATCGTCGCAGCTATGGCGAAAGCTTCGCAAGACGCCGGCGCTTTTGGCGTGAGGATCGAGGGAACTGAAAATCTCCGAGCCGCCAGACCAAAGATCTCAATACCAATCATAGGTATCATCAAAGAGGATCTGCCAAACTCACCGGTGCGGATTACACCACGAATAGATCAAGTGAATGAATTGGCCGAGGCCGGCGCAGACATCATTGCCTACGACGCCACGGACCGGCCGCGCGTAGATCATCGCGACAAGGTGTTAGGTGCGATCGTCAAGTCGGGAAAAATCGCGATGGCCGACTGCTCGACGTTTGAAGACGCCCAAACTGCGATCGACAAGGGCGCCAAGATCATTGGCACGACGCTTTCCGGTTATACGGAAGCAACAGCATCTAATTCCGAACTGCCGGACTTTGAGCTTATCAAACAGTTCGCAGGTTTGGGTGTGTTCGCAATGGCAGAGGGTCGAATAAGCACTCCAGAGCAGGTCACACTTGCGTTCAAATGCGGCGCGGACTCAGTAACAGTCGGCACAGCTTTGACCCGGCTTGAGCACCAAGTGGAAAGGTTCGTGAATCGAACGAAGGCCAGGTCGGGTTGATAGAAAGTACTGCAATATCCGGATGTGCGGTAGACGTCGGAGGAACAAAGACAGCGGCGGCACGTTTTCAAAATGGTCGGCGAACGGGTTTCATTATGCAGGAGACCGATGGATCTCTAGAGCTCAATAGTCATCTCAAAGTGATTGAAAACCTGCTGTCCAAACTGGACTGGAAACCGGGAACCGAACAGCTAGGTGTTGCGGTTACAGGAATGGTTTCAAAGAAAGGCGACTGGACCGCGGGAAATGTCGGCACAATTTCTGGCGTCAGTGACTCCCCTCTTGGCGACGAGCTGCGAGCTCGCTTCGGAAACGTCAATCTGATGAATGATGCAGCCTCGGCGACCTTGGCTGAGCATTGTCTGGGGGCAGGGCGAGGCACCGACAATTTTGTTTATCTTACGGTCTCGACTGGTGTCGGTGGCGGCGTCATTGCCAACGGTTCACTACTTGAAAGCAAACAGGGCCTGGCAGGTCATTTCGGATTCACTACATCGCGAACGGCGGATCGAACATGCGGTTGCGGCCGATTTGCTACATTCGAAAGCGTTGCCTCAGGGCGCGCCTTAGCACAGGCCGCAACCGACCTCGGTATGGGCGAAATTGACGCAAGGAGCGTCTTCCGCTCCGCTGCTGTTGGTGAAGAATGGGCGAATGTGTTGGTCGATCGCTCAGCGAAGGCAATCGCCGAACTGGTGGGCAATCTCGTTGCGGTTTTCGATCCGGAGTGCATCGCTTTTGGTGGGAGCGTCGGTCTTGCATCAGGTTACCTTGAACGCGTGCAATCTCACCTGGCTGCAGAGCCAGTATTGTTCCAGGCACCCATTGTAAAAGCGCGGCTCGGTCCGAATGGTCCACTGTTGGGCACGTTGATAGATCCGGGTCAATCATTCCACTCCCGCCATATACAGCGTTGGCATAAGGAATAGGCGCTTGTCGGCTTGCATGGGGACATCGACCAGTTGCGGGCTGGTGAGCAGAATGACAAAGCCAACCGTCCATTTGCAGGTAGGCTGTCTTTCCGTCTCGGTGGTGAGCACCTTCGCGCCATTGCCTAGGAACCTAACTCGTGACTCAAGTGAACCGCAATTCTGTCCGCATCCCAATCTTTACGTTAGATGGTACCGAGTTTTTGCAGCGAACGGCAGGATTGGCGTGCAGCAGCGCAGCGATTGCAAGCTTGGGCGAACGGCGGCTGAGGGCCGATAACTCGTATTTGTGACAGATACTTAAAGGTCCGCATCGTCCGCATAGCGGTCGCTCGCGATACTCAGGCGAACGTCTGTACCGAGCCCACTTTGGCCGGTGCTGCGCGTTGCCCCAATGACAGCAATGCGCGGAAAGCAGACTTTGCGTCGACAAACATGCGACACGTTTCATCAGTATCTGATCAGAGTATCCAGGATCACTTGCCGCGTTGCGTCATCATTTTGGAAAATCCTGCCGGCGAGAAACTCAGATGGAAACTCCGGCCACGTTTTGCGCATTTCGGAAATAAGTCGCTGAGCTTCTTCGGTATGTCCCAACTGATCCTGCGCAACGGCTTGGAACAGGAGAGAAGGAGCACTCACAGGCGCACCGGCTGCGGGCGCTCCTTTAAAGGCGTCTACTACCTTTTCGTATTTCCCGAGCATCAGTTGCGATACACCCCAAATGTTTCGTGCGCCAAAGCGGCCCGATCCTGACCTGAGTCTTTCTGGATCGCTAACCTCAGCCGCAAGTTCTGGGGCGCCCGCCATGATGGCGGTGATGCCGACAAGATCCAGAATATGACCATCATTCGGCGCAAGCTCGACCGACAGTCTTGCGAATTTAATAGCCTCGACTGGATTGTTTTGGGTGGCCAACACCCAACCATTTGCGCCGTTTGCCCATGCATCGGTGGGAGATAGATCAAGCGCTCTTTCCGACATCTCGGAAGCTTGGCTAAAGAGGTCATCTCTTTGTGCATTATCAGGGGACAGCATGGCCAAAGTCGCCAGGACCTGTGCCGATCCGGCATAACCGTCCGAGAGTGCGGGGTCGAGCTCCGCGGCATGCTGAAAAATTCCCAGTGCTATTTGCTGGCGCTTGACGTCAAAAACAGGAAAAAACATGCCTCGGGCCTGATCCGCAAGATTAGCCGCCTGAAGCCTTGTCAAAGACTGCTCGCCAAGAGCAGTTCGCTCAGCCTGTTCGATGGATTGAGCTGTGGGCAAAACCGCCTTGTTATCCCGAGTGAACCACAAGCCTGTCACCGCGATCAACACTAGGCAACCCAGCCCAATTGGCAGCAGTTGCACCAGACGTCGATTCCCGCCAAGCAGATCGCTATCCTGAGCATTTGAGTTGTCGCTTCCTGTCGTCCTGCCTTGCGAAAACCGTGGTTTGTATCCGCCGGAATCAACAAAAATGCGAACTCCCTCACCGTCCCATTGATCTTCATAAAACTCATGTAGCAGTCGCCGCAGGCGCCTGGCTTCGACGCGGACAAGGTTTCGACCACCAGTGCCATCAATACTCCGACCGTAGACTTCGACCGCGATTGCTTTACCCCGGATCTGGGTACCGCGACCCGCGAGAGTTTCTTCGACCACGTATGTAAGAAATTGTTGGAGTCGAGGCGAAGCCTGGAACGCGACGCTGGACACAACGCTCTGAAGTGCCTGTCGAACAAGCTCCGGCGATGGCGGTGCAACATCTTGATCTATCGACAATTCATTAGCTTGGTTCAAAGCAAACTCACCCCCCAACTCACGGTGACTCACTTGGCATATGTCGTCAACCGCTCTCATCTTGATGTGAGAATAGATAGTGGGAACCGGGGATTATCCAGTGACTTGGGAACTGAGTGATGAGCTTCCAGATCTTTCCGATGCGCTTTCAGGGCGTACCGAAACGGATGCGTTACTCAGCGAGGCAATCGAAGACCTAAAGAAAGTTACTGCGCTGTTGGATGACGCATCGATCACAGCCTCAGAGCGCGCGGAATGGGCCCACATCAGATCCGAACTCGTTAACGAGCTTCGCCGGATGGTGAAGCGCAACCTTCGTAGCATTTCCAACTAAGGGCATAGCCATGACAAAAGAAGACAACGGCAAAGAACTTAAGAACGAACAGATCCAGAAATCTGACGAAATCGAAAACCCTTCCCGGCGACACGTTATGCAGGGACTGGCAGCAGGTGCGGTCGCAACCGGTGCCGTTAGCTTCGGTACAGGAACTGCACAGGCGCACCCCGGTGATGGACCACTAGGCGAAAGCCTAAAGAACCCGTACGGCGGCAGGCCTGCCGGGGGCATCACTCTGCCGGAGTACTTCCGTCCTACCAAATACATGACGGGCTCGAATGCGAACTATTTCCCGCTTTCCGAGGACCTCGGGCCCGACGAAATGCGGATATCGTTCTGTGGTTCGACGCCATTTCCGCCCCGCGAAGATCAGGCTGGGACTTGCATCATGGTAGAATTGGGTAATGGAAAGAGGTTCTTCTTCGACTTCGGCTCGGGCTGCGTCCGCAACATTATCGGGATGCAGGTTCCGGGGCAGTTGATCAACGACATCTTCATCACACACCTGCATGTCGATCACTATGCAGACATCCCTTACATCTACCCGTTCCGGGCTTGGTCTGGTGGATACACGCCGCTGCGCATTCACGGCCCTTCTGGTCGGACACCAGAGCTTGGTACAGCCGGAATGGTGAAAGGCATGCAGCAGATGCTCAAATGGCATCTTGAGGCCTTCGATGTGTTCCCGATTGGGGACGGCTACGAGATCGAAGTTAACGAATTCGATTTCCGTCAAGAAGGCGGCATCGTCTATGACGAAGATGGTGTGACTGTTCGGTCCTGGCCTCGTAGCCACGCCAAAGACGGTGCAGTCGGGTATCGGCTGGATTGGAACGGACTGAGCTTTGTTTGGACCGGCGACGGCCGCCCGGATGAACTGAGTCTTGAATACGGAAAAGGCGTCGATGTGTTTGTGACCGAAATGTCCGGACAGGATATCGGTCAGTTGATGACCTACAAATACGGTCTGCCGCAAGAGCTGTTCAACTACACAATCGATACGCACCATACATCGCACTATGCGGTCGGTAAGATGATGGCTGAGGCGCGCCCGCGGCTTGCAATGGTAACCCACTATACGCAAGACGAGGACATCGATGCCGAAATGCTGGCGGGAATCCGTGCCCACTACGATGGGCTGTTCGCTTGGGGTTTGGACGTCGCCGTCGTCAACGTCACCAAAGATGCAATCTGGTATCGGAAGGCGACACTTCCCGGAAAATCTGGTTCGGTCGCGCCATTCCGCGAATTGGGCAAGATGGAAGCAGAAGGCAAGATCACATTGCCGGATGAAATCAAGCCGCCAGCACCGCGGTCATCACGTGCTGAACAGCAAGACCAGAAGTACCGGGACATGGAGATCGATCCTAAAGAATACTACCCAGCTGATGTATTCCGGGCTCCCGATCCAGAGTGGCCCAGTGATTTCGTAATCAAGGTCGATGACGTGATCCCGAACCGCAAGAAGAAGACGGAGTAACGACATGATCGAATTTGGGTCGTCGTCCGCAATCCCCGTAACGATCCTTACCGGCTTTCTCGGAGCCGGTAAGACAACACTTTTGAACCGCATCCTGACAGGCAATCACGGGTTGCGGGTTGCGGTTCTGGTGAATGACTTTGGATCAATAAACGTTGACGCCGACTTGGTAGTCGGTCTCGAAGATGATGTGATGAGTTTGGCAAATGGCTGCGTTTGCTGCTCGATCCGAGATGACCTGATCGAAACGGTAGAGGCCGTTCTCGCCCGGCCTGAGAAACCGGAATACATCGTCCTTGAAGCAAGCGGAGTGTCGGACCCGTCATCAATTGCGATGACATTCACCGATCAGAAGTTTCGGGACATGATCCGCTTGGACAGTCTTATGTGTCTTGTTGATGCAGAACAGTTATTTGCCGCGCCGGAACAAATGGAACTGAAGCTCCGTCAAATCGCGTTCTCGGACATGGTTATTTTGAACAAGGTCGACCTCGTCGACAGGGCGGCTGTTCAAAGGGTGCACGATTGGCTCGGGTCTCGCTTCCGTCGATATCGTCTTGTCGAAGCGGTCAACGCGGATGTCCCACTGGATATTCTTCTTTCTGTTGGCCGCTTTGCCGCCGAACAGCTCGAAACAGAAATACCCGATCATCACGAACATGGACCGGATTGTGGTTGCCACCACTTTGATCACTCGGACAGCTTCTCAACAACAATGATGAAAGCTGAACGCCCGATAAGCTTGTCTTCTCTTCGGAGTGCAATTCGCAAGCTTCCGGGCGACGTCTATCGCCTCAAGGGCTTTGTTTTTAGCGAGGAGGATCCGGATCATCGCATTCTTGTTCAGGTAGTCGGAAAGCGTATGGACATCGCAAGGGATGGCGCTTGGGGCCAACGAAAACCCGAAACAAGGCTTGTTGCAATAGGTGCACCAGGGGCCCTTTCGGAATACGAGCTTTCCGATGCGTTGTTGGCGACCGCATAGCAGCAAGTTAGACCAAACTTGTTTGCGTGTGTTTATAAAACTCCAACACGTAACAGCTCGAAAGCCCGCAACACCGCGGACCAAAAATGGAGAGAAACCTAATTGCTGAAGCAGCTTAGGAAATGGAGCCAAGCGATCAGATTGCTCGCACCTGCCACTGCGTTTGTTTTGTCGGGGACGGCTTTGTGCGCGCAGGACGTTTCAAGTCGAGAACTTGAAGATACAACCCAAAACCTCGGATTGCCGAGTTCAGCTGGAGGACAAGATGCCGAGTTGCTTTCCGCTTTCCACGGACTCGAGGCGTTGCCGCGTGTAGCAAATCTCATTTGCAGAAGTTCCAGGGGCAAAGACGGGATGCCCGTCATCTTTTCAACCGAGGTAGATCTGGAAACTTTGCAGGCAGGTGACTTCAGAGTTGTAACAAAGTCAGGTCAGATCGGAACAATGCACTGCGCGTCAGTATTGCCTGCTACCGATCCCGGTGAATTGCGCACTGTGCTTCTGATCGGGGATTTTGGGAACGCTTCAGAGGATCCACCGGTTGAAGTCGAGGTTATTGGACACATTCATTCCATCGATGGAACGCTTGATTTTCGAGGTGCCACTGTGGCCGTGACTCCGCTGGAAGACGGGCCGTCATTGATCTTGGCCGAGGTTGTTGAGGATTGGACTTTGGTCGGAAACTTGGGACCACGCCGAACCAGAGGAAGCCTTTGTCCAAGTGACAACATCGTACAGGCCATTCGGGTAACTTGGGCGGGTGGCGTTACGCTGGCGAACGGCAAGGAACCTGGCGATGCGGAACGTGATCTGTACAGGATCATCGTAGAGGCCGAAGATGGATTTCAACGCACGGTTACGCCCGCAGCGCTTGCCGATCTGGGTGACGGGGACAATAACCACATGCTCTGCCTTGACACAAAGGACCGTCCTATCTCGGTTTCCTTTCCAGCCGGCGTTTTGACGGATCCGAACGACGATCTGAACCCAGAAACCAGCGTATTTGTTACAAAACCCAATTAACAAACTGCTTTAAGGTTTGTTCGAATGGACTTTTAGCCGAAAATGCCCGGCCGGGCCGGTTGCGGGTATTGCAGCGGTAAATGCGAATGAACGGACTTGTTCGCCTCTCGGACATTGCACACTCGGTTTTGAAGGTCCGCTTTGGGCTGACTGCGGTCCTTTTGGAGCAGTACTGCGGATGTCTGCAAAGTCCGCATCCCAGACCTTTGAAGCTGTGGCAGCGAACGGCCGTTTCTGGCAGGAGCGGTCGTTAAGGCACTGAAGCGGACCCCGCACCTCGGTTCCGTCGTCTTGAAGGGCTTCTGTACGCGGCTTAGCTGACATCTGACCGAACCGCTCAGATGTCGAAGAAGAGCCCAAAGCGAACATGGTTGTTTCGCGGAAGTTGTGTTTTAGGTTGTCCACTTAGTAGCGATAGTGGCACCTAATGCATAAATCGGGTTCAATCCAACTGGAGGCTGGCAATATCAAAGAAGGCGTCTAAATTCCCGCTCTGAGGCCTCTTACATTACATTTATCCGTTGCTTGCAAATTCGTCTTCCGGCTCTTCATCCGGGGTTTGATCTGCTCCCTCCGCTTCTCCATCAACATCATCGTCCTCCTGGCCGTCGGCATAAAGGCTTCCGTCGTCCGAAGTGCCAAGCGTGGCTTTTACCGATTCTTCATCGGGATTGGAGGCGCGGACGGCGCTAAGGACGCGGTCTTGCTGTTCCTCCGCGATGATTGTGTCGTCAGAAAAGTCGCCTTTGTAGTGCCCCAACAGGCTGGCTTCCGCGTCATGCACCGCCTCCGCAGCCGCCAACTGATCGTCGGTCGGCTGCCCTATCTTATTTCCGTCCTCATCTGTTGTTACGTCGTGCGCATTTTTCACCGCTTGTGCGGTTTCCAAGTCTTCGGGCGCAATCGTACCGGGGGTGGCCGCCTCATCGGCAAGAACCTGTTCAGCTTCCTCCAGCGTCATCGGAGCCGTGTCCAAATAGTCATACGCCGCAGCAATTTCCTTCACTTCTTCAGGGCTCAAGTCGTAATCTTCACCCATGACATGATTGAAATTTGCGTCGGCTACGGCGAGGCCAGCGGCCAGGCTCACAGGCCCTGTACCTTTCGCATACTGTCCGTTCGCGATATGCGCGAGTTTTGCATTTACACTGGAGTTAATGGCACCATTCAGTTTGCCGAGGTTACGCGGGGCAAGCGTGCCATCATCAAGGAGTTTTGCTTTTCTGCTTGGTGGTCTCGGGGATTGCGCGACACTCGCTTTACTTGTTCGTGTTGTGGTGGTCCGTGCCTTGTTCCCTTTGAAAAGACCTTTGACACCGTTTTGCTTCAGGTTACGCCCCAAGGCCTGAAAGTCTTCCTTCACAGCCCGACCCAAACGACTGCCGCTCTTTGATTTATGACTTTTGCTGGCAGACTTCGTTCTTGTCCCGTTTAGCGTTTTGTCGGAACCCCATCCCTTTTTGGCACCTTTTTCACCGCTGTTGCCGCCCTTTCCGCCACCGTTGCCACCTCCGTTATCCCCTTTTCCGCCGCCGTTGCCCCCACCTTTTCCGTTACCATTTTTTGCATATGCGTAATCGGTGGCGAAAACGGTCACGATTGGCGCGACTACAAATGCAGACAGCACGAGTGCGGAGACACTCACTTTAAGGAAGTTCAACACGTAAGAAATCCTTTTTACGTAGCGAAATACAGATTAGCGGCGACGTGCAAATGCCACACTTAAAAGTGTTGTCAAAACGGGGCCAGAATGTGGCAACGATCCGACATTTCGGAGTGGATATTTTTAATTTAACATTAACAGCTTAGCCGTTACTCCCAAAAGAATCACTGGGGAAGCATCAATACTGTTGACAATAGTAATTGGCTTGGAGCTTTTGTCTCCAAAAGCGGTCAAAAAAAACGCCAAAACTGAAATAATTTGAGCGTTAATCTTCGGTTAATGTGGGGTTTGAAAAAGATTAGTCAGTTTTTCACGAGTTGACTATGATTAAGCAAAGCAAAAGGGATCTATTCCCACCTTTAAGTTACACCAAGGTCGAAACTTTTAGCCCAAACAAAAATAGCGCCCTAAAATCTTCGATAAGGAAGGCTATGATTGCTTTTCCCGTATTGCTGTATTTTCTTCTTTTGGCCTTTTTTCTAAATAGAGCGTCCGCCGCAAGCTATGTATCGATCCTGTAGTGGAAGAAGGCTTTTGCCCTGAGATGGGCGATGAGGGCCCGCGCTTTTAGGTCCGACAGCGAAAGATAACTCTGTTCGTCAGCTCCGCCTGCTTAGCAATCCTTCAATTGATTCCGGAGCTCTGCGCTGCAGCAAACGGCAGCTTCGTCCGCATGTGAGACATTGGACGTAGGTGCAGCGAATGGCATGTGTGGATGGCTCCTTCCTAGCAAGACATTTTTGATCTGATTTGCGCATTTGTCAGAAGCAGTCATGTGTCCGGCCTGTCTGCGCGGTTT
>NZ_JBQGAB010000032.1:0-27498 GCF_056542605.1 Ruegeria sp. AB8
ACACCGGATAGGTCATGTAGAGCACACCCACTGTCGATGCGGGCAACTTCTCCAGCGCCGTTACATATCCGATCCAACCAATCCCCATTACTGCTCCGGCTGAAAGGCCCCAAGTGATCTCTCGCCATTCTTTTCGGTGCAAGATGAGAACTGGAAGCAAAAGAATCGCCGCAACAATGTAGCGATAGAATGCGACCGCATAGGGTGCGACGCCTTGCTCGGTCAGGCTGCGGCTGAAATAGGGAACCAGTCCGAAACAGATTGAAGCAAAAAGGACACCAACAACCGCAAATGCGTAAGGTGTGGGCGATCGATTTCGCGCAGTTGTCGTTGCCATAATCTGGAGCTACCACGCATTTGCATTTTCGTCTTTAAAGATTCTTCGAACGACAGTTTTGCCCACATAAATGCAGTAGAAAAGCGCATTGTGTCCAACGCACCCGTAAGGTCGTTTGCGACATTTGCTATCGCAGTAAAAATAAGTTGGAACACGAAACACCGAACTTAGGCCGTGTTGACAAAAGGGATTCACATCAGGCTTTGAGCATGATTCAAGCTGGCATCTGCGATGGAGACCAGCTTGGCACGAGATTTGATGTCGGACGAGGAGTGGGCTTTCTTTGAACAGTTCATTCTTTCCGTTCGCGCCCCGAATGGTCGCAAACCCACCAACCACCGCCTTGTTCTTGATGGCGTTTTCTGGATAGCACGCACCGGCGCACCGTGGCGGGACCTTCCTGAAGAATTTGGGAACTGGTCGAGTGTCTATCGACAGCTCCGGCGTTGGACACTTGCTGGCCTCTGGGAACAAATCCTGGATGCGCTGACCAAGAGCAGGATCGTTCCTGACGCCCTGCAAATGGTCGACAGCACCGTGGTTCGCGCCCATCATCAGGCAGCGGGCGCAAAAGGGGGGACTCCGCGACAGGGTTTTGGCCGCTCAAAGGGTGGCTTCACGACCAAGATCCATCTCCGGGTGAATGCAACCGGTCTGCCGATGAGAACTGACATCACGCCCGGCCAGACGTCCGACTATCTCGGCTTCGATCTCATCATGGACGACAATCTGCCGGAACCTTTAGCGCTGCTGGCCGACAAAGGGTACGATGCAGACAGCATTCGTGACCAAATGCGCAACCGATACATCCAACCGGTAATTCCCATGCGGAAGTCGCGAAAAAAGCGTGTTGGAGTTGATCGCCCACTGTATCGACTGCGGAACCTGGTGGAGAGATGCTTCAATAAGTTGAAGAATGCCCGCCGCGTCGCGACACGTTACGACAAAACCGCAGAGAGCTTCCTCGGTTTCGTCGACATCACATCAATCCGCCTGTGGCTCCGCCATTTGTCAACATGACCTAGAGATGGCGATCACTTCCAAAAGGTGTTGTCTCCTTTGTCGTGCTACCCAGAGTGTGCTACTTAGGTTATTTGGCGCGGCTGACCCCAAGGTGTGACTCTTGCCCTTAGAAGTGAGTAGAGAAGAGGTCCTGGAAGAGCTGGAACGTATTGTTGGTTCGAGTGACTTCGCGGTCAGCAAACGCAACAGATTTTTTTTTGAACACCTCGTCAGAAGTGAAATCGACGGCAGGGGTAAAGAACTTCATGGCACTGCGTTGGCAATGGATGTGTTTGGACGAGGC
This sequence comes from Ruegeria sp. AB8, assembly GCF_056542605.1. NCBI lineage: Bacteria > Pseudomonadati > Pseudomonadota > Alphaproteobacteria > Rhodobacterales > Roseobacteraceae > Ruegeria > Ruegeria sp. AB8. The sequence continues at coordinate 1,644 of NZ_JBQGAB010000032.1, forward strand.
GCAGACTTTGATCCCAACACTGATCCCGTTGTGCGAACTGAAGCGGTAAAACTGAGAAAGGCATTAAAATATTATTATTTGACCTCAGGTAGACAAAACAGGGTAGAAATATCGGTTCCAAAAGGTCGGTATCGACCCACCTTTCGCATTCGAGAATTTCAGGCAAATAACGCGAGTTTGACTGATGAGCAAACGCCAAGGTTGCCCACGCTAGGCATTAGATCGTTCTCAGGGTCAGAGACTGCGCGTGCAATTTTTTTTCGCGGTGGTTTGCCAGAAGAGATTGCGCTGGAACTCGCCCGTTTCGGTTATGTCCGGGTACTTACAGGTTTTAGGGCCGAAAACTCTAAGTCACAAACCCAGGAAGAACATAACTCGCTTGAGCGCTGCGATTATGTTCTGGGAGGAACGGTTCGCGAAGATGGCGAGTGTTTGCGCATAGTTGTTCAATTGAAACGAAGAGACACCGGTGACCTAGTTTGGTCGGAGCGCAAAGACATCTTTTTGAGCAACGCCAATATTTTCGAAGCTCAAGAAGACGTCGCAAAGCGCTGCGCCGTCTGCATTGCGGATGCATATGGGTTTGTTGCAACCGACGCTGCGAGAAACGCTCAAACGCGACCAGCTTCGGACTCAAACGTGTATGAAGCTTTGTTGGCGTTCCACACCCACCTTCGCGCAAACAAAGTCAGCAGCTTGGCGCGAATGTTGGAACTGTCGCAAGCTGCTGTCAGGGAGAACCCAACCAGTGGCTTGGCGCACGCACTATTGGCGTTTGGATATGTTGAACAGGTAGGTGTTGGACAAAAACGATTGAAGTCCGTTGTCGAAGATGGCCGAACTCACGCAGAGAAAGCATTGGCTTTTGAGCCAAATTGCCAGGAGGCTCTGATCGCAGCAGCCGTCTATGCCCAATTGGATGGAGATAAACCTAGTTTTATGCAATTAATTGATGCCGCAATTCGCGCCAATCCGAATGGCAATCTTCTGCTCGCTGTGGCTGGAGGATGGATTGCATTTGTCGGCGACCCCAATAAAGGCGCGGAATTGGTGCGACAAGCGACGGATGCGAATCCCATGTTGCCAACTTGGACCCAGATTACACTTTGCTTGGAAGACGTTGAGAAAGGAGACTTCAAGGCCGCTGTCAAAAAAGTACGCCAAATAGATGTGCGAGACTATTTCATTGATCGTTTGATTATTTCCGCGGTGCATAGCCTCGCCGGTGAAACAGGGCTGGCCAGGGTACAATTGCCTCAAGTAAACGGCGACTTCACAATTGACGAATACATAAACGATCTACCCTTCGCGCGCGGCCTGGTTGAAATGATCCGTGCAGGGTTGGAGCGCCTTTGAATCGGTAGATTCTGGCAAGTGATGGAAGGAGACAAAACTGCTGTTTTGATTTTCGCAAAGTCGCAGGCAATTGAAAAATTCGTTGTTCTTACTCATACACAGCGCGATTTTCGAAGGTTCAACCGTTTTTTCTTGAATCGTCCAACAATCTGCAGCCAGTCGTGATATTTTTGGCGTCTCTTGCGTCCGGTTGAAGACGAGTCTCGTATTGCCCGGCAGAACCTTCGCAATCCTTTGAATCACCGCCGAAAAGAGTCCGGTTGGGTCCCAGTGAGTCTTTGAACACGCAGTACATAGGTTTGCTGCTCAGCTGCATCTGAGTAAAAGAAAAACTCATGGTGCACGCAAGCAAACCGACCGTTGACCAGAAAATCTTCATAAATTTTTTGGTGTAGATCACTAAGGTCGTCAGTCTTTTGGTAGAACTTCAATATGTCTTTGGGCGTTATCGAAAGGACAATGTCCCAAGCTTGTGAATCAAGGTCTTTCATTTTCTTCTCCAATCAATGCGTTTACTGTGGAGCCCCTAAAACACCCGGTGCCTCTTTTTGCAGCGACCCGGTTAAGGCTGAATGCGGATCACTGTTGTTTGCTCGTCCGGTTCGATGAGTTCTCGCGCCCGATGCCAATCATTATGGATTGTTCTCTTTTGACCTGGTCGACAGCGTCAGTAAGCAGGGACTTTTCTGCACTGCTTGCTGCAATCAAGTAATCTGTGATTTCGGGCAGGACGTTATTCCACGTTGGACATGCCAATGCGAACTGAGCGAAGAAGTTTGCTGTGAATTTGAACAGCCGCTCTGCGCTTGTCGCATTGGATTCTCGGGCGGCCCAAAGTAAGGTTTCCCAAAGGCCATTTTCGAAGGCGATCAGCGCCCGAGGAGTCTGGTCAACGTAAATCTGAACTTTGTGCTTTCTGGCAACTGAAAGCTCAGACGTGCGTAAGACCAAATTGTGTGCCGCAGCCGTAGTCGCCGGGTATTGGTTTCGCAGCGTTGTTAGCAGATCAAATTGTGACATCTTTTCTCTCCACCTTTCCAGTTTGTGCAAAACGAAAATGTGAAGAGTTCACCGTTCTTTGGAGGTGTCCTACAGTAGTGCAACTGTTGTTGGATGGACGTCCGACTTCGTTGCGCGTTGCCTGAAAAAAAAGGATTTCGCACAAGACGTAGAATTGCGCATTTTGGGCTCGAAGTAGACGCTCGAAAAATTTGACTGAACGGTTGCTGACCTATCTTTGAGGAATAAAGGAGTTGCGTATGAAAAAATGGGCGTGTTTCGGGTTTGCGGTGTTGGCTTCAGCTTGCGCCACTACTACCCAGGCTCCTTTGGTCACCAATGCAATTGGTCAGACCGCTATTCAAATCAACACAAATGGGCTGACTTGCTACAACTCTGCCTGCCTGGAAATCACAAGAAGCAGCGTTCGTGTAGTCGGACACAAACGAGCGCGGATTCCCAAGGGTATTGATGTCAGCGATGGAACCGTCACACCTGACGAGTTCCAGCGAATGCGCCAAGCAGCAATGCTGGCAGGCGGACCTGGTTCTGGCAATCGGTAAGCAGAGAACAGGTTGAAGTGTGTTCAACGATGAATTCCAGGCATGATGCCCAGAACGCGGATCGACAGATAGGGCTATCCTAGCTGAGAGGCCAGATGCAACGCTTGTGGTTCCCCAGTTTTCTTAGCCATAACGGCAGACCATTTCAATCGAGGCGGATCACCAAAACGGTTTCCATGGGAAACTGTGCAGTCCGACTGGTGAGTAGCTTTCCCTGCTTAGCTATGCAGCGCTTTGGCCAAGACGGCGCATTAGACCGGCGATGCACAAGTCCGCGACAGCGGACCCTCCCATCCTAAAGACGAGAGGCCGACGTCACGGGGGAAGCGATAGCGCATGCGCCAGATGAGCAACCCTGGAACAATAGAGTTCGGACAGTTTGGCATTGATCTGTTGCATCGTGGTGCGCCTCCTTTTGGTTAGAGGCGTTCCGACCCATTTACTGAAGCACAGAAAATGGGTTCAGGGTCTCTACTTGCCAAGCTGAAGTGTGCTCTGCGGTCGCCAGGACAAATTTCCATCGTCTCCACGAAAGCAACGCAGCAACCGTTCTTCTTTTTGAGGAGCTGTAGAAGTTACGGTGTTGGTGCCGACCAATAGTATGAAGGCGTTCTCAGAGTACACGAGACCCTGATAGTAGCAGAACCGTTTTTCCGCGCCATCAGGAATGGGCGACGCGGTCGTCAATTGCGATTGCGCCGCCAGTTCGCCTGCGAGAAATGACATTGATATGCTCAGTAAAAACTTCTTCATTTAGACGCTCCTAAGTCATCGTTGGGATAAAGTGAGTTGGGTCTTCATGTCGCTCGCCCAGATCCAATTGGTCGAACAAAAGCCAAAGTCCGAGAACGGTATCGAATAGGTGATTGAGTTGTACCAAAATGGCAGAATCTCAAAAGATTACTCATCTGACGCAGCCCCTAAAACACGACGACCGATCTCAGAAACCACAACCAGTACTTCGGTTCGTGCGAATTGCGTACTCAGTTTCGCGTTCAATGAAGCAGATAAATTGTCAGCCTGCTTCCCTGAGATCGTGTCTCGCGGGTTCACAAACACAATGACCGAGTAGGTGCGGCCCGCTTTCAAAACAACAACGTCAACCAACGCGATATCTTCTGAGGCGAAGTGTTCTTCAGCAATTGCACGCGCACTTTCGACGATCTCTGCTCCGGCCGAGGCACCCACAAGCTCACCCAAACTGCTTTTGAAGTCGGACCAGTATGTGCCCGATGCGATGAGGCACAAACCGATAACAATGATTGAGTCCCCGACCGGTGCAATGAACGCCAATGGGCCAGATTGAAAAAGATAAACAAGCCCGAAGCCCAAGCCAGCAGTCCCGGTGATAACACCGTCAAAGGCCGCTGCCCGGGCTTCGAGCTTCAGTATGTCGCTATTTTTTCCTGTTTTTTTCCAACAGCGTAGGTGATTTAGCCAAAGCCCGACGCAGATCAGACAAATGGCAACCGTGTAAACACCAACGACCTCGTACTTCACGGGCGCAGGTACAGTACCACCGATATATGCCGCAATTTTGGCAACAGCATTAATGAGAGCGAATGCGACGAGGCCCAGAAGGGACAAGGACCTGAACGTGGTAAAAACTGCTTCATCGGCAGCATAGCCAAGCGGTCTTGCATCATCGGGTTGCGCAAATGACTGTTTACCTACGCGAACAGCTATAATAGCAGCAAAAAAGCCAACAAGAGAGAAAAGCCCATCAACAAGAAGCGCTTGTGAGTTCGACAGAACTGAAGCTACGACACCAGCGAAACCCATTGCAAGGTTGCCCACCATGCCAACTCGCAGGGCGGAGCTTTCGAAACTCATTGCCGTAGCCGACATTCTAGTTGCTTCCACTGGCTTGACTTGCTTCTTCCATATTTGAAGGAGCCAAGCCTTTATGTCCAGTTTCTGAAGGTCTGGCGCGATACCCCTCAGCAGCACGTAGTCCTGTGATACAGGTTGAGAATTTTGGCGGATAGACAGGTGCTTTTTTGTTGCCAGTTCCAGCGAAGTTTAGAAGATCTGTTCCGATAGGTAACTTGTCCGATTCAGCCGATGGACTCAAAACTACATTCTGATGTAACTCAGAAATTGCACTAGGGTGGGCTTTAGCAGGGGCGTCTGAATCCGCCGATGTGAGTTTTGGTAAACTTGTCATACATTGGTCCTGATGCACGAAACGCAGAAAATCCTCCGCAGCGAGCTCAATTTAGCAAGAGAAAAGCGATGAGTCGTTTTGCAAAAAACGGGCATTAACTATCAGTCGCCACTTGGCTCTGGCGCATTGCCGCGCCACCATTCTTTTTGAAGGGATCCCTAGGCCTTTTCGGGCAATGCGCACCGCTGATCGCCAGAACCAGACTGTTCTTACGGTTCTCCGGAGATGCGCGGGTGAATATAGTCCGGTTCGATCCCGTCTTTTTTCATCGCAATGCCGGTTAGAAACTGAAACATGGTTCGCCGAACAAGCCGCGCGGTTTGTTGGCCGCGGTTATCGTAGAAGGGGTTGAACTCAACGAAATCAACGCCGACGATGGTTTTTGTTGCCGCAAATTGGCGCAACATGGGGAAAAGGTCTTCGGGATGCGAACCGATGGGCGATGAGGAGCCTGTTCCGGGTGCATAGCTCATGTCAAAGGTGTCAATGTCGAAGGAAACGTAAACAAGATCTATGTCTTCTAAGTCTTTGTATATTTTTTCAAAAGTCTCTTCGACGCCGTCTCTCCTGATCTCGTGGATGTGATAAACCTTCCCGCCTTCAGAGGCCACCTGATCCCACTCCTCTGGACCAAAGACCGGTGTAGACATGCCATACTGAATGACATGGCGCCCTTCGACCATACCTTCCTGAACAGCGCGATTCATAAAACTGCCTGAATGGTAATAGGCACCAAACTTGCCCATGCCAGCGTCTCGGTCGAGATGGACATCAAAATGCACGAAAGCAACGTTGTTCTTTCCGTAGACATCAACGATACCGCGGAAAGTGCCGTTGGGAACCGAGTGGTCCCCACCAACGATGAAGGGAATTGCGCCGACGGAAGCAATCTCCCGTGTCATACGACGTATTTCCTCTAAAGTCGCAGATTGATTGTACGCATTTAGTCCGGCATCGCCGTAGTCAACCGCATTTAAGATTGTGAATGGAGCGAGAAGGGTCTCGTATTCAACCCAGCTTAAAGGGAATTTGGGGTCACCGTAGCCGCCATAGTCGCGTGTAGTTCGCACCTCGGCCGGCGCCCACATATTGCCTGCGGAGTGCGGAAGCGCTCCAGTTGGTGCGCCGAATATCGCAACATCGATTTCGCCGGCCTGTAAGTCTTCGGGTGCAAGAGCAACGGGCAGCTTAAAGAACGTTTGGATACCCACAGGTTCCATTTGCAGCTGGTATCGTTGTACGTCCATTGGTCCTGCAGGACGTCCGGATGGTTCACGTTCTGCTCGCCAGATGTCCGTAGACTTGTCCTGTTTGATATTCATCTTTGTCGGGTCGTCAGGGATCTGGTGAGGCATCGGACCGATGTTTTCATTTGGCGAAGCTGCAGCAATGTCCTTGAGCATTTGCGCTGAAGTTTCAAAAGGAATGGCTCCAAGTACCGCGGTGAACACGGCTGTGGACAACAACTTGCAGTAATTCATCGTCTTTCCTTTCAAATTCAAAGAAGTCCGGTTCTGTCATTGGATTGCGTGTGATTTTGGCGGACAGGTAGCAAGGGTGCTACGTAATTAGTGCATTTGGAATCTATCTTTGCGGAATTAACCCTTGCCGAACACAGTGCCGCGCGTACAGAGTAACTGCATGGGTATACAGCGTATTCTTCTGCATGAAGCCGAAGATATTTCGGAGTTTCTGTTCCAAGCCACTGGGATGATGCCTGGCTATACTCAATTCTCAGCAGGCCCTGCAAAACTTGAATACAAGGTTGTGGATCTAAACGGCGTCACTCTGCTTTGGGCTTCAGGGATTGCTCATTGCAGGTGGCAAGACCAAATGTCTGACGATGGTCGAGTGCATTTTGGGATAGTGCTGAACGCAAAAGGCGGCGTCAGATCGCTTGGTCACGAACTTGGTCCTAAAGACGCGATGCTGTTTCGCCCCGGCCAGGAAATGGACTATGTGTTTCTGGGGCCGGTTGAAACACTGGAAATAGGTGTATCCAAAGAAATTGCAGACAGTCTTGGCTGGACTTTTTCAGGAGCACCTTTGGCACGCATCCGAGGAACGCGATTGCAACAACTCGAGACTGTTTGTCGCCAAGCAAAAAAGATCACTGTGTCCAACGGTGAATATTTGAGGCCTGAACTAATGGCAGAAGTGCGTGGGATGGTTTTAGATGCTCTGGAGCGGGCGTTGTGCCCTTGGTTACCTAAAGGTACCAATTCGAGTTCGGAACTTAATGAATGCACGAAGCGATATTCGGTATTGAAGAACTTTGATCGCCTTCTTTTAGAGTTAGGCGATGGGTTGCCAGGCTTAAACGCCATTTCAAGGGAATTGGGCGTTGGGAGGCGCACGTTGTTCTATTCGCTACGTCAGTCGTTAGGTATTACGCCAAGGCGGTACATAGAAATACGACGCCTCGCAGAATTGCGAACCAGGTTGAAAAATACCGGCCCTGTAGGAAATACAGTTACTGAACTGGCAACCGAACTTGGGTTTGGGGATCTTGGGCGCATGGCCGGAAAGTATCGTCGACAGTTTGGAGAGAGCCCGAGCCAGACGTTGCGCTCCTAGTTTAACCAGCTCTGCCTAGGTCGCTTAAGCGTTTCGCTTGGAAGTTCTCCGAACAATGACCGGTATTTGCCTGCCATACGCCCCAATTCTGAAAAGCCATGATCGTTCGCCAGGTGGGTCACAGACGAGTTGTCCGGCTCGCTACGATACAAGCTTGCGCGAAGACCGTTCAAACGTACGACTTCTCGGAATCTCCTCGGTCCAATCCCATAAGCTTTTTGGAAAGCTTGAAAAATACTTCGCTTGGACACGCCAATTTCTTCAGCCAAAGCGTCAACACTGACACATAGGTTGTTGTCTTTGTCCTGCAGTAGTCTACGGGCATCGCGGAGCAAATCAGCCCGTGCTCCACGCGACAGAACATCACTGTCATGGTGTTTGGGCGACGCCCAAGGTTGAAGGGCAACTTCTAAAGCATCGATGAGTTTAGACCGAGTGTCCGCGAGAGAGCTAAAACACCAATCTCCTGAGTCGTCATTGAGAGCCGCAGAAAAGCCTTCCTGCGCAATCGACGCCAGGCTTCTTGCGACGTCTTCAGGCACATCAGTAATTTGACCACCACGGCAATTCCACCCGAGCTTTTTGGGAAGTTCTTCCGTGAACGTAATCTCCAGAGTTTTGTATCTGCCGTTTGTGAACAACTCCGCCGTTTCACCTGGCCTCAGTAGATGGGCGGTGGTGTTAGAAATGCCAGACTGGCCTATCCGAGGGCTGCCATTTGCTGAAACCATGATCGCAAATCGCCACTCACGCGCCAACATAGTGTCGGTCCAGAGATGCTTGCCTTCCCCTGATACTTGCAGGAGCCTGATGTCGCCAAAATCGATGCTACGGGCGCTCAGGATCGCGGGGCCAGAAGTGAATTGCATAAAGCGGGTGTCTGTATTGGTTTGCTCAAGATAGAAGTTTTCCAGTGTATCCTCATCTGCGAGATCAATTGAAAAACGATCGAATGCCAAAGCAGTTACCCCTCTATCAACAAACCCAAAGTCTCGGGGATGGGTATACAGGTCGAATGCCAATACCCGATCACGTAACTCATGCCGGGCGATTGCAAAGATGTGTGCTACTTGCACTTTTTGCACAGTCATCAATAGCCTGAGAAAATATCCTCTCCGTAGTCAAGTTAAATTTGGTCTTAAAATGAGAGGATTAGAAAGTGGCGCGTCGCTTACCAGTATTGTTCAAATGGTCCGCTCTGCTCGCAGCAACACTAGCTGGAGTGGGATACGCACAAGACAATCCCGCACCAGATTTTTCCGCTGATCCTTTAGTTGATGGGTTCCCATCTTCGATGCAGCCGTGGAGAGATCCAAGCAATCCAAATGTTCAAATCCTCGATCCTGGCTGGAACAAATACTATCTGCGCAAGGATATGGTAGGTGATAACCCTCCGCGGGAACCCGGTCCAATTGATTTACAGCGCTACTACGTCGTGCCGACCAAGCACGCATTTCCCACGTATTTCGGTTTGCCGATCGCTTTGACAACTGAAGATCTGATTGCCGGAGAGGTTGACGTGGCTATTGTTGGGGCGCCGAGCCAGTTTAATCCAGCTGACGGCAACGGCTGGGCAGCGAATTATATGCGCGTAAACCACAACTATGATTTTGCCCAGTCGGGGCATGATATGTGGTTCAACAACCAGTACTTCGATATCCTGAACGTTGTGGACTATGGAAACGCCAACGCCCACCCATCTTTAATGATGCAGAACTTTGCGGATCAGGCTGGTGTGTTTAAGGAAATCCTCGATGGCGGTGCGATACCCTTCGTAATAGGCGGAGACCATGGCACCCAGGTCGCGTCACTAATGGCGCTGATTGATCACTACGGTCCGCAGAGTTTTACAACAGTCCATTTTGACGCCCATACCGACCTTGCACCGCCTGATGGGCGACTTGGAATGTTCACCCATGGGGGTGCAGCCCTCCGTTTCGCGCACGAGCAAGGGTGGACCACCGGAGATCAGATTTTCCACATCGGCCTTCGCGGTGCGTACGAGAGCGTCGAGAGAATGGACTGGATGTTCAACAATCAGACCAACTACTACTTCATGCCGAAGTTTGAAAAAAATGGATTTGATGCAACTGTCGACGAACTGATCTCAGAACTCGAAGGACGCCGGCTGTATATCTCAATCGATATGGATGTTCTGGACGGCTCGTTGGCGCCGGGTGTATCAAACCCTGAAATAGGTGGCTTTACCACGCTACAATTCATGCAGATTCTTCGAAAGCTGGCTCTTCAAAACGAGATACTGTTGATCGATTGGGTTGAGTATTCTCCGCTTTTGGACGACCGCCGTCGCTCCACAGGCAACGTTATAAGCCGTTTGCAGCGACATACCCTGGCCGCGATGGCCGCTCGCAAAGAGGGTATCACTGATCCAAACTATGTTCATCCTGCAATGCTCGAGGATAACAGCAAGTAAGGTAATGAACTGGGCGAATGATGCGTTGCATTCTAAAGAGTTGCCTTTTTCGGAAAAGGCGCCTTGAATTGGGGCGTCTTTTTTCGGTGCGGTAACATAGGTTCAGAAATGTCCATCAGTACTTCAGACCATCCCTCGGGAAGACCTGCCGGTAACGACAGTGGTACGCCGCACTCATTTCTCTTTCATCTCGTCAGAGAGCCGTTGTTTCAGTTTCTCGTCCTCGCAGCACTTTTGTTCATCGCGCAGGCGCTTTTTGCAAAGGACCATCGAGATCTGATCGTGGTGGATGCAGTGACGCAGGAATACCTTTTCGACCAAGAGTCGGAATTGCTTTTGCGCCCGCTAAGTGAAGCAGAAAAACAGGACCTAGTCAGAAACTTCGTTGAGGAAGAGATCCTGGTCCGAGAGGCAGTGAAGCGAGGTTTTTCTGACGGATCCCGTATTCGTGCATTACTTCTTCAAAACATGCGGTTTTTCATTGCCGGAGACTTGCCAGAGCCGACAGAAGCGGAACTCAAAGAATACTTTGACAGCAACCAAGAGAAGTTTCTGAGCCCTCCCAGTTATGACCTTGAACATGTGATGTTTAATTCGATCAGCGAAGTTCCACCTAACCTTCTGGAAGAGTTGAACGAAGGCGCAGATCCCACATCCCTCAGTGACGTCGACATCACCTTTGGAAATACACTGAGATACATGGACCAGAAACGCCTTGTGCAGGCGTTCGGCGGCGAAACGGCAAAAGAGGTTTTGGCGGCCATTGACAAGAACGACGATTGGCAAGGACCGTTCCCATCCCAGACTGGGACGATTCACTTCCTCAGGGTTCTCAAGGAAAACCCCGCTCAGTTGCCTGAGTTTGAGCAGGCTCAAGATTGGGTTGCCACCCGGTGGATGACGGACAAATCCCGTGAGTTGATGGAGAAAGAACTGGAATCTGTAGAAGGCGACTACAAGATCGAGATAGCGCCGCTGCAAAAGGCCAAAGACGTTGATTAGGTTATTCCTCATCTCTGCGTGGACTGCGACGCTAATAGCGCTACAAGGGATCGGTTCTCATGCGCATACACTCGGCTTGGATCGCGCGGAACTGATTGAAACGGCTCCCGGCGAATACAGACTAGTCTCAAAAGTACCTAGTAGATTGTCAGCTGCGATATTGTCACCTGATTTGCCTGAGCAGTGTGAGTTTGGGGGGAGCCCGAATGGTGAAAGGGGATCTTATTCGGTCACATTTACCTTCACCTGTGCCACCCCCATGACATCCGAAGATCACCTGGTGCTTCCGTGGAACCGCGAAGGGGCTCTGTTGACGGTTCGTTGGTTTGGTCAGGAACCTGTCACGCGTTTGGTTAAACGAGAGGGGACGACTATCGAAGTCAACCTGGACGAATGGCTGGCTGGTTCGGGATCTGCATCACGCGCGGCTAAGCGCTACACCGTTCTGGGAATTGAACACATTTTGGAGGGTTTGGATCACTTGCTGTTCGTGCTGGCTTTGCTGTTTCTTGTAGAAGGCTGGTGGATGCTGATCAAAACAATAACTGCGTTTACAGTAGCTCATTCGATAACACTGGGTTTGGCCACGCTGGGATTTGTTTCGCTACCGTCTGCACCTGTAGAGGCGGCAATTGCACTTTCGATCGTTTTCCTGGCGTCCGAGATCGTCTGGAAGTCCCGCGGTCGTTTTTCTTTGGCGGCAAGAGCGCCTTGGGTTGTGGCATTTGCGTTTGGACTATTGCATGGGCTCGGATTTGCTGGAGCCTTGGCCGAAATCGGACTGCCGCCATCTGAGATTCCGATTGCGCTTCTTTTCTTCAACGTTGGCGTCGAGCTTGGTCAGTTAATCTTTGTTGCTGCAGCATTGGTCGTAGGATGGGCGTTCTTGCAAATACCAGCTGCACAACGATGGGAGACAAGCGCTCAATTGATCCTCGTATATGGTATTGGAACAATCGCAACATACTGGATGATAGAGCGGACTTACTCAATTTTTGTTTAGGCAGTTTGAAGGCGTCTACTTGGCTTAAAAAACTCACGGAGGGCCCGGTATTACTTCTTCCTCTTGTAATACGCGTAGTATTCCGATGATTGTTGCGGTGCTGGTGTCGATTGATCCTCTTAGGAAAGCGCCCAGTCCACCATCTCCTATTTCACGTGGTCCGCCGGTTTCATAAACTGGGTCCAAAGGTTCAAATTCTTCAGGAAATGCAGGGCAAAACGGCCGTTCGCTCAAAAAGCGTCCAGCGACTTCCAGCAGGATGGAACGCAGCGCTTCGACATCTTCAACGAAGCTCTCAATATCCCGCAAATGCTCAAGGGGTTGAACGGCTGCGTCTACTATTTCGTAGGTTACGCACTTTTCGCTAAACCGGGCCGTAGCTGAAGCTGAAAAGTCGAAAATCCATCTGTCCATCGGTTTACCGCGTACAAAGACGTTTTCGTTTGTCTTGGTGCATTCAAAGAACTGAGTATCCAGTTTTCCTCTTAGAGAGATAATTTCACCTTGTGCCTCAACAACAAACTCACTGAGATCGGTACGGGTTCCACATGTGTCTGAAATTGGTTCGTCAGCAAACATGTCCGGTAAACGAGCTTGCAAATCACTAAAGTCAAGCACGGCTTCAATGCCAACTCGTGTTGGCGAAACCGCAGTCATAATGACATTGAGACCGTAATCAATTTCCGTTGTGCCGACGACCAGAGTGTCTTTTATGTCGAATTCGGCAACTTGTGCTGTTGAAGGGGATGTGAGACCGAAGCCGCCGATCAGAAACATCGTAAAACACACGTGCCTCATTGTTGCCCCTCGATAATGTCGCTCAATTCCATCACGTTGAGCAGTTTGACAAGTGTCGTCGCGTCTGTATCGATCAATCCCTGAATTTCGGCGCCGATGCCGCCTTCGCCAATTTCGAGCGCTTTGACGAGTGTGGCCTGCGGTGATACCGGCTCCAATTCCTTCGGGACTGTTAGGCAGATTGGGTTGCCGTCAAAATAGATCTCTGCCTGTTTGATGATTTCGGCGCGCGCAGTCTCAATGACACCGAATAATCTTGCGACAACCCCAGTAAACCCACGCGGGTCGAGTTCAAGCTCAACCACGGAAAACCTTACACATTGGTCTTCGACGAAGGCTTCCACTTTTGCCTTTGCATCAATTTCTTGTGTCAACCAAGGATTGCCCCGCTCTTGGCCCGGGGAGTTCTGATCGCAGGAAAAGAATCGTACAAACAAAGTTCCACGCAATTCGACGTGATCTTCAATCGCCTCTGTTTCTAAAATATTAACTGATACTTCTCGTGAGCAACTATCATCATAGACCCCCGATGCTAGCTCTGGGAATCGTGCTTGGATCGCCCTCAAGTCCGCCACGACGTTCGCCCGCAAACGGGTTTCTGTCGCCGGGCTCAAACCTGCGAAAAACACAATATCAAACGATTCCTCGCCTATGGGCACCTTGCTAGATAGAAGGAGTTCGATGTCGCCTTTGTATTTGGTGGGATCAATTCCTTTACGATTTTCGGCGGCTGCAAGCAGTGCTTGAGGGGTCAATTCACTTGTTGGTTTTGGTCGGTCGCGCTCGCATGCGGCAAGAATGCCAAACAGCAGAGATATGGACAAAACTATCCGAAGGGAGCGCTTCACTCTGGCAAACATGAGCAAATATAACAATCGAAGACGTCCGATAGTGTATGCGAAAATCTGATATTAGAAAAATAGTGTAAATCCTATACGCAGTCGAGGAATTTCGAAGCTTTAGCAAATACTTGGGTCTGAAAAGCAAATGCGATCAGAGCGACTTCATAGACCAGGTAACAGCGTGGCATGCCAACTTGAAAGCAAAAAACTGTTCAGAATAGGATGCCTGTAAAGATTACGGAACCCAGGCTTATTGCCCGGCACACTGCCGGTGTGGCGATTGACAAGCCGATTTCTTACCTTATCCTTAATCAGTTGATTAGCTTAAAGAACCTAGGGTGCTGGACTTAGAGTTCAGTTGCGTTCGAAGAATGGCATATTCATATTGGACGGGCGACGGGATCAGCTTTTGCCGAACCGGAGAGCCAATGAGGACCATTGAAAAGCTTATTTTGGTATGTGGTTTTCTTCTGTTCATTAACGGCTGCACCCACGTGCCATTTGACTCTCCTAAGGAAAGCTCACGGGCTATCCCCGCCGATGGGACTCGTGCCGGACGTGTAGTGTCTGACCTTACAGGTCACGATGGCCAACTATTGGCAATGCTGCCCTTGTTCGACGGCAATGACGCGCTCGGGGCGCGACTGAGAATGATCGAAACGGCGGAAAGTTCAATTGACATACAGACGTTTCTGATCAAACCGGACTTGGCCGGTTCGCTGATGTGGCTCGCCCTGTATTCCGCAGCAGAGCGAGGCGTGAAAATCAGGCTGTTGTTCGACGACGTTTTCACGACGGCACGTGATGATCAGATCGCGACACTGAATGCCCACCCGAACGTGGAAATTCGCGTTTTCAACCCGCTATCCCGAAATAGCAGTGTGGCTGTCAATTTCCTGTTGGATTTTACCCGAGTGAATCGCCGCATGCACAACAAAGTCACGATCACAGACGGCAGCTATGCAATTTTAGGCGGCAGAAACATTGCTGATGAATACTTTAGTATTGGAACAAATTACGACTTTGCCGACTTCGATCTCTTTGTGGCCGGAAAGCCTGTTCATGTCTTGTCAAACACCTTTGATGCGTATTGGAATGATGCTTGGTCCCTGCCTTTTGACGCCATAGACGATGGCGACATTGTTCCTTTGAGCGAGGCGTATGAACAGTTTCAAAAGCGCGCTCTCGACGAGGAAGTCGCGATTTACGACCGAGCCCTGGCATCTGATTACATAAGATGGCTCGAGAGTGGTCAAGTTCCTGTTTACTATGGCCGCGCAAATATCGTGGTGGATGACATTGAGAAGCTTCGCACTCCTGCTGGCACCGGACCATTTGCTGTAGGAAACGCATTTTTTAATAGTCTCGGACGCGCTAAAAAAAGCGTAATTGTTGTTACGCCGTACTTTATTCCAGAAGACTACGGTGCGGCGTATTTTGAGCAACTGGTCAGAAAAGGAATTGACGTTTCGGTCGTGACTAACTCTCTTGCCTCGACCAATCATCCGTACACTCATGGTCATTATGCGCGCTATCGTAAGCGACTGTTGCGCGCCGGAGTTAACTTTATTGAGGTACGCGCCAGCGTACCGCCTTCGAAGGAAGGCGTCGAAACGCCTTTGACCCTACACACCAAAATCGCCTTGATTGATGACGTTTATGTTTTTGTGGGTTCTGCAAATGTCGACCCTAGGTCCATCCGACAGAACTCTGAAATCGCAATGTTGGTGCGCAGCTCTAGTCTGGCGAAGCAGATCAAAGCGCAATTGGATGCGGCATTACCACTACACTCTTATTCGGTAACGCTCAACGACTCAGGAAAGCTCCAATGGGTATATGCGAATACTGAAACGAACGCGCCGATATCGAAAGAGCCATCAGCTGGGTTTTGGCGCAAACTGATCGCCAAGATTTCCGGTTGGCTGCCAATTGAACGCCAGTTGTGAAGTGGGTTTTCACAGACATTCAGCGCTAAGAAACCCCAAGACTTTGCGATGTAGGACGTAGCACAACTAACATCTTTTTCTTGGAAAAAGCGTATCTATCGGTGCCATGAGATTATAACAATTGCCAGCTGGCACGGACCCAGCCAAAAAAACTTATAACAACACTAAAATAAGCCCCTTTGTGTCGTTCATCACTGTCCGTAACTCGCACTTGGTATCAAATCATATCGGCAAAGAGGCTCTACTCGCGTCATCGCTTCCAACGGTTTCACTGTGTCATGTGTGCCTCATATTTCGTAGGTGCGCCCCTTAACCTAAATCCATTGTGATTGATGCAGATAATACCGCTCCATACACGTTGATCATCAACTTGACGCTTGCAATGGAATCTCGGGTTTTAGGGTTCGAGCGAGCAATTTTCTCTTCGATCAAACAAAACTCAAGCATCGCCACGGCTTGTAATTTCTGACGTGAATCGTGCTAGCCGACGGGCAACAACAAGTCCTGAGCCATTTTAACTTCCACTTTACGCAAGGTTTTTCTGATCAGATTGCTTTTGCCAACTTTGGCAACTGGTTTGACGGGGCACTTTCAATATTTCAGTTGTTCGGCAAAGGCCAAATCCTGCTCCCGCAACCAACGATACTTGCGAAACCGCCTCAGCCATGTCGGCTTTGGCGGTTTTTGCTTTTTTACCAGTTGCTAAGGCGAGAATGCCGGCAAGATCTCCATGCAGATCAATGTCATATCCATCTTCAGACGGTGTCAGCACCACCGTGTCGATCAGAGTGCGCAGCGCCTCAGCAGCTTCGCTGAGGTTCTCAACCCGCTTTTGGGCTGACACTAAGCGTTGCGGCGGTAGGGTGCGTATTTGCAAGACATCGTCCGCGATTAGGAATTTGTAGAAGTCCTGGAGGTCCTCCCGAAAGCTCTCGGGAAAATCTTCGTGCGGGATTTGAAACCCTTTCGCCCGGTTCAGACCGGACAATTGCACCTTTGGCCAAGCCGGGACCTTGGTCGCATACTCGTTCCATCTTTTTACAAGCATCTGAAACTTCGCGTCCGCCTTCGAGAGAAGACTGTGGTTGGCCACGCGATCATAGTATTGGTCTATGGTTTCCTGAGTCACCGCTGAAGGTGGCACCCCGGTCCAACTGCACCACCTCATGAAACGGATCAGAACACGTCGATCGGGTTGCTTTGAGATCATTGCGTCTAAGCAGGCCCATTCCTCGGACAGGGCTGCCGTCAGGCGCAAAGGTTCGAGGTCGACATTGCTTTCGATAAGGGCTTGTGCAAATGCCGAACGGATGTTGCTAAAGCGCTTTGGGGTTATCCCAAGTCGTCCGGGTTGCCCCTTTTCCGAGGTCACCCGAAAAGAGGGTATGTCGATCGGCACCCCGCTGGGAGGTGAGTTGAGAATCTTTGCGACTGCCTTGACGGCTGAAGCCATCGCCGACTTCTGACTTTTGGTCAGATGGTCATTGCTTTTAAGTTGCTCCAGCACACAGTTCAGTGTGACTGGTTTGGACTGTCTATGTCCCATGTTGCCTCCTGTGGACAGGTGTTGAAATTTGGGAAACCACTGGGCGAAGAAAATCACATACTCTTCCTGGAGGGTTTCCACGCACAGAGATTGACCCGCTGAAAACAAACAAGAAATCAGCGCTGCCGGTATGGGGGCGTGCGACGATCAGTTTTGTGCGTGCGCACAAAACTATCGAGGTCGTAGGGCGTAACCCTTACGACGCGTCCAACCTTCACCGAGCTTAGTTTGCCGAGCTCTATCCAACGAAAAACGGTGCGATGGGCTACACCAAAGTAGTTAGCAACGTCAGCAACACTGAGCATGCCTGCCAGGCCCTCTGGGTTCGGGTTATTGGTCACCGGCTTCATCCTCCAATTTGCCTTTTGACGGGTCAGAGGGACTTTCTTGCTCGTGATCGAGCCATTGCCTGGCCGCAGAACGAGCAATGACGCGCACGACATCGTGGAGTCGATGAACGAACTCCAGATCTTCTGACGATGTCTTATGCTGTGTTTTGTCTCTCATAGTCCGGTGTCTACGAGAGGGTCGTGCGGAGGGCAGGGGCAGAACGCAGAAAAAATACTTGGTCTGTTTTGCCCCAAGTCGGAACTTTGTCTTCGTTGTCTAACGAATCTCTTGATGGCGCTTTCCTTCAACTCGGAAAACTCGGAGGTCGCTTTTGATGACCCGAGTTTTGCAAGTTGCGAAAACGTTTCCGTACAAAGGTCCACAAATGGACCGTCCTCACGAATGGGTGGAGGTTTGTCAAAAATTTCCTCGTAAAGATCAAAGAGCTTTCTCAATAGGTGATTACGGGCCTTGTCGGCACCTCGACCCTTGGGCCTGTGAGCACCTGCCAAATCTGTACTCAAAGCGGAAGCAAGAGCCTTGAGAATCTCAGACAAGGAGTGGATTGGCGATTTTACGTAGCGCAAGTGTTGTGGATCCAGCTTGCTGGCAACATCACGGTATTCCAATAACTCGCGCTCAATGTCTGGGAATTCACCTGAACGCTCGTCAGTGCTGCTTAGCG
Source organism: Ruegeria sp. AB8 (assembly GCF_056542605.1). Taxonomy (NCBI): domain Bacteria; kingdom Pseudomonadati; phylum Pseudomonadota; class Alphaproteobacteria; order Rhodobacterales; family Roseobacteraceae; genus Ruegeria; species Ruegeria sp. AB8. Next base: position 19,892 of record NZ_JBQGAB010000032.1, read on the forward strand.
CGACTTCTGAAAAAATGTGTTTGCTTGCTTCTGAGGTCGTCAACGCTCCAAGCAGGAAGCTTGTATCCGAAGAGATGAACACTTCATCTACAATCCAATCACAATCATTTGCATGTTCTGCAGCGACGTTCAGAGCCTTCGATAACTCCTCCAGATTTTTACGAGACTCATGTCGAACACTGCGATCCCGACTGTTGAAAGACCCTTGACGGCCAGCCTCTTTAAGCTCCTTCTTGAGGTCATACAGAACTTCCGCTTCCTCGAAGATGTTTTTTAAGCCCGTCTTGAAGATGTATGCTTTTTCGTCATCAAGCCCCAAACGAACACAAAGACATTCGATATTTAGTTCTGAAATCGCGCTTTGAACAAAGTCACTAGAATGAAGACCCTTGGAAGTTTCTGACGGCATCTCAGTTCCCTTTATCGGCTACTATAGCATCAGCACAGACTGTGCCGAACTAAGAAACGAGGCGCTTATTTTGAGCCGTCAATATTCTCTGCGGGACCTTTACCCAAAATCTCGAAAGGTCGGATTATTCTCTCAACGACCGCGAGATACATAGCGAGTGGGGTATCAACAAACTCGGAAAGACAAAGCCGGATCTAAATTGACACCCAAAGGCTCACACTGGACACCTCCAGTTACAGAGAGGTTAATGCCGGCGAGAGTCCATTTATTTACTTTGAGCTTCAAATTGCGAATTACCGCTTCATGGCACAAATCAGACATCTTACAAAAACACTCAGATGACCGCACCGAGCCCGAAGCGGGCGTCGCAATTTCGCGTCGTGCGTGCCCCTCAGCGGAGAAATTTCTGCAAAAAGCAATAACAGCCATGACAAAGCGCAGCATCGTGTCCGAACTTTCGGGCATCACGCAGAAATATCGGAGGGTGAAACTTGCAGAGCGCGCAAAAAACCGGCCTCGAAAAATGGCTTGGTTATGTGTAGTTGTATGGCTGAGCTTAGTGCTCTTCCTGTACAGACAACAGGTAAGTGAAGAAAAAAGATAACCTCCAGACGAACGAGGCAATGAAAGACTGTGCTTTCCGCCTCTCCAATCGACTTCAGGTGCCGACAATTTGGCATCTTCGTTCTGGGTGCTAATTCGCTTCTGAAATTGTTAACCCACCCCGCTTCACCAAGAGGTCAACAATTGCGGCAACCCCTTTTTTGTGACGAAGGGACGAAAACAAAAAAGGCCGTCCCTTGCGCATTCTGGCTGCGTCTCTTTCCATGACCTCCAGTGAAGCGCCAACATGCGGCGCCAGATCCGTTTTGTTTATGACCAGGATGTCGGACTTTGTTATGGCCGGTCCGCCCTTTCGTGGGATTTCCTCACCAGCGGCGACGTCAATCACATAGATTGTAAGGTCCGCGAGCTCCGGGCTGAAAGTAGCCGACAGGTTGTCGCCGCCGCTTTCGATAAGAACAATATCGAGATCGGGATGGCGTTCCTGCATTTCAGCGACCGCTGCTAGGTTGATCGATGCATCCTCGCGGATCGCTGTATGTGGGCAACCGCCCGTTTCCACGCCCATAATTCTATCTTGGGGAAGAATTTGCATACGCATCAATGCTTCAGCGTCCTCCTGAGTATAAATGTCATTGGTGATGACACTCACCGAACAGACGTCGCGCAAAGCTTCGGATAAGGCAGCAGTCAAAGTGGTCTTTCCGGCTCCAACCGGACCACCGATGCCAACGCGAAGAGGGCCGTTCATATTGTTCATGTACGGAATATCCTTGAATACTGTGTTTCGTGTTTCATCGACGCTATGTCCGTCAGGAACGCAGTCGAACTCAGTTCTTCTAAGCCTGCCATTTGCGCTTTTTCGGCGACATGAGCGCATAGCGGTGTCAAATTACGTATCAGTCTCTGAGAATCGGTTTGGCCCAGCGGCACTAGGCGCGTTGCGCAGGCGACCAAGTTGCTTGCAAATGCTTGTAAATACATCTTGGTCGCCAGTAACATGGGGAGGCCCTGCAGACGTGCGGCGTGGCCTACTGAAACTGGGTAAGCATATTGTTGGATATCTAGTTCCCAGACGTCTCCTGTGACCGTTCCGAATGCTTGTCCCAGCAATTCGGTTTCCATTTTTCTTTCAGATGACGCGCAGATGGCCCGCGCTTTGGCATCGACACTGATAAGTTGATCTTTATCCTGAGCGTTGTATGCGGACACTACGAACAGAGCGTCATTCCATCCAGATCCATGTTCCAGCGCATGTGAAACCCAGGCTTGGGTGTCTTGTGAACTGGAGACAGCTCCCTCGTCAATTGCAGCTTCCAGCCCATGAGAATAGGCAAAGCCCCCTACGGGATATGCCGGAGACAACCACTGGGTTAGCGTAAGGATATCAGCGTCAGTGGGCGTGGCCATGAGTCCTGCCGTGGCCATAGGCCCCACCTTCGGGGGTGAACGGTTCGTGAACCTCCCGAACCGAGGCTCCGATTTTCAGAAGCATGTCCCGGATCACATGATCGACCTGAATCAGAAGCCGATCCTTTTCGATTTGGCAGGGCGTGTGGCGATTGCCGATATGCCAAGCAATGCGCGTCAGGTCCGGGGCTTTAACCTCCAGCAACGCTTCGGGTGCAGCCTGTATTTCCACTTCGCGACCGTCATCCAGAACCAAAGCGCCACCGTGGTTCAACGAAGTCGTTTGTGCCAGATCGATGAGAATCTGTTCGCCACTTTCGCAGGTCAAAACCTTGCGCCGCAAAAAGCGGTCGTCATAGGTTAATGACAGACAGTCTGCTGGATCGCTATGCGTGTGATCCGAATACTTACGTGCAATACAGAGCAGGGCGGTCATACCGTCGCCTCCTCTGCAGGGGGAATGGTCAGAGCCAGATTGAGTCCGAAAATACCCGATGCACGATCCGTTCGCGCGCCAGGCCGCGCTTTTTCAACTCTTCGTCGCTCAGTGATTGCAGGAATTCGACTTGCCGGACGCGTGATTGAGCTTCGGCCACGCTGATCAGGGCCGAGTAGATTGACGATCCGATGGATGCGATCAAATTTGGCAGCGAAAAGCGTGCGTGTGTTTGTGCTGTTGAGTGTGCCATTTGGACCCTCGTAAATGTTGGTCCCCCCATTGGTTTTAATATTTGTCATAGTGGCCTCACTTAGAAGAGCGTGTTTGGTCATTTCTGCCTTGCGCGGGCCGCAACTCAGCACATTTTTGATCAGAACAAAAAGTATCGTTGCGCCATTGGCAGGACTTCGGCGGGTTGGCAGGTCAGCAACTCGCCATCCGCCCGGACTTCGTAGGTTTCCGGATCAACTTCGACTTGCGGCGTCGCGTTGTTCAGCAGAAGATCCTGCTTGCCGATCTCACGCGTGTTTTGGACGGCGACGGTCTGTTTTGCCAATCCCAGTGCATCACCGATCCCGTCCGCATAGGCGGCTTGCGAGACAAATGTGATCGCCGAGTTTTCTACCGACCGACCATATGCGCCAAACATGGGGCGGCTATAGACAGGCTGCGGAGTGGGGATAGACGCGTTGGGATCGCCCATCTGCGCACACGCAATCGTGCCGCCCAGCAGAACCATCTCGGGCTTCACTCCGAAAAAGGCAGGGTTCCATAGGACTAAGTCGGCGCGCTTGCCTTCTTCGATGCTACCGATCTCATGGCTGAGGCCGTGGGCAATGGCTGGGTTGATGGTGTATTTCGCGATGTAGCGGCGGACGCGAAAGTTGTCGTTCTCACCGGTTTCTTCGGGTAGACGACCGCGCTGTTTCTTCATCTTACCGGCGGTTTGCCAAGTGCGGATCAATACCTCTCCGACCCGACCCATGGCCTGGCTGTCAGACGCGATGATCGAGAACGCGCCCATGTCGTGCAGGATATCTTCGGCTGCGATGGTCTCGCGCCGGATGCGGCTTTCGGCAAAGGCCACGTCCTCGGGGATGGACTTGTCGAGGTGATGACAGACCATCAGCATGTCCAGATGCTCTTCGACCGTATTCACTGTGAAGGGTCGCGTCGGGTTGGTCGAGGACGGCAGCACGTGGTTCTCGCCGCAGATCTTGATGATGTCCGGGGCGTGTCCACCGCCTGCGCCTTCAGTGTGGAAGGCGTGAATCGTACGACCTTTTATGGCCGCCAAGGTGTTTTCCACAAAGCCTGATTCATTCAGCGTGTCAGTGTGGATCATCACCTGCACGTCCATTGCATCGGCTGTCGACAGGCAGCAGTCGATGGCGGCGGGGGTTGTTCCCCAGTCTTCGTGCAGTTTCAGGGCACACGCTCCGGCTTTGACCTGTTCCTCCAGTCCAGCGGGTAGAGAGGCATTGCCCTTACCTGCAAAGGCTAGATTCATTGGAAACGCATCAGCGGCCTGCAACATCCGCCCGATATGCCAAGGTCCAGGGGTGCATGTGGTCGCCAGCGTACCATGCGCAGGCCCTGTGCCGCCGCCCAGCATTGTGGTCAGGCCGGAATGCAGCGCGTCCTCGATTTGTTGCGGGCAAATAAAGTGGATATGGCTGTCGAACCCGCCCGCCGTCAGGATGCGACCCTCTCCTGCAATTGCCTCAGTACCAGGGCCTATGATGATGTCCACGCCAGGTTGCGTATCGGGGTTGCCGGCTTTCCCAATCTTGGCGATACGCCCGCCCGTCAACCCAACGTCCGCTTTGTAGATACCGGAATAATCGACGATCAGTGCGTTGGTGATCACCGTATCCACGGCCCCTTCAGCGCGGGTGGCCTGAGATTGCCCCATCCCGTCGCGAATGACTTTGCCACCACCGAACTTGACCTCTTCCCCATAGACATCTTCGCGGTGCCCGGTTTCGCTGAAACGCGCAGCCGTTGCGCGCTCAACGATCAGGTCCTTCTCAACCTCGATGATCAGTTCGGTATCTGCCAATCGTACTTTGTCACCGACCGTGGGGCCGAACATTGACGCATAGTCACTTCGGCTGATCTTGCCCGGCATCTTTCAGAGCCCCCATGATATGCATATTGAAACCGTAGATGTGCCGGCGCCCGTCAACTGGCACTAGTATGACTTCGCGAGTCTGGCCCGGCTCAAATCTCACAGCCGTGCCTGCCGGGATGTCCAACCGCATCCCCAAGGCCGCGTAGCGATCAAAATCCAAGGCAGAGTTGGCTTCGGCAAAATGGTAATGGCTGCCGACCTGCACCGGTCGATCACCGGTATTGGCGACAACAACAAGACGACTGCTGCGTCCTGCGTTGAGTGTCAGTGAACCCTCGGCAGGTATGATCTCACCCGGGATCATTTAGGCAGATTCAATATGACCGTGATGGCGATGACCGCGATCAATGCCAGCCCAGCTGCGAGCAGGGCGAAATCACTGCCATGGGCATGAATATGGGTATCCGTATGGGCCAAAGCAGGACCAGCCAAAATAAAAGCGGGAAACAACATTCGGTTCATTTGGAACTCCTTGGAAATTAGCGGATTGGGTTGTGAACAGTGACAAGCTTAGTGCCGTCTGGGAAAGTAGCTTCGACCTGCACCTCGTGGATCATCTCGGGCACGCCTTGCATGCATTGGTCGCGGGTGATCACTTCGGCGCCGGCTTGCATCATATCGGCGACTGAACAGCCATCGCGTGCGCCTTCGACCACGGCGTCGGTAATCAGGGCAATGGCCTCGGGGTGGTTCAACTTGACACCGCGGGCCAGCCGTTTGCGGGCGACCTCAGCAGCCATGGCAACCAGTAGTTTGTCTTTTTCACGAGGGGTCAGGTTCATCTCAGAGAATCCAGCAACGGGGTAATGTGTCTTTGTTCAGCCTGCGCAGAACCGGGACCAGAGTGCGGCGAAGAGCCAAGCTGTTGTGGGCTAGAACACGGATAGCCAGCAGGTCATTTTGGAGTAGTGTTGCACCTGCGTCGTCGGGCAGCATTCCGCGAATAGAATCCAAATGACCTTCGGCAGCCTCCGATGCAAAGACGATCAGTGCCATCGCCCCTGCGCCGTTTGCAATATTCGGCTTGGATAGGTGAGAGTGCCAATTACCGGAGAACCGCATCGCATCCAGGAACACCAGCTTTCCTTCGTGTCGTATCTCGATCCGATCGCTTAAGCGGATATCGGTCAACGTCTCGCCCATGGCGGCGCGCCCAAAGACCAGCGGCTCTACCATCAAAACCTCGGCACCCGGTTGCTTTTCGATCGTCAGGTGTCGTTCCAAAGCACTGCCGTTGAACAAAATGCTCTCTTGCGGCAACCAATTCAGGCGGGCTCCTGCTTCAACCGTCAGATGATTGATAACCTGGGCACGTTCTTCAGGTTGGGCCTTGTAGGCACGCTCGCAGGCTTGTGTCGTCAGTGTCAGCGCGGTGCCTTCCGCTGCCTTGCCTGAAAACCGGAATGAATCGCCGCCTGTCACACCACCTGCAGTGTTCAGAAGAACCGCATCAAGATCAGGCGTCGGGGTTCTGGGAAACAGGCATTTCAAAGACCCGGACTGGCGCAACTTGTCGAGCACGGTCCTTTGGCCCAATTTCTTGGTGCACAAGTAGACGGTGCCTGAAGCACGGGGCGGCAGCGCACTGTACGTGGGCAATATGGCAGCAGCTTGGGTAATCGGGCACCTTTAAAGCGTCGTTTTAATGCCTCTTGTTTCTCTGTTGTAGGGTCGGAATGCTAATCTGAAGCGTCTGAAACTGCCTATTTTCATATCGTGCGGCTAAATATTAGACAGCGACGTCAGTCCTGGATGAAAAAACAGGCACACCTCGCTGGTTTTCTAATTTGAGTCAAAGGTAAGTTACCAAACTTGCTGCGATGCAGAACTGGTGTGGGAGCGGCCTTTCTGGCGGTAAGCAGCAACAGCTGGCCATCGCGCGGGCGCTGATTGCGATGCTGCGACTGCTGCTGAATGAGCCAACGAAGGCATTCAGCCGAAGTTAATCCAACAGATTGGCGAAGTGATCCGGCGCCTTAGAACGATGAGCGGAATGGCAATTGTTGTAGTCGAGTAGAATTTCGACTTCACCCATGACCTTGTCAAAAATGATTGTCGTGTCGTGACGTGGAGAAGTCATGGTGCAAAGGCACACGATGCACCTTGGCTGGCAGCGTTCAAACGGGAGCTGCAGTCCTTTCCACGCGGACGCAACGACGATCAAGTCGACAGCATGCCCATTTTCTGAACTGGTCCAAGGGACTGGGATTCTACCGGACACGGGGTCGAGATCACCAGATCAACATCGAAGGTCGGGAACGCAACCGCGAGAGTATCAAACGACGGTAGAGTCTCGGATAAAAGCTTGAAGACGCATCGAACTGTGCTTCAAAGGTGGTCACCTCTATCTATCCCGCGAGCAGTCCCAATGACTGCTCGCAACCGCTAACCAGTCTTTTGACTATAGCCCCGAATTACCGCTCTAAGCCTATTTCGTTGAAGAACTCTTCCTTTTGGTTCGTTTTCTCTTCGAGGAATTTGAGCGGCTGCGTGCCTCTCACGCAGGATTTTCGGCTGTCGGTTGCTGGATGAGCTTTGCGAGCTTTCTAAGGTTCTGGGCGGTGGCGGCGAGGTGGAACTCGTCCCGAGCGCCGCATGGGTCACGTAATCGGAGGCGCCCGAGACCGAGGATGCGCTTGAGGTGGGCAAAT
>NZ_JBQGAB010000033.1:0-25594 GCF_056542605.1 Ruegeria sp. AB8
AAGCATTTCCCCAACACTGCTCTGCGGAACCATGTACTACCAGTCTCTACGATAAGCATGGTTGACCGCAACCAGCCCAAACCAGACATTCGCAACAAGACTTTGCAATTTCCGAGATCAGGACAAAGCGGTCGATGACGAGAAGCCTAGAGTTTTTAAATTCCAGTATCGAAAATCGAAGGGCGCACGGCATCCTCTTACCTTCGAACAATAAAGTTTTGGCGATGAACAACGTACACTGCTCAAATTGAATTCAAAAAACGCTCTATTTCCACTAGGGCTTTAGGCCAGGCAGGATCATACTCTGGCATCGTATTGTTTGCTGTCTCAAGGCCAATAAAGCGCGCCTTCTGGATGCCGGAGGCGAAAATCCTACCTTGTTCAACACTGTGCATCCTGTCTCGATTAGCGTGCATAACCAGAGCCGGACAGGTGATCCGCAGAAGTAGATCGGTTACGTCGACCCCTGCGACCAGTGGTCCAATCTTGAGCCAATCCTGATGGTCCATTGCCACTTTCATAAATTCTGCATAAGTGCGCTGGTCATGCGGACTTGCGGTTGGAGCAAATGATTGCGCCATCAAGTCTCTTGCAGAAGGGTATTCATCGTTCCAGCCTTCAAGGCTCATATCCATCATTGCTTGCCCAAGCGCGGCAATTCCGGGCTGTGAACGCACCGCGAGTCCTTGTGCAAATCCACCGAGTAGAACCAACCCCGAAACACGGTCAGGATTATTTGCGGCAAAAGCCGCGGCAATGGTTGCCCCAAAAGATATGCCAAACAGTGGAACTTTTTCGATCCCGGCTGCGTCCAGTACGGCCTCAACATCTTCGACGATCCGATTCAAAGACACATCCTGCACGCCCCTCTGGGACAAGCCATTGTTTCTACCATCAAACCGATAAAGGCAGTGATTTTCAGAAAGCAGCGGCAACCACCCGGCGATGGTGTTCATCGTCCAATCGTATTCCAGATGCCTAAGCCAGTTTGGTGTGACCAGTAACTTTCTACCACTTCCAGTGGATGTCCAGGCAAGCGTTGTACCGTCTTTTGATTTTGCAAAGCGGACGTCTTGAGAGCTAGCCAGCAGCTTGTTCTTTGCGCGTCTTTTGTCACCATCTAAATCAATAGAGTAGGCTTCCACTGGATTTGGAATTCCCTTCAACCGTATCGAGCTTTCTGGTCGCAAAGCAACCGCCAGCGAAGTTCCCGCAACTTCAGCAGCTGTCTTGCTGACGAGACAACTTCCAATATGCGCGCTGGACTGAAGGCGCGACGCAACATTCACGGCCTCTCCGAACAAGTCTGTGCCATTTGGCATTACGTCGCCAACGTGGAGACCTCCTCGAAGTGTTACGTCTTCATCTCTCATCTGATTGAAAATCTGGCTGGCAGCATTAATTGAGTCTGTGGCTGCAACAAACTCAACCAAAGCACCATCTCCCATCAGCTTGAATATTCGTCCTTTGTTTTCATGGACCAACGGTCTGATCACATCGTCCAAAATGCGTTGTAGAGTGTTCAGCGTGGTCTCAGCATCCTCTGACATGCGCTTGGTATAATCGACGACATCGAGGCTTAGGATCGCAGCAATTTTCCGCTTCATCAGTCGATGTGATCCTTTTAGCTAAACCAATTCCTCTGAACCAAAATTAACAGACGAATAGATTTTTGTGACCAAAACTTGTGCCTGGGCATTTTGCTAAGCCTGCAAGTTCCCAAACTTGCGCTGAAACACACAGCCGAGCAAAACGTCTTATTGGCTGGCGAAACCTAGAATTAAGGTGAATGATTAACGCATTTCACGTCGCTAACGAAGGTTCACTTCGAAATATCCAATCTAATGGTATCAGTCCGTAGTTCTTCTCATCTGTGACCGATGGCAGCCCGAAGCGGAACTTCGACTCCGAGCTTTGCAAAATCTAACAAACGGACGGCAGCTACCATTAGTGTGAATGGCTTGAAGGTATCGAGCATTCGCCACGGCGACAATTTAAGAAAAAAATGACTGCGAGAAACAAGGTGGCTGAAACTGCTCTCAGACAGAAAACAGGCGTCCCCGCACACTTTCGCGCAATTCGAGCTTAGTCCAAGGTGTTTCCGGTGATGAAGGTGTACGAACTTTCGACCAAATCGATGACGACATCCAACTCTTCTGGTGTGGTCGGTGTATATATCATCACAAAGCCGCTCCACCCAGGACGTTGCTTGGCCCAAGGGTGTGCAACGGCCCAACCAGCCTCAATTGCCTGCCGCGCCATTGCGGGGTGAAGCGAAGCGTGCAAGCTGCCATCAGTATGCATATGCGCAAACTCAAACCCACCGACGATAGAGTTCGGTTGAGACAACAACATGTCAGGATCAAGCTGAAAGCCAATCGCGCCAGGTAATGATATGCGTGTCGGGCCAAGTGTGACCCCTGGGAATTGCGCAACTCGCTCCAGCAATAGCCGGGCCAAATCGGCATCAATTTCGACACCAATCTGAGTATGCGGTACGCCGCTTGTCGTTTCGGGACGGGGCGAGGTACGCTCCGGCAAGGAGCGCTCTTGTGCGAATGCCAACGGGCACGTCAACGCCACCGCTATCGCAGCAACCGCCAGTAGTCTAAAGAACACATTCATTTTGTTGCCAGCCCGTCAAAAGTTTAGAATGAGCGCTCAGCGCAGTATCAGCGCCCTTGCACACATTACTCAGCCTTTAATGCTTCGATATTGATCAAGAGATCTATTTCGTCGCTCACCGCTGGTGCAAAGGCCCCAAGTCCGAATTCAGACCGCACGATAGTCGCCGTTGCTGCCAGCCCCAAGGTCGGCGTGCCCTCTTTTGGACCAAACGGGTATGGCGCTGACTTGTTAAGCGTTGTTTCCAGAACAACAGGTTTGGTGACGCCATTCATGGTCAGGTCGCCAGAAATATCCGCGGTGTTTTCCCCGGTCACTTCAATGCTGGTTGAGGCGAATATGACCACGTCACCGTCACTCGCGCTGAAAAAGTCATCGGACATGAAGTGTTGCAAACGGGCATCCCAGCCCGTGATCACGGATTTTACAGGCATAGACACTGTGACAGATGACGCAGACGGATCATCTTCGTTGAACTCTATCTCGCCACTAAAACCTGAGAACATTCCAAATGTTTCTGAGAACCCGATGTGGTCGTAGCTGAACAATACCTGGCTGTGTCCAGGATCCAGCTCGTAGGTGCCACTCTCGGACAATGCGGTTGTCGCGCCCATCGATAAGAGTACCGCCAGCGGGGTTGCTGCCACATTGAACATTGATACGCTCCCATTTTGACAAGACTTGTTTGCGGAATTGAGTATTGAGCTTTAGTTTTTAGCTGATCATATTAATAGAACAAAATGTTCTATAGCGCAACAAAGTGTTCTACAGGAGGGGCGATTGAAAGAAGATCCCAGGCTGATCGCCACACGGCAGGCCGCGCTTGATGCGGCGCAAAGGATACTGAGGGATGAGGGCGTACTGCACGTAACTCATGGCGCGGTTTCAAAGGCAACGGGTATTTCGCGGAGCACACTTTACAGGCACTGGCCAGATGCGCGCAGTCTGCGTGATGCAGCATTCAGGCGCGTCGCAACACCGCCGAACATACCGCCCAAAACCGATGGCCCGCTGCGATCTGACCTGCGCTGGTTACTCAGCGTACTGATGGGAGCCTTGAATGACACACCATGGGGCCAAATCGCGCCTCAGGTGGTCGCTGCTGCGTCCACCGACGAAGAAGCGCGGTTGGTGATCACTGAATTCATGAAAGACAGGTTCGCAAGTGTTGAAGCAGTGTTTGCAGCCGCAATAGACCGCGGTGAGATCGCCGCGGATGTTCCGGTTGAACAGCTTATAGAACTAGCAGTCGCTGCCCCTTATTTTCGCGAGCTCATACGTCACGAGGCCCTGGACGAAGACTGGTTGGATCAACATGTTGATCTGCTTTGCAGTATCGCGAAAACCAATTCGGGACAGTAACCTTCACCTGACTTAGAAATCAACGCGACCTGCAACTGGCGCGAGATTTCGACAGAACAACAAGTTATGATCAATAGCCTGTCCAGCCCGTTCTTCATAGCGGTTGCTCCAAAAGGTCTCGGCAAAGACTCGCAATGATCGTTCTTCGAATTTTGCAAAGTTCGCTTTCTGCGCATTTCTGTAATTCGGGCAACGCGCGGCATCGGCCAAAGTGGGCTCGATGCGGCCATTCTCCGCGGCTTGCATGTTTGGCAGGTCCAGCCCAATCCGGACACTTAATCCAAGACTTTGCAATTCCGACTTGCGGACAAAACTGACCTTGGCGTCTACACCTTCGCTGACGCAGGATCCACCGCACTGGCAGCAACAGCTCTTCCCTTCAACAGGGAAAATCGCCAAAGCGGCCGTTCCACAACGGGCTTTGGAGCTCCTTGATCGCTCTTTGACCAGACGGCGCTCTGGCATGGAAACGAAGGGGCTTGGCTCAGCGCATAACCAAAGCTAGAGAATAGGCGTCAGGATCATGAAATTGGGCTTCTTCGCGCAAGTAGGGCGAAGACAGGCAACATCGTTACGATCCAGACCACGCTATAAATTGCGGATGGTATGGCATATTCGCTTAACCCATTGGTGTTAGGCAACAGCAAAGTGGCAATTGCGATTCCCAAAGCTCCGTTTTGAACGCCGGTCTCAATTGAAATCGTCTTCGCCTCGATGTCTGTGCATCCGAGCATCCCTGAACTCATGATGCCAATAAACGTGAGTGACGCACCTACAACAAAAAGTGCGGGTCCAAGCCTAAGGAAGTTATCCGCGACCACCACCCAGTTTGAAATGATAGCGCCTCCGATGACCATCGCAAAAAGTAGCATAGAGACCTTGCTAAAGATTGGTTCGACCGCAGCTACAATTCGCGGCGCCAAGGATCGCGCGATCACCCCGGCTAGGATCGGTGAAGCTGTTAAAAAAAACATTGCTAAAGCCGTCGAAGAAATGTCGATAGCGGGCGCAGTTGCCCCCATGAACATCTGCATCGAAAACCCCAGGATGAGCGGTACGGTAACGACACAAGTCAGACTGAAGACTGCTGTAAGAGTAACGGACAAAGCGACATCCCAATTCGAAAGCTTGGTCACGATGTTACTGATCGCCCCGCCCGGACAGGCCGCTAAAATCATGATGCCAACGGCTGCCTCAGCGGAAATCCCAAAGATAAAAGTCACCATCAAAGCGATGCAAGGCAGCAAAATGATCTGGTTGAGAGCGCCGACGCAAAAGGCCCGTGGACGTCGTCCAATGCGTTGAAAGTCAGCCGCTGTGAGTCCGAGGCCAAGGCAGAACATGATGACAACAACTGCGAGCGGCAGCAGCACAGATATGAAAATTTCGCCCATCTACCATGACCTCTATGGCTGCATGCTTCCGCTCGCTTTCGGACGATACCGTTCAGAAAACCTGATGACGAGTGTTATCAGTTTGGCGCATTTATCCTCAAGCGCCCGAAGATCGAGGCTGTCTCTATTTATTATACCTATCACAGGGTTGGACGATCTGGCGTGAAAGAGCTTTCCAGTGCTAATCTCACTGTATGGCAAGTGTAACTTACGCATTCGCCCGCGCGATGGCCAACGCCGCCGGGATGACGCTAAACGACGATGGCGCCCTGATTTCGAATGGCGCTGTCGTGCTGCGTTTACCAGAAGCTCAAGACGGCCAATTGGCGGATGATGCGTATTTCGATTTGATAGATTGGATTCGTGCGCAACAAGCGGATGAGGTTGCGTTGGTTGAGGCCTATGCGAACGCGATTGCGACCGATGATCTCGGCGTCCTTGGCCTGGCTGTAAAGACAGCTCCCACCTTGCGGGAATCTTTGCAACGGATCGAACGTTACTTTCGTCTCGTCACGGACACCGCAGTTTACAGACTTGACGAAACCGGCGATCCGGTCCTTTGGATATTTGAAGGGCAAACGCCACATCGCGCCGCCTTGGAATTGCGCAACGAATGCGCGCTTGCCGCCTTTGCACGGAATATGTATCGGTTTGTGGGTGCTGGATTGTCGCTCGAATATGTCGCGTTCAAACATGCGTGCCGACAAGAGCATGAACGTTACGCCCAGCATTTTGCTTGTCCCGTGCAATTTGGTACTGACCACAACGCCATTGCTATGCGCCCTGCTATGCTGGAAAGCGAAAATCGTCTTGGCGATCCGGGCTTGTCAGATTTCATGACGAAGCACCTGGATGAGGAGTTCAACTCTCGCGATGACGACACCTCACTGAGCCAAGCAATTGTCCACCGGCTTACGCCAGCCCTAAGTAACGGCGCACCGCAGGCGGCGCATGTCGCCCAAGAGATGGGAATGAGCGAGCGCACTCTTTACCGCAGGTTGGCCGAAGAAGGGCTGACCTATCGCGACGTTCTTGGTCAGGCACAAGTTGCACTCGCTCGTGACCTGCTCCGTGACGGTAAGGCTTCCATAGCCGAGATCGCCTTTATGACCGGGTTTTCGGAACAGAGCACGTTCAGCCGCGCCTTCAAGCGCTGGGTTGGCCAGGCTCCGGCACGATTCAGGCAGCAAGCGACCTCCGACTAGGCACACACCTCAAGACCACATGGCAGGTTCGGCCAAAACCTTGGCAGGGCGGGCCGATACCTCAATCGATGTGGTGCATAACTTCTTCTTTGTCAGATCCACCTGGGGCGCTGCCGAGTAAAGCAAACCCATTTGCCCCTCTCAGACAAAGGAAATTTGCAATGAGCAATCATGACCACAAACATGGAGCAAGCTGCGCTTGCGACGTCACGCCCGAACGCGTTGATATGGCGCGCCGGCGACTCTTGCAACAAGCCGCCGGTGCGGCCGCGGCAGGTACAACAATAGTGGCTGGCGGGCAGGCCCTTGCCGCGACCGACGAAGCACGCGCCTACTATGCTGACCCGGAAAATCCAGGCCTTCCCCAAATCGACATGACCATCGAGCCGGGGCGTACTGCGCTTGTGGTGACCGACCCCCAGATTGATTTTTTGTCAGAGGACGGTGTGACGTGGGGCGTCGTTGGCGAAAGCGTGACCGAACAGGGCACGGTCGACAATATCGAACGGCTTTTCATTGCCGCCAAGGCTGCGGGGATGCCGGTCTTCATCTCGCCCCACTATTACTACCCACATGACCACAAATGGGAGTTCGAGGGCACTCTGGAAGCGACGATGCACAGCATCGGCATGTTTGACCGCCTGGGACCGCTCAATTTGGACAACTTCGAGGGCTCAGGTGCCGACTGGATGCCGCAATACAAGAAGTACATCGAGGATGGCGAAACCATCATTTGCTCGCCACACAAGGTTTACAGCCCTGCTCAGAATGACCTGAACCTGCAATTGCGTAAACGCAAGATCGACAAGGTGATCCTCGCGGGGATGTCG
Source organism: Ruegeria sp. AB8 (assembly GCF_056542605.1). Classification (NCBI taxonomy): domain Bacteria; kingdom Pseudomonadati; phylum Pseudomonadota; class Alphaproteobacteria; order Rhodobacterales; family Roseobacteraceae; genus Ruegeria; species Ruegeria sp. AB8. The sequence goes on from NZ_JBQGAB010000033.1 coordinate 7,417, forward strand.
GCGAACCTGTGTACGCAGGCGCATCTCTACGAGCTGCTGGAGCTGGGCTACGAAGTCGCTGTCGTTCGCGATGCCACAGCCGGGGCCAAGGTGCCTGAAGGTGACGGGTATCTCGCCGCCATCATCAACTTCCGCATGGTCGCCAACGGCGTCTGGTGGACCGACGACGCGGTTGAGCGCATTGGCCAATCGGCCTGACCCAAATCGATCTTCAAATTTGATCCTAGCATCCTGAAAGGACATATCATGACACGCATCTTTACATTTCCCGCGCTTACAACAGCGTTGACTCTCGCCCTGGCGGCGGCGGCATTGGCTGACGATGAATACAACGTTTCGAACAGTCTTACCTTGACTGGGCAGCCCCTCGGCATGCATGGCGTCGATCCTGTATCGATGTTTGAAGCCGAAATACCCGAAATGGGCAACGCCACTTTTACATCGGCCCATGATGGAGTGGACTACTATTTTGCGTCGCAGGCAGCGAAAGCCACATTCGAGGCGGATCCGACGGCACATCTGCCTCAATTCGGCGGGTTCTGCGCCTTTGGCGTCTATGTAGGCAAGAAGCTTGATGGCGATGTTCGGTATGCCGATATCGTGGACGACAAGCTCTATCTCTTTGTGAATGAGGAAATCTTCAAGAAGTACCTTGAGGACAAAGAGACCGTGATCCAAGGCGCCCATGCCAAGTGGGCAGACATCCACCACACGCCTGTCGGCAGCCTTTGATCGAGGAATTTGGTGGCTTTTGCCGGTCGGAGCCACCGCTGCCTCTCCCCTCCCCAAAAGGCCGGCATTTCTCCAAGACACCCTGTCCGCAATGACAATTCGCGTGTGTCGAAAACTCTTCCCAAAGGAAACCAGACATGACTGATTTTGAGACATATACAATCGCCTCAGCCCCTGATGCCGCGAAACCAATTCTGGAAGCATCGCTGAAAGGATATGGTTTTGTACCCAACCTTTATGCGGCCATGGCCGAAGCGCCCGCAATTTTGGAAGGCTATACGACACTTTCCAGCATCTTTGGAAAGACCAGCCTGTCAGAGACTGAGCGCCAGATCATCCTTATGACTAACAACCGGTTGAACGGGTGCAAGTACTGCATGGCCGCCCATACCACTCTTTCACAGATGGCCGGTGTCCCCGAAGACGTGATCGCAGCGTTACGCGATGGCAGCCCTATCGCCGACCCCAAATTGGAAGCGCTGCGCAAATTCGCCATCGTGATCAACGAAAGCCGAGGCTGGCCCAGCGACGCACAGGTCGAGGCGTTTCTGACGGCTGGTTACACACGCCGATCTATGCTGGAAGTCATCCTCGGCACAGCGTTGAAAACCCTGTCGAACTATACGAACCATGTGGCGGAAACCGCGTTGGATGATGCCTTTGTGCCAAATGCATGGATCGCCTCGGTCGCGGCAGTGGCTGAATAGCGCGACGCCCGCCCATTTGTTAATCTTGCTTTTGGACCTGTGTTTGATTCCCGACAAGAAGGGGATCTGATTTTAGACGTCCGACAGCAAAGTCCGGATTCCTGCGCATCGCTGACCTTACGGAACGGAGAAGCACTTTGTGTTCTCGGCTCAACGCTAGAACTGATCTAGATTTCACGACTGACTGATGTCCGAAGGCAGCGGAGATTGGCTGACGAGAGCGAAAACGCAGCATAATCGCGACTTATGTTAAATCCCAATCAGTCTCTGGATCGGGGCAATATCCGCAATTCTTATACCTGAGATTAATTTCGACCTGCAAAGATGGCCCGGTATTCTAAATGAGGATTTGACATGAAAAAACTGGCAACCATCGACCTACCCAAAACAAACGCAAACGCCTTTCAAGTGCTGGCGCGCTGCCAGTCCGCAGCCGAAAGAGCCGGAGCCGAGAAAGCCAGAACTCAGAATTTTCTGGAGGACGCCGTCCAGGGGGATTATGAGCACTTGTTGCGTGTGGTGAATACCTACTTCGAGGTCTCGAATATCGGGTCTTGATTACAGAGGGCGAAGACGAGCAGACAACGTGTTGCAGTGTCATTGGTACTTATAAGAAGTTTGACGGCTTCACTGGGTAGTATGCGAAAAAGGAGTAGCTGAGTCCGTTGGACGCGCAGCCTCAACCCGACCCTCCCTAAAAATGAAGATTGGTGTCCCGAGTATGTCTCTCGATTTGTTTCTTGGTGCTTGCCAAATATTGGTCATCTGCAACGCAACAAGGAAGATGTTATGAGAAAATCAAAACCAATGACTGCAAAAGCTGCTGCGCGTGTACACATGATGTAGGTGCGCTCATAACGCTGCATTCCCAACATTGATTTCATTGAAGAAAATCTTGGAAGATTGCCCATAACTCTGCGCGGTATTTGCGCATAACTTTGCACGATTTGCCCATAAGTTTGCGTGCCACAGAGAACCCATCTAACAAACCAGTTCCTATGGCTTATCTGCAATTCTCAAATGCAACTTATTCCCAATCGCCAGCAGACGAGCGCCAAGTCTTGGCTTCGGCATCCCAAACACTAGCCGTGACGCAAGGCGTCGGGTTTATACCGTCGCAATTGGATCCATGGACGTCCGCAAGGACAACGCGTTGGCGTCCAAAGTCAACAACCGTCCAGCCTTGGTTTAGCAAGGAGTGCACCTCTTCACTAACCCAAAAGTGCGACATGCATCCGCCAGTGCCGCAGTAAAGAGATGCGGCGCTCGAACACGCAAAGCCAGATTCATTCAGAACCCAGTCGCGTTTTAGATCTCCGTCGAGATCAACCCTTTCAACCGCACCCCAATCTAAGTCAAACTGACCGTCGTTGAAATCCGCGCAGGCCTGTGCCGCCAGATCAACCTTTGCCCGCAAACCGGTGGGAAGTTGCGAAACGTCAGCCGCGATAGCTGGTGAGGTCCAAACTAGACCCGAAACCAGAACAAGCCAGGAAACCACACCTTTTAACTGGCGCACTTTTTGGGAAGCCGGTTGGAAAGCGGCGTCAATTGCATTGATCATATCTGTAATCTCCGTACTCCATCCAGTTTGCCGAGCCTTCGCTAAAAATCAGAAACTCGGACCTGTCTTCCCCAAGCAGGGCGACGACAAATCCGGCCGGTGGTTCTGAGTTTCCGAAGTAACTGTAGGCAGTCATAGCTCTTATCGCCTCACCGTTGACCGTTACACGTGCGTCCCACTCCCCCTCCGGATTATCCAATATTACGGGTTCAATCACGCGTTTTATGCCTCCGCCACCGCAATAGACGATGCCTTCGGGTGCTTCGTATGAGGCCTCTTGGCTAGCATCCGAGTCGCAGGCAGAACGAAGGGACCGAATTGCCGCGCTGGAACCCTTCAAGTCAAAGATTCCGTAGCTGACATCTTGATCAATCATCGACAAATTAACCGATGCATTGACCGCAAGCTGGTCCAGCACAAAACCATAGTCTTGCTGACTATTGAAACTGACCTCGACAGGAAAATTGTCGACGATCTGCAAAGCCGCGTTTTCTGCGCCAACTTGAAATGCCCCAACTTCGGTGGTGCCGTTCTTCAAAAATCGAATGGAAAGCCCCTGCTTCTCCACAATGTCCTGGCTGTCCTCATATCCAGCCGGCGCAAAGCGGATACGGTTACACTGAAGTTCCAGCGTCATGTTTCCAGATTGAATAAATGCATTGGGATTGGGCCCGGAACTAAACGACCACTCCGCTGATGCTGTAGTCGCCATAACCACCATCAGCGTCCCAGTGGAAATCGTTTTGAAACTCATTTTCTCTCTCCATGGTGTTGTAGTTCGCACTGTCGTTCAGCAGAGATTCCAGCCAATTGCCCGGGTAGCCAGGTCAAGAAACAGATGCGCCGTATTCGTTTGCGCCTTCTTGGGAAGGTCGTGTCAACCACCAGATCATCAGAATGGACAGAACCAATTGAAGTATTGAGACAACAACAATACCGGTCATGCCCAGGACTGCCGCGGGTCCTCGCAATGCATCGGGGTTTTCCGTCCCTTGCTCCAATACCGAGAAGAACGCCACCCCACCCAGCATAACAAAAAGCGTTGTAATGCTGAGCGCCATCGGCAGCAGCAAGTACCAGCCAGGTCGTCCTGTATCATGCAGCCGTCTCCAACCGGCAGCCAGCATAGGTATGAGAACAGCCAGTTGGAAAACAGAGGACAGAACCCGAGATCCTTGCCCAGTTTCAGGGTTGGTCCCGAATATGATCGTATCCAGCACAGCCAAACCAGCACTCACGAGAACCACAAACAAGAAGAACCACCAGTATTCTGAGCGTATAGCCCGACCGGAGAACTGGAAGTATTTCGAGAAACACGTCTTAACGGCTTCACCAAAACCCATCTTTCAATCCCTTCATTGTTTCTGTGCGGCCTCAAATCGCTTCGCCGCTCGGGGGAACACACTCGCAGCTCCCACTTACTTTTTTGTTTGAACGCAGAGGCCTATCGTACGAGAGCGTAGAGAAATTTACGCGCAGGAAAAATATTGATTTATTAAAAATTAGATTCAAACATGCGAATTCGACACAACTTTATTTTACCTCCGTTGTTGTCGTTGCTGCTCGCTGTGCCGAGCCCTTCCGACTGCTGGAGTGAGTGCTGGCGGTCGGAAGGCACTTTACAATGATTGAGCGCTGGGAGGACGCGATGCTCAGACTAAACGTACTCGCCCTATTTCCAGAATTCGCTCGAGCTTTTGCCAGTGTCGTCATTCAGCTTTCACACGTTGTCGGCGGTCTCGGTAGTCAAAGTAAAATCGCTATGCCCGCCAAGCCCCCCGCGACAAGTTGTTGGGAAGGGAAATCACAGGGTCGAAGTATGTTCCATAGCCTGCTCTGACGCGAGAACTTCAAACAAGCCCATCCAATTTCAATAATTTCAAGGGAACCAGAGGGAGAGGAAAATGTCTAACAAGTTGTTGATGATTGCAGGCACGACATGTTTCGCACTGCTTGCGGCCTGCGACGATACGAGTACATCAAGCGCGTCCGCCGAGCTCACGCCGGCTCAGCAGGCGTGTTTGCGAGATGTAGCCAACACAACAAACAACTCGCAAGTCGTCGTGCTCTCATCTGCGTTTAGCGAAGCGGGAACACAAGTCACTGTCGGTGTTGGCGAGGATCGTGCTCCTTGGAATTGCATTGCTTACAGTGATGGCGCGACAGCTGGTATCGAGTTCCTGGGCGACGAAGGCGCATTGTGACCTGTCTGCTGCGTAGCCGAAAACGGCTGCGCAGCACTGGCTTGATCTGCTGAGACTCGACTTGGTTTGTAGAACCACCATCATCGTATTCGCGGTCATGTACCTGTTGGCGTTGGTTGCATTCTTGACGGGCACTTTTGGCTGGTTGGGACAGGAACGAGACCCTTTGTCCGGAGTGTTCCTGCTGCCGTTGGGACTACCTTGGATACTTGTGGCGGATTTATTATCGGATTCCGCCAAGCCGTGGTTCGCGGCGATTGCTCCGGCGCTCAACCTGTTAGCGCTGGTCTTGATTTGCAGATGGGCACGCAGATTGCGCCAGTAGTGGTGGCTGAACTCTTTCTCACCAAAAGGGAGGAAAACATGGGAAAAGTAATCTTGGGAATTGTGATCGGGCTCGTCCTCGGCGTGGTTGGGGCGATGACCTTGGGTGGCGGGGCCGCGGTGGGTGTCGGCGTTGCGACAGGCTTGTCCGCCGGTGTCTGCTCCACATTGAAAGGAGCACAAGCCGAGAGCCTGATCACCGCCGAGCAAGCGGATCAGATCCTTAACCGCGTAAATTCTGAAATGGCGTCACTGCAAGGAATTGAAACGACGGACGAGATCGTCGGCAGCGCGCAGGCATGCGATGAATTTCTGTCAAAGTTACGAGAAGCCAAGTGAGGTTCCGATTTGCACGGAACAAAACTCCAAGGATTAGCCAGCAAGGGACCATCTGATGAAACTCGTTTTATTCAAACTCCTCACGCCCATGTTCGCAATCGCGGGCGCAGCTGCCTTTGCAATGTCAGAAGCCGACGACGCGTGTATCGACCATTTGCGGCAGGTTGGTGGACCAGACGGTCAGTCCGGTACGATTGAAAGCTCAGAGTTCTCAGAAGCGGGCACGCTCGTCATGCTGCGAGATGCAGGTGGAACACTTTGGCGCTGCATCGCGTACAAGGATGGAAGCATCGGCGAGATGTCGGTTGTCGAAGCGATGGATGATGGCGGTGGAGCCATGGCAGGCGCCGCCGGGTCTACTGGTAGCCAACGTGTCAAATTTGATTCTGGTTCCACTGGCGCAGAACTTGTTGGTGAACTCGCGCCCGGAGCGTCGCAGCAATACGTTCTGGGTGCCAAAAACGAACAGTTCCTCTACGTTCGCGTTGCTCCGCGAAATGGCTCCTTGGACTACGTTATTCGCAACCCCGATGGTTCTGAACTGTTGGGATTGATGTCGGCGGACAAGGAGTATCGAGGGCAGCTTTGGCAATCTGGTGATCATGTTGTGGAGGTTATCAATCGCAGCAACTCTTCCGTCGGCTACAACGTAATTTTCGGAATTGAATAGGTGATCGACCAGAAGCCCTTGAACACGTTCCCAAAACAGCCAGGAAAAACACATGAGAACCAATGTCCTAATGGTGATCGGCGCGGTATGTATTTCTGCACTTGCAGCATGCGAAGAGAGTGGCGGATCGGTGGATGCAAGTGCACCAACTGTGGGCAGCTCTAGCGATCTTTCGCCATTTGAAGGGGCAAGAGCGGGCCAAGCTGAAATGGGCATCCAAAGTCTCGGATTTGAACTCATCCGAAGCGAAGGGCTGACCTCGTACTGGTTTAACAAGGATACAGGTGCATGTGCTCAGATCACGACGTCTGAGGGAAGGTACTCAGATGTAGCTATGCTGCCATCAGGTGACTGCTGACAAATTTCCATCAATCCCAAATCCAAGAGAAGGAGCCCAAACTTGCAATTCGACCTGGCACACGCGGCGGTCATCGTTGTCGCCTTAATCATCACTAACCTGGCATTGAAATCGGCTGGCGTGATCAACGAAGAAAACAAGCACCAATGGAACTGGAAAGTTGTTCTAGCCTACTTCGTAGTCGTCGTTATCATCAATCTCGTGTGGCCCATCTAAAGTTTCACAGCGGAAAGCTATTTGCCCACTTGATATGGTTGTCATGAACTAGCCTTTCCGAGAGACTATCAGGTCGCAAGAGTTTGAGCATTAAAGGTTCAAGAATAGAAAGGATTTGGCATGCGGTTTTTGGCGTCCCTCATATTCATTGGTGTTCTCGCAACCGCTGCGAATTCTGACGTGACCAGTCGAAATGGCGGTCCAAGCAAAAGTCAAATGCTTTCAAAGGGTGGTGACGGAGGCATTGATGGTGTCGCTTTCTTTCGCCCAGTCTTAAGCGGAGTGTTGTATCGATCCGGCTTCAAGGGCGGCGACAAGGATCGAACTGGCCTAAGTGAAGGTCAACGCGAAACTCTGTGCGGCGAAGGGTTTTCAACCGGGTTTTATGCCGACTTCGGCAAAAACACTGAATACGGTCGCACCAGCTGCGGAAACGGATCCTTTGACTATCAGAGCGCCAGATCCTCTCGACCCGATGCTGTCATGGCGTCCATACACGAGGTGATTAAAAACCCTGGAAAGGGCCCTGTTCTGGTGCACTGCATGTGGGGCGTTCATTCCTCAGGTGCATTGTCGGCGATGGCGCTCGTTCAGTTTTGCGGTTGGACAGAAGAAAGGGCCAAGGAATATTGGAATGATGCCCGAAACGGAGCCCCTTGTTCAGGCGGGTGCGACCAGTGGATTGACTCAAAATTTTCCAACTTCAGTGTCGACCCAAAATTGAAGATCTCCAACGAGCAACAGGCAGCGATTTGCCCCAAATGATATTGGGAGGACTATCCAAATGAAGTTCAATCTTCTGGGGTCACTTGCTTTAATTGCACCCACTGTCTTGTGGGCGAACGACGATGTTCTCGGTGAAGCCACGACATTTGATAGTCCCAACGGCGTTACTGAACGCTGTATTCGGATCGAAAAAGTTCCAACGGGCGAGTATAAGAAAAGCGATCTTGAGGAAGAAACGGCCTATTGCGAGATCGATTTCTATGCCTCCGAAATTGCTATTTGCCCAAAAACCTGGAGCACCAGCCCAGGAATGGCCGTCTACGATATTTCGGAAGGACCTTACGTGGGGAACCGTTCTGAATTCGAGAGAAACGCTTGCAAAGAGGGGAAGGCGGCAAAAGATCTGGCTAAGGACAGGGTGGCTAAATTCAAGTCCACCATGAACCAAAAAGGCACCAGTGGAACCTTTTCCACGTCTTCACTGCTTTACTATCATTTCTCCAGATATTTCGACGCGACTGTAAAAGTTCCAGTCGCCGTTTGGCGTAGCATGGACGCCCAGGCGCATTTTTCCGAGGTCGCCGAGCCTGGCCTTGCGATTTCTGGTGGCTCTCATGGCGGGCGCATGAACCACGAAGGCTGGCGGGTCTTCGCAGCTGCGGATGCTGACCCGAACTCATACCAGCCAACCGACGATCTGTTCACCGCAGATCGAACGCAAATATTCGGTGTGCTGCTTGATAGCCCTGGGCATCGATACGGCTCGGAAATCAACGGCACCCGTAAATCTGGTTGGGGAAAAGGTCAGAACCGCGATTTTCAGGAAACTCCTGCTTTCTTGGCTTTGCGTTCTTCAAAACCCTTGCCAGAGGCCATTGTAGTGGGCGTCGGAGAAGGTCGAAGAGACCGGATGATCAACAAGGATCTCGGTCCCGATGTCAGCGACCAACAGATGGCATTTTGGATGCAAGAACTTACCGAGATTGTACTCCTCGATTTCATCTTTAGCCAGCAGGACCGCGTAGGAAACATAGACTTCACACCCTATTGGTATTGGGTCGAAGACGGAAAGCTGAAGCATAAGAAAGCCAAGCACCATGAGCCAAACGATGGAGACGTTCCCGCCGACGCGTTATTGATCCGTCGCAGCAATCTAAACGACAACGATGCTGGCGGGCGTGTCGAGTATGCCAACTTCGCGAAATCCACTCAAATGCTGGAGAAAATGCGGCACTTCTCTCCAAGCGTGTATCGGCGCTTGGTCGCTTTGAATAGTGATCTTCAATCTCAAGGTCCCGTCTACGGCTGGCTATCGCAAAGCCTTGGGTTGTCAGACAGGCAGATTGCACAAGTTGTAAAAAACACCGAGCTGGCAACGTCCATTCTCCAGGACAATTGCTCAAATGGCGATTTGATGTTCGACTTGGATCCTGTCGCATTCTTTTTGAGAAACAACACCGAGGTAGAGACAGTGGATTGTAATGACCCGTAGGCTTTCTACGCTTTTCGCGGCGTTCATTTGGACCACTCTGATCGCCTGCAAAGCGGCGGCATTGGATGTTATCGTCATATCGGATCTGAACGGCAGCTATGGTTCGGTGAAATACGATGCCCGCGTCGACAAGGCGATTAAGCGGATAGTCGAGATTGATCCAGATCTGGTGATTTCGACGGGCGATATGGTCGCGGGACAGCGCATTCCCAACTTGTCAGACAAACAGGTCAGAGAGATGTGGAAGGCGTTTCACGAGGCCGTATCAGATCCTTTAGAGGCTGCCGGCATTCCATTTGCGGTCACACCAGGAAACCATGATGCCTCCGCCTACCGAGGGTTCGAGCGTGAAAGAAAAATATACGCAGAGGAATGGACTCCGAGAAAACCAAGCGTCGACTTCCTGGTTTCGGATGACTACCCGTTCTTCTACGCATTTGAGATGCAGGGCATTACGTTTGCGTCTCTGGATGCAACGACCCTGGGCCCGCTATCCGGTGATCAGCAGGACCGGCTACAGGAACTGGGTGCAAATGGAAACCCGATTGTCACTTTCAGTCACCTCCCACTTTGGCCTTTCGCGATCCAGCGCGAACGCGAAATCATCGGTGACCCGACACTTGAGAAAATCTATCTGGAAAGCGGTGTTGTTCTGCATCTGTCAGGCCACCATCATGCCTTCTATCCGGGTTGGAAAGGCGGTGTGGCTTATGTTTCACAGGCTTGTTTGGGCGGTGGTCCGCGGCGGCTTATTGGCGATAGCGCCAGATCACCTCACAGCTTCACTCATGTTACGTTCCAGCCGAACGGAGAGTTTGGGATAGCAGTATATCGAGGACCCGATTTCGAAAGGTCGGTAAACTTCAAGTCGCTTCCGAAAGAGATCAGATCCCCGAACGCGGTGTTGAAACGTTTGGACCTTGTTAAATGACTAGAGGTTGAGTTTCAGCTCAACTTTATCAGGGACCAGATCGTTTATCATCTCTTCTATCCGGGCTTCTGAAAGCCCTCCCGAGGTGATGAAAAGCAATGAGACGCGAGACTTTCCGGGGACGTGGTGTTTTCTGACCAGCTTCCAGCCAGCGTCTGCGGCCATAGCTTCAATGGCCCCGCTGACGTTCAATGAGTGTTCTTCGTCTGAAGCTTTGAGCGAAATTTCAACACCCTTGTTGCGTCCACCAAGCCAAATGAAACACCAACAAACAACCGCCACCAGCGTGGCCATCAAGGGCAAGCCCAGCCCTACCGCCAGCCCAAGCACGGTGACTATGATCATTTCCACCGTGTCGACCGGGTCATCCATATTTGACCGGAACCGCAGCAGAGCTCCTATTCCAAATATCACGAACCCGATCATCGATCCGTGCTGTACGACCAGAAACCCAACCGCCATGCCAACAAGCGCGTATAGGAAGAACAGTCGCGGCATGACGATATCACTGACACTTCTGCGGGCTCTCCGCCTCACGGGGTGATAGACGATTAGTCCAGTCAGTATGACAGTTACGATGACGTCGAGAGTGAAGAAATACAGTTCCTGTTTGCCCCGAAACTGTAACCAACGTCGTTCGATAAGTATTTCCGACTCCGTAGTACCGGCCAACATGGTCGCGGGGTCGATTTGTGTTACCGCAGCGCCTGGCAACAGCACCATCAATAGCGCGGCCATGAGTGGGAAAGTCTTGTTCAACTTAACTTCCTTCCTGCTTGCTCTGGCAGATTGCGTTCCGCCATCTTGTCCAATTCAATCGCAACAGGCGCGATCAGGTAAAGAGATTACCGTGCATTCTCCGGACATCGCATCCGGACTGTGGTACGAACGCTGATACAGGGATGTGGTCCAAGCGCGAGAATATCCAATGTCAGAACACAAGCTGCTTCGGTCGAAAATTGGCTTTTCACGGCGCTTCCCCAAGCTTAGGACACCGGCTTCTTTTGCAAGCGCTACTATTGCATTTCTGGCTTGGATTGAGCTCGCCCACGCCGACAACCCCGGTTTGACTCTCATCGCCTCATTCAAGGTGGCAGATAAATCGGAAGGCTTCTCAGAGCCTTCCGGATTGTCTTTGTCCAACGCTGAAGGCTTCTTGTGGTCCGTAAGCGACGCTGAACCTGGACTGCACCTACTTGGAACCGACGGGGTGTTAGGAAACTCTTTCAAGCTGCCTTCATTGGCGGGATCAGATCTGGAGGGCGTCGCATCACGAAAAGATGGGTCTGTTTTAGTACTTCAGGAAACTGATCGATCAATTCTAGTCGTTCACCCGACAGACCCCATTCAACTAACTACAATCCCTCTCACATCTCTCAAAGGCTACTCGGACGCCGCTGAATTGCTCGTCGGCAATCCATTGAATAAGGGACCTGAGGGCATCACCGTCGATCCGGACACCGGCCGAGTATTCGTGGTTATCGAAGGTCAGCCGCGGCTGTTGTTGGTATTGTCACCAGAGCTGACTGATATTGAGGAAATCATCCCTTTGGATCGCGAGGCTGGTTTTATGTCTGATCGCGTAGGGGACGATGAACTGGATTTGAGCGGCCTGGCATGGTCCCGGTCCTCACGTTCTCTTTGGATTGTGAGTGACAAAAGCCGTCAGATCTTCGTCTACAATCCAAAATCCAAGTCAGTGAAGTCTATCAGTTTGACGTTCACAGAAGATGGAAAACAAAAGGAAGTTAAACATCCCGAAGGGATCGCTCTCGATGAGACCAGAGGGCTTCTCTACATCCTGACAGACGACGCCAAGAAATCGCGGCTCTATGTTTTTAATATCCCCAAATTTTGATCGCTAGGGAATGAAGCTCACATCGCCACAATAGCTTCCGCAAGTTGTTGCTGCTAGCTTACCACTCCTCTTCGTTGGTCCGCCCTAATCAGAACCGAACACTTAAGTTTGCACCGAGGCCGTGCTCTTGGCCGTTGGAGCGAACTGAATAACCATATCCTGCCGTCAGTCTGGCCAGATCAGAAATCTGATACCCTAGCCCCAGACCAAGAACGAAACCATTTGCACCTCGGTTTTGTCCGACTTGTGTGAACGTGCCAAATATCGGGCTCGTGACAGTGATTTCGTGCTCACTATCCTTGTTGGCAAAGAAGTCATACTCGTAACGAGCAAAGGCGATTGGGGTTAGCAAACCATTCTCTGTCAAGAAGTCCCGTTGGTAGTCAAACCCAATGGAAGCGACCAGAGACTCTGCATTCGCTTTTTCAATCGAGTAGTTGAAGTCACCACCGCCAGTCTCTGTGCCTGAACCTTGTTGAATACGCCCGTAGTTCAATCCAAAAACCGTAGAAACCCTTGCACCGCTGTCCAGGTTAAACAACTTCCGTGCCTGGATACCGGCGTGGATTCCCTCTTGGTCCAATTCCGATTTAGCCTCGCCTCCTGTAAAGCCATCAACAGAAGGGTTAGTCCGTTTGGCGTCAGTTTCACCGAACATGTAACCGATCAGCCCGGAAAACTCCCAGGTTCCTGTTGTTGTACGCCCATAGACGCCCACATGATAGCTGTCGGTCGAAAAGTCCTGATCGACTTGATCGTGTTCATCCATGGAGGATGTCCCAAAACCTGCGTACACGCCGACCACACCTCTATCGGTGCTTGCGACATCCGCTCCGACCAGAATGGTGCCCAGCGAATAGTCGAATGTCCCAAGGCCGTTGCTTCCATCAACGTCCCCGCTCACATAGGCCGTGTCGATCCACCAGCGCCGATCAGAGCAGTCTATTGCGCCACTAGGGCTCTGGGCCGAGTCGATGTCTCCCGATGCAATAGGTTGATCCTCATTGCTGAAGCCGACCGCTTGATACTTGCGGCAGTCAGCGTGGCTCAGCACGGTGTTGGTTATCAGGTCAAGTTGCTCAAGCCCAACGGTCAAATTGGAGGAATAGGGTTCTGCGTGCACACGATTAAACCCAGCCAAACCTGAATTGGTAAGCGTGTTAACGGTATTACCCAAGGTTGAGCCATTGGTCAGATTAGTTCCAGGTGACGTGTTTGTGGTGTTGGCCACCGCACCAGCAAGGTTGCTTGCATTGGGAGATCCAACAACTGATGGGTGTTGTGGTAAACTCGAGACGGGGAGGGTCGAAAACGCTATGTCGATTCTACCGTCCGCGGTTGGCGTGTTTGAGATACTCAGACTGGATAGGGCGGGCAGAGATCCTCCGGCAACAAGAGTTGGGGAGTTTCCATCGAAACGCGAGGCTTGAAAAACCGTGTAGTCGTTGCCAGCAGCATAGTCCTGCGCAGTCAGGCCGAGACGAGCGGCTTCGACTTGTATAGTGGCGCGGTTAATCCCTGTAACGCGCCCGCTGGATGACACCAAATCGGCTTTCTGACCGGCCGTCGGATCGACTTCACTTAAGATCCTTGACCCAGTTTCAAATGCGATACCGCCACTATTGTTAAGCGTACCAATTGAAAAGCCCGGCGAAAGCACCCCTCCGTTCTTAACTGTGAAGTTGAATGCGTTCACGTTTCCCGTTCCGGCCAGCGTGCCAAAATTCTCAAAGTTTACGGTGTTCAAACTGCTTGCCGCATCAAGCCGAACAGTCGTGCCTGCCGCAATCGCCATGTCACTGGTTGAAGAAATCGAACTATTCGTCAGTGTGAAATCAGAAGCCTCGGCAACCCGGGTCTGGATATAGTACGCCCCGAAAACCACTTCGGTAGCCCCCATAACGGTCAGGTTGTCGTAGGTTAACGGTCGGTCTGACTGGAAGTAAACTTCAGTGGGGTCGATATTCGCGCCGTTGAACGGAACGAACGTCATTGATCTGCCGGAACCAATCGAAGTTCCAATGAGGTTCACTCTGAGCTTCCCGTTGATGTTTGTTGCCAATGCTTCCCGGGATACAAAGTCTCCGCTGCCTGCGGCGACATCAACATTCAGAAGAGTTAAAACTGAAGCATTGCTTGGAACGGTATTTTGGCCAGGAACATACAACTCAATTTCACCTGAGGACGTGATAGAGGAGTTACCAATTGTAAGTCCTGTTATGGGTCCGTTTGGGATCGGCAGACACGTGCGTTCCGTCGTTGAGATTGTTTGATTAACGCGAGTGCTTTCAGATCCAGAAGCATACTCTATTCGAGGAGACCCCAATTCTACGCAGGCCTGTGAGCTTTGGGCTTGTGCTTTGGTTGGCGACATCAAATAAGCCAAAATTACGAATGCGATATTCGCCAGAGTGATGAGCTGAGCAATTCGACTTAGTGGGAACGGCCTATTGTTTGTCACCAACTTTCTCCTCTCGCAGTACAAGCGAAGCTACCTTAACTTAGGACTTGAAAAACAAAGTTTATCTTTTTGGATTTTTTGTTGTGGCATATGAGCAAACTCACAACACGGGAAGGTCTGCCCAATGCAGACCTGCTCGTGCAATTACTGCGAGGCAAGACAAGCCGGGTTTTGCATTCCGACCATACGCACCTTTGCGTAGAAGCCGTCGCAAAAGGTCAAGCCTTGAAACGATTTTCCCGAGCTTGACGGGCGCTGAACAGCGCCATTGAGTATAGGCATGGATCATTGGATTTCGGAGTCGATAGCTAAGATCAATGCAGATGCTCACCGCTCCGCCGATACGCACCTTTTCAAGCTAGTAGGCCAAAACTTCTGGACCGAGATTGATCTTATCGAGGGCGCGTCCCTTATTCAGAAACTCGACGAAACCAATTTGAATTTTGAGTTTCAGAGTTTGCCAATTTTCGACAAGATCTGAAAGCTGGTTGACTGAAACCAAGAGAATGAAACAATAAACTGAGCAATGACACGGAGTACGAAGATACTGTTGGCGCTCACCGTATTGACGGTCGGGTTATGCATGTTCCTAGCGGGACGTGCGGTCGAACGTTACCAATATGAGGAGGCCTGCCTAGACTTGGGCGGAGGTCGCCATCCTGGAGATTACCCGATTTGCGTTTTGGAACAGCGTTCTAACTGACGGACGCGTCTCAGTCACGCGGTGATTGGAACAACGAAACTACGAGCACAACGACGCCAATTGCTGCGAGAATGAAAGTCAGCGGCAAAAAGAAGCTTTCTTGCAGAACGCCGTTTGGGTCGACACCGCCATAAAACAGGTGCTCTGAAAGCCCACTTAGTGCTGCAAGGAAAAGGATGACGATACCAAAAAGGCGAAGTTTGGTCATGTCAGGTCTCCAACGGAATGGGCCAATAGTTAGCATCGTTTTTCATACCTGTGAATTGAGGAGCCTAGTTCTTCAATACCTTGATTGCATCGCAATCCAGCCGTAGGCGCGTATAATGCGAATATGACAAGAGATATTGAAGCTAACGCTAAGACAATCGCTGATGCCCTGACCTCTGCCCGGCAGATACCTAAACTGTCTTCAGAGGCAGGACAGCTATCGCTGGATGACGCATATTCGATTGCTAGTCGTGTCCGCGAGATTTTGGGCAAAGAAAGAGTTGGCAGAAAAGTCGGCTTCACGAACCGCACGATTTGGCCTGTTTATGGTGTGGATCAACCCATTTGGGGAGAGGTTCACTCAGATGGGCTGTTTTCGACTGATCAGCCGGTAAACTTGGCAAGGTATTCAGAACCGAGAATCGAGCCAGAAATCGTACTTGGCCTCGGCGATGCGCCGACGGCTGAAATGAACAATGAACAGTTGGCAGGTTGCGTGGAGTGGGTCGCTCCAGGGTTTGAAATCGTGCAATCGATTTATCCCGACTGGAAATTCTCAGTCGAAGATTCAATCGCAGCACAAGGATTGCACGGCTGCCTTGTTCTTGGCGACAAAATCGCGGCGACGCATGATGTTTTGATCGGCTTGGCCGAAGTGCCACTAGCATTGTTCAAGGGCACCGAGGCCATCGAGTCCGGCAAAGGTGAAAACGCGCTTGGAGGCCCAATTGAAGTCCTGGCTCATCTTGTATCTCTGCTCTCCGAAGCCGACCAGCTTCAGGGAGGCGAGCTGGTTACAACCGGTACTTTGACAGACGCATGGCCAGTGTCTCCGGGTGAAGAATGGTCAGCTGGTTTTAGTGGCGTGATGGACACCGAGCTATCGGTACGATTTACATGAGGCTTTGATAGATTGGTGACGCCGACTGCACCAAAGAAAAGTTGCTCTCAATAGCTGACCATGATGGTCTTCCACTGGTTCCATCAATTCTGGGAAGCAAATTACACGATGCTATCCAAATCAGATTACATGATGTTTCTCAGGCACCCTGCCTGGCTATGGATCAAAAAACACGCCAGGCATCTGTTGCCGCCAATTGACCCCTCATTGCAAGCACGCTTTGACGAGGGGCACGCGTTTGAGCCTTATGCAGAGGAGCTTTTTGGTGATCTCGTTCGCCTCGGTTTTTCAGATTTTTCTGAATACCAAGCTCTGCCTGCACGCACTCTGGATGCTTGGAGAGATGGTGCGAACGCCGTGGCTCAGGGACGCTATGAAGATGGAACCATAACTTGCATCTCCGACATCGTGAGCCGCAGCGGCGATGGGTACGTTCTGACAGAGATCAAGAGCGGGACTTCTGCAAAGCCCGAACACACTTTTGATCTCGCATTCCAGCGTGTCGTGCTTGAGGCAGCGGGGTTCCCCATTGCGCGCTGCGAAGTGGCACATGTGAACCGTGATTACGTCAGAAACGGCGAAATCAATCCGCAAGAGCTTGTCAGCATCACTGACATCACGGATGCGGTGACTGAGCAGCTCGAAAAAACACGCACGCGTATCGATCAGGCATTGAGCGTCGTTGCCAGCGGTACGATGCCTGACCCGTCCCCCGAACGTGCGCGCCTTAAATCCTACGGTGAATGGCTGGAAATTCGCGAAAAACTCGACCCACCTCTCGCGCAGGACAGTATCCACCGCCTTCCGTTCATGAATTCGGAAAAAGCCTCCGAACTCATCGCAAATGGGATCACAAAGATTGACGAGATCAGCGATCCATTTGTGTTGGGCAAGTCGACGCAACGCTACTTGAGAGCCACGGCGAATGGTGGGCGCACAATCGATCATCAGGAGTTGAGCAGGTTTCTGAGCGAGATTGTCTATCCGGTTTATTATTTTGACTACGAGACGTCTCAGAGTTTGCTGCCACCCTGGGACGGAACGCGTCCCTATCAGCAAGTGGCTTTCCAGTATTCCTTGCATGTCCAGCATGAGCCTGGCGGAGAAATTGAGCACAGGGAGTATCTCCACCGAGACGCCAGTAACCCGATGCCAGCCTTGCTGAAAAGGCTTCGTGAGGACATAGGAGACGTTGGCTCTTTAGTGGTTTGGTATGCGCCGTTCGAGAAATCGCGCAATACGGAAATGGCGGAAACTTATCCAGAGCATGCAGAGTTCCTGGAAGGCCTAAATGCACGCGTTGTAGATCTGATGAAGCCGTTTGCGGATGAAATGATCAACGATCCTGCGTTCAAAGGAAGCGCCTCTATCAAGGCCGTTCTTCCAGCGTTTTTGCCAGAACTTTCATACGATGATCTGGACATCAAAGAGGGGGCGAGCGCGTCTCGCCTTTGGAAGGACGTAACACTGACCGAACCGGATGATCCAGCGCGCGAGAAGGTCTATTCTGATCTTGTGGCGTATTGCACGCGCGACACTTGGGCAATGGTCGCAATTCATCAGGAATTGCTGGCGATGTGAGCTGTGGCGCGAACCTCAAAACAACTGGCGGTGCTGCTCCCCTACGAGACTAGGCGATTTGCCGGAGTTACGGCGCCCCCAAGACTTAGTCTTGCCAATCCAGCCGATACAAAACGTGGTGACCGCGTAGACCTTTCAGAAGTCTGGGTTCTATTTCAGAAAATGAGAAATCGGTTCGTCCTCCGACCATGGCGCGAGTCGCAT
>NZ_JBQGAB010000034.1:0-23984 GCF_056542605.1 Ruegeria sp. AB8
GTGGCTCCTTTCAAAAGCAGACTTTGACACCTGCACTATGGCGCATTGCGACGCCGGTTGAAGCAGGAGCCATCCACCCCATCAGCTTTGTACGCAATGCAGACGTTCACGGAGTTTTACCGAATGACCGCACCGAGCTCAAAGGCGACTTAGGTGATGGGCTTAGCATTTGTCGTTTTGGGCGGAAACTGAACCTTCGCGGCGCATTGCGCCAGTGTCCGCTCCAGTGAGGCCTTGCTACCTACGCACCGCTCAATTTGCGAAACTTAGATGGTGAAATTCCAAACCAGCTGGCAAATGTGCGGCGGAAGCTGTTGACCTCGCTGAACCCAAGATTGAAGGCAACCTCCGCGACAGAAAGGTCAGTGCCCGACAGCAGCGACCTGGCTCGATCTGTCTGTTCAACCACACGGATCTCTTTGAAACTGGTGTTCTCCGCAGTGAGTTGCCGTTGCAGCTTGCGTACGCTGACACCCAATGTGGCCGCCACCGTTTCGATGTCGGCGTGCCCCATGGCGAGTTGCGCGCGCAAGGCGTTCCCAACCACCTCTTTGGTGGTTGAGGGCGTTTGCCGCGACCGCACATCGCGGATGCCTGCCAACGTCATCGCCAACCTCTCATCGGTTGTCCGCGGATTAGGGGTTTCAATTTCTGATAGAGGGATAGCAATGCTGGCGGCGGATCCCCCCACGCGCACCTCTGCATTGTAGATGTACTGCAGCGTGGTTTCGGTGCCTCGGTGCACCTCTGGCATCTCCACCCAGCTCGGCCGCCAGCGGCGTCCACAGAACTCGCGCACCACAGACTGCAGCACAAATGGCAGGTCCTGATCGATCAAATTTGCCCCGGCGATTCCGCCAAGCATGGCATCAAACCCAAGCACAAAATGATCGCCAACCACGCGGGTGCGCATAACTGACCCCCGTTGCAGGAACGGCAGGATTTTTTCGGCCCGAGCCAGGGCCACATCCAGTTTCGGCGCGCCGAGCACATAGTCTGCGTAGGCCCCAAAGGAGGCGTAGTGGAAGTCTTGCGTGATATAGGCACCGATGTGTTTCTCGGAGATCTTCAGGCTGGCGGCTTGCATGAACCGCGCCTGAAGCCGATAGGGGAGGAACACCGTCGGGTCTTCCATTACCGCTCGCGACAGCCCGGCTTCTTTCAGCGCATGTTCGGACACCCGCGGCGATGCAATTTGGTCAAGCCCTTGAAGCGCGGGGCGAAACGCCAAGGTGCTTTGCAAAACCGTGTCCATAACGGACAGTTTGTCGTGAAATGATCACTTTTGGAAGTGGCGCGGCCTCCCCCCACAAATTACCTCCAGTTTAGCAAAACGAATGACCCAAACTGAAAGTTGGAGACCAAACATGAAACGCCGTTCCGTCCTGAAAGTTGTTCTGACAAGCGCACTGATTGCGGCTCTTTCGGTGCCTGCGGTCGCCACCGCAGACAGCGCAAAGCCCGTGATTGAAGGTCTGCCAATGGCGGCGCGGACCGCACCGGTTCCTGCGGGCGTGTCCCCGGAATTGGCCGGGCTCATCGAAAGCCGTCAAGTTGGTACGCATGCCGAAACGCCATCCTCCACCGAGCAATGGCTTACGTTGCAAGCCGAGTTTGACGCTGCCTCCCTGCAAGGGGTCGCACGTTTGCTTGAGATGACCGGCGCTCAATTCGCCATCGAGAACGTGGCGGGGGTGACCACCTACCGTGTCACGCCAACTACTATTGATCCCCGGTGGGCGGACACCGTTTTTGTGCACGTGCACGGCGGGGCCTTTGTCTTCAATGGTGGTGAGGCCGCCATGGCCGAAGCGATCTGGATGGCGCATGGTTTGGGTGTTGAGGTGGTGTCCGTCGATTATCGCCGCCCACCGCTGCATCCGTTTCCTGCCGCAACAGACGATGTGATCGCCGTGTGGCAGCAAGTTATCAAGGACCATGACCCAGCCAAAGTGGCGATGTTTGGCACCTCTGCGGGGGGCAACCTGGTGTTGTCGACGGTTTTACAACTGCGCGACATGGGCACCCCTTTGCCTGGAGCCATTATGGCCGGCACGCCCGCTGTGGATCTGGCGCAGACGTCGGACAGCTGGATCACATTGCAGGGTCTTGATCCGCTTGGCGCCCGCGAAGGTGTGATTGAAGGCACGTTTGACATTTATGCGGACGGTACCGACCGCACCGATCCGCGACTGTCCCCGATCTACGCCAATCTGGACAACCTGCCGCCGACGGTTCTTCTGACCGGCACACGCGACCTGTTGCTGAGCGACACGGTGCGCATGCACCGCGCCCTGCGCGCCGCCGGGGTTGCCGCCGATCTGCATGTCTACGACGGCCAGTCACACGGCGACTACATGGCAGGTTTCTTCGTGAACGCGCCTGAGACTCATGACGCTTGGCGTGAGCTCAACACCTTCTTTGACCTGCATCTGGAGTGACCAACCATGACCGTTTTTGCAAAACTCCCGCTTCTGTTGTTGGGTCTTCTGGTGACACACAGTGCCCACGCAGAGCCTGTTAAAGACTTCACCAACATGCTCGCCGCAGAGACATTTACCGGACGGATAGAGGCCAGTGAGAGCGCTCTGGTGGCCAATTCCGTGAGCGGCATCCTCGCGGCGGTGCATTTCAAGCCGGGCGATACGGTTGAGAAAGGCCAATTACTGTTTGAAATTGCGGCCCCGGCTTACGAACAAAAGCTTGCCGCCAGCCGTGCGGTCGAAAACCGTCGTGAGGCCGAATTGGCAACAGCGGAGGCCGTGGCGCAACGGCAGGCGAAACTTGGCACGCGCTATGTGGTTTCCGAACTGGCCGTTCAAGACGCTACGGACCGGCTGATACTGGCCAAGGTGGCGTTGCAAGAGGCGCAGGCGCACCGTGCATTGGCAGAGCTTGAGCTGGCTTCGACACAGATCAGAGCGCCGATTTCGGGGCAAATTGGGCTCGCCCACAAACAGGTGGGGACCTATCTGGACACAGAAAACGGTCAAGCGCTGGCGCAGATTGTGCACACAGACACGGTCCGCGTTGTGTACGGAATGCCGTACAAATCCCTGATCGCGCTGGACCAGTCGACGCCAGAGGGCCTGAGTGCTCTGATGGAGCGCTTTCAGGTCGACTTGCATTTGCCAGGTGACGTTCAGCCACTGGCACAGGGTGGCCGCGTGCTTTTTGCTGAAAGCGTGCTGGCCGCGAACGAAACCCTGCGCATCTGGGCGGAAATCCCAAATCTTGAGCGCGGCCTTATTCCCGGCTTGAACGTCGAAGTCAAAGTCAGCTTTCCAAACTAAAGCAGGTCGCGCGTCAGGCGCGGCCCACTTTTCCTCTCTTTCCTAGAGCAGTTCCATGGCCCGGTTCAGCGATCAAATCCACACCCTGAAATACCTGTTTGTCGCGGTCGCGGCGATACAGCTGGTGACTGCGGCATCGGGCACCATCGTCGCACTCTATTTTGCCCAAACCGGCGCGTCTCAGGAAATCGCCTCGCTGGCGCCCGCTGCTTACTCGTTGGGGTTCCTGATCGGCTGTTTCTACATTGCAGGCTGGATCACCAGCATTGGACATATTCGTGCATTTTCTGCGGCGGCGGCCATATGTACCGCTGCCGCCCTGCTGTTTTCTGTGACTGACCACGAGCCCACGCTGCTAATCGTGCGCCTGATGACCGGCGTTGCAACCGCGGGCCTTTTTGCCATCGGTGACGCCTGGATCAGCGAAACCGTCGACGAAAAATCGCGGGGTCGATTGCTTGCCGTTTTTGCAATTATCCTCGGGTTGATGTCGGTTCTCAGTCAGGTTCTCGTCATCGTTACACCCGACGACCTGAACCAGGCTTTTGTGCTGATGTCCTTGCTCTACTGTCTGGCCATTGTGGTGATCGCCGCCACGCCCAGCACGCCGCCCGAGGGCAAAGAACGGGCAAATGTGCGTTTCAAGGCGCTGTTTCAAGACGCGCCCACTGCCGCCCTCGGCGCGCTCACCGTTGGTATCGTGTCCACCGTGTTCATGAATGTTGTGCCGTATCGGGCGGCTGTCATTGGCATTGATGCCGCGGATGTAGCCATTGGCATCGCTGCAATTTACGTCGGGCGTATCCTGTTTCTCTATCCGCTTGGATTTGTGTCAGACCGCATGGATCGGCGCCGCGTCATTGTAGTGACGGCGACAGTCGCAACCGGCGCCCTTGCGGCCTTCGCCACTTTCGCCACTGGCGACGGTGCGCGCCACGCTGCCATCGTGGGCACACCACTATACATTGCAATGCTCGCCGGATTGATCCTGCTGGGCGGATCGATGCTCACCCTCTATTCGCTGCTTTTGGCTCACGCGATGGATCGCACTGTGCCCGTCTATGTCGCGTCCAGCGCTGTCACAATGCTGTTTGTCTTCACCATCGGCGGTATTGCAGGCCCACTCATGACCAGCGCGCTTTCTGCGGTATTTGGCGATGCGGTCATGGGCTGGGTGCTTGTAATTGCGATGGCCGCCTTCGCGGGCTTCACCGCTTTCAGGATCAAAACAGTGGCCCCGGCTGCCAGAGCGGAACAAACCCACTTTAAGCCAACCGAAACCAACAGCCTCAAATCCGTCCCCACCCAGAAACGGTAAGGTAGGAGACCACCATGACCACCCCCTTCACAAACCTCTTTCACGCAGAAAAAGCCACTCTGCTCATCTGGCTGGTATTTGTTGCTATGACCTTCGCCGGCGACCTCATCAAGCCAACGGCCATGGGTTCCAGCATGTCCTGGCTCCTGCTGGGCGGCATTTTTGGGGTGATGCTGTCCGCGGTCTTCCGCGTGGTGCACCACGCCGAGTGCTTGGCCGTCATCTTTGGCGAGCCTTATGGCACGTTGATCCTGACCTTATCGGTGATTGGCATCGAGGTGGCTCTGATCACCGCTGTTATGCTGACTGGGGACAACAACCCGACACTGGCCCGAGACACGATGTTTTCCGTGCTGATGATCGTCATGAACGGCTTGGTTGGTCTCAGCCTTCTGATTGGGGGGCTGCGGCACGGGCTGCAGGTGTTCAACCTCTCGGGTGCTAATGCCTACCTTGTGGTGCTGTTGCCAGTGGCCATCGTCAGCCTCGTCTTGCCAAGCTTCACCACATCCGCCCCGGGCGGTGGTCTGTCGGCTCTGCAAACTGTCTTCATGATCGCCATGTCCGTGGCGCTCTACGGGATTTTCCTCGTCTACCAAACCGCCGGCAAACCGGAGATTTTTCGACAGCCTGAGGAAGAACTGCCAACAACCGGCGGTTCGGATGCGCATCATCTGGAAACCAAAAGCATCGGTTTCCATGTTCTTTGGTTGGTGCTGGCGATGCTGCCCCTGGTTTTGATGTCCAAAAAACTGGCGCTGTTTGTCGATTTCAAATTGCTGGAATTTGGCGCACCCGTCGCGTTGGGTGGCTTTCTGGTTGCCGCCATGATCCTGACACCCGAAGCCCTCGCCGCGCTGGACGCTGCGCGGGCCAACAAACTGCAACGGGCCGTGAATATCTGTCTGGGGTCGGCTTTGGCAACCATTGGCCTAACAGTGCCCGCTGTGCTGATCGCGGCACATTTTGTTGGGCTTCCCATCGAACTTGGGCTCGGCGGCGCGGAAATCGTACTCCTGGCTCTGACAATAGGGATCAGCATCCTGACCTTTGTCGGAACCCGCACCAACGCGCTTCAGGGTGTCGTGCATCTGGCCGCCTTTATGACCTATGTGTTTCTGATATTCGACTCATGACCGTAGGTTTAAGTTGCGTTGGGTGAGCTCAATAGGCAGCCCCTCACTGGCGGCATCTTGCACCAGACCGAGTTTATTGTCGCTAATTCGGACCTTCACTGCCCGACGCGTGAAGGTCCGCTTTGGGCCGTTTTCATACATCCCAACAAACTGACTTATCGGCAGCTTTGTCCGCACCTAGGACGTAGCTCCGTCTTGTGTGAACGCCCCCTGTCGGGCTGAAGCGGGCATTCGTCCCGAGCCCCCATTTCGACAGCCATCAAAGAACAGCTAGAACCTTACTTCAGAGAGGATGGTCCTTTGAAATCATGCCCCGCAAAATCGGCGAGCCTCACTGGCACGCGCACGGTTGACTGAGGGGGTAGGCCGGGGGGCGGGTTCGTCAGGTAGGTGCAGCCTATTATCGAATGCTCAGGCCAATCGGCGCAACGTAGCCACCGGCTGAGGATTCCTGTGCGATGGTCGCCATGTGGTCGCCAGTCCCCTGTGGGGCCACGTCGACAATCCTCTAAGTTTTTGATTTGATGGTGCTGCTGGAGAGAATTGAACTCTCGACCTCTCCCTTACCAAGGGAGTGCTCTACCTCTGAGCTACAGCAGCGCTGTGGGCGGGTGATTAGACTCAAACGAAACGCGGCGCAAGGGTGTCTGGACGGTTTTTTTCGCCTCCTGTAGAGAAAGGTCATGGCAGACAACAAATCACCCAAAAAACGCGGCAATTCCGCGGACGCGCGGGAAGAGCGACTGAAAGCGGCGCTCAAGGCGAATATGGCGCGGCGCAAGGCACAGGCCAAGGCGCGCGCAGCATCCGAAGACAAGGCCGACAAGGACGAGGGATAAGAGCAGATGGATTCGATTCTGGTGACGGGCAACGGCCCTCTCAAAGGTCAGATACCGATTGCGGGGGCCAAAAACGCGTGTCTGACGCTGATGCCCGCAACCTTGCTGAGCGAAGAACCGCTTACGCTGACCAACGCACCGCGGCTAAGCGACATCAAGACCATGACCACGCTGCTGCAGTCGTTGGGGGCCGAGGTGTCCGCGCTGCAGGACGGTCAGGTGATCGCGATGTCCAGTCACACCCTGACCAGCCATGTCGCCGACTACGATATCGTGCGTAAGATGCGCGCCTCGAACCTGGTGCTGGGCCCGTTGCTGGCCCGCTTTGGCGAGGCGGTCGTGTCGCTGCCCGGCGGCTGCGCGATCGGTGCGCGGCCCATGGACCTGCACGTTGAAGGGCTAGAAGCGCTGGGCGCCGAGATCGCGCTGAAAGACGGTTACCTGCACGCCAGCGCGCCGGGTGGCCTGAAAGGCGCCGTGCACGAGATGCGGTTCGCCTCTGTTGGGGCGACGGAAAACATCGTCATGGCCGCGACGCTGGCCAAGGGTACCACGGTCCTGAAAAACGCAGCCCGAGAGCCTGAAATCGTCGATCTGGTCGAATGCCTGCGCAAGATGGGCGCGCAAATCTCGGGTGAGGGCACGTCGACCATCGAAATTCAGGGTGTCGACCGGCTGCATGGCGCGACGCATCAGGTGGTGACCGACCGGATTGAACTCGGCACCTACATGCTGGCCCCCGCGATCTGCGGTGGCGAGGTTGAGTTGCTGGGCGGCCGGATGTCTCTGGTCGAATCCTTCGCGGCCAAGCTGGATGCGGCCGGCATCAACGTGAGTGAGACCGAAAAGGGCTTGAAGGTCGCGCGCAAGAATGGCCGCGTCAGCGCCGTGGACGTTGTCACGGAACCTTTCCCGGGCTTTCCCACCGACCTGCAGGCGCAGATGATGGCGCTGATGTGCACGGCCGAAGGTACCTCGGTCTTGGAAGAGCGGATTTTCGAGAACCGATTCATGCACGCCCCCGAACTGGTCCGCATGGGCGCGCATATCGAGGTGCATGGCGGCACGGCGACCGTCACTGGTGTTGAAAAGCTCAAAGGGGCGCCGGTCATGGCGACCGACCTGCGGGCCTCGGTGTCGCTGATCCTTGCCGGAATGGCGGCGGAAGGTGAAACAACGGTTAGCCGGGTCTATCATCTGGACCGCGGATATGAACATGTGGTGCGCAAGCTGGAAGGCGTGGGCGCAAAGATTGAACGGATCAAGGGCGAATGACAGACGCAAGTTTCGAAGACGGGCGCGAGGCGCCGCTGAATCTGGGGGCCGAGGACGGCGATGACCTGCAGGTGATCTCGACCCTTGCACAGGACGCGGTTTTCCCTGCGACCGAGATGAAATGGCAACCTTCGCAGCGCCGCTTTGGCCTGCTGCTCAACCGCTTCCGCTGGGAAGACAAGGACGCAGCCGACCGCCGGGGCCGCCCGTTCGAGCGCGTGCAATCCGTGTTGGTGTTCGACTCGGTCCTGTCCGTTGCCAGCCAAGGTGTCGACCGCAGCGAAAAGGATACGGTGATGTCACTGCTGTCGGTCGATTTTGAACCGGGCGAAGAAGGCGCGGGTCAAGTGTTGCTGACGCTGGCCGGGGACGGTGCGATCCGGCTGACGGTCGAGGCGCTGGATGCCACGCTCAAGGACGTCACGCGCCCTTACCGGGCCCCGTCCGGGCATGCCCCGCACCATCCCGAATAGATGCAGAACAAGCGCGGCATATCTCAGGCGTTTTCTGCTGCTCCAGAAGGTGTCATTCTGCGCCGCGCTACCGTTTTTGATGTGTTCGACATCAGCCGGGTTCTGATCCGGTCGATCACCCAGCTTTGCACGGCAGATCATCAGAACGGCCCCGGGGCCATCGCGCAATGGACTGAAAACAAGGACCCGGCCACGATCCGGAGCTGGATCAAACCCGGTTCGCAGATCTGGCTGGCCGAGCGGGCCGGGCAGGTAGCTGCCGTCGGCGGTTTGTTTGAAACCGGAGAGATCACTCTGCTTTACATCGATCCGGATCATACCGGCCGTGGTCTTGGTTCGGCATTGTTGAACCGCATGGAACAAGAACTGATCGCTGCGGGATGTTCCGATGCCCGACTTGAGGCAACGCAAACCGCGCAAGATTTCTATCTGCGCCACGGCTGGCAGGCCACCGGGCAGTGTTGCGACCGCATGGATCTGTCCTGCTTTGCCATGCGCAAATCGCTGCACCCCGACGACGGAGGGTTGAGGCCCGCCCCTCCCGGCGATATGTCCCGCGTCAAACGTCCGGAGTGCCAGATCATGCCCGTTTTCATCGATACGACCGCGCCCGACTTCGAAAGCGCCTTTCAGACCCTGTTGTCCGCCAAACGCGAGGACAGTCCGGATGTGGATGCGGTGGTTGCGCAGATCATCGACGATGTGCGCACCCGGGGCGATGCGGCGGTGATCGAGCTGACCTCAAGGTTTGATCGGCTGGACCTGACACCGGAAACCATGGCCTTTTCTGCGGCTGAAATCTCAGCAGCGGTTGCACAGGTTTCGGCCGACGACCGCGAGGCGCTGGAACTGGCGGCGGATCGCATCCGTGCCTATCACGAAAAACAGCTTCCACAGAACGCACAATGGACCGATGAGGCCGGGGCGACACTGGGTTGGCGCTGGACGGCGGTTTCGGCCGCGGGGCTCTATGTGCCGGGCGGGCTTGCGTCCTATCCCTCTTCCGTTCTGATGAACGCCATTCCCGCCAAGGTCGCCGGGGTTGAACGTCTGGCCATCGTGGTGCCGACACCGGACGGGCAGGTGAACCCGCTGGTCCTGCTGGCCGCACAACTATCCGGTGTGGACGAGGTGTATCGCATCGGCGGTGCACAGGCGATTGCCGCGTTGGCCTACGGGACAAAGACCATCGCGCCCGTGGACAAGATCACCGGTCCGGGCAATGCTTTTGTCGCGGCAGCCAAGCGCCGGGTCTTTGGCAAGGTCGGCATCGACATGATCGCGGGCCCGTCCGAGATTCTGGTGATCGCCGACAAGGACAATGACCCCGACTGGATCGCGCTGGACCTCCTCAGCCAGGCCGAACATGACGAAAGCGCGCAGTCGATCCTTATCACCGACGACGCCGCATTCGGGCAGGCGGTCGCGCAGGCGGTCGAAAAGCGCCTCCAGACCTTGCAGCGCCGCGTGATTGCCGGGGCCAGCTGGCGCGATTTCGGCGCCGTCATTACCGTGCGCGATCTGGAACAGGCTGCCGCGTTGTCAAATCGCATCGCCCCTGAACATCTTGAGCTTTGCGTGGCCGACCCGGTGGCGCTGAGCGCGAAGACCGTTCACGCAGGTGCCATTTTCCTTGGGCAATACACGCCCGAGGCCATTGGCGATTATGTCGGCGGCCCCAACCACGTGCTGCCGACCGCGCGTTCCGCCCGGTTTTCTTCGGGCCTCAGTGTTATGGATTTCCTCAAGCGCACCACGCTCAGCCACATGACGCCCGAAGCCCTGCGCGCGATCGGGCCCGCCGCCGAGCAACTGGCCACATCTGAAAGCCTCGAGGCGCACGGGCTGTCCGTCACGGCCCGCCTCAGGCGGCTGAACGGGTAAAGCTATGGCCTGCGGGCCACAGCCGACCCTACCCTGGCCGGGGACGGGTTCCGGGGCGCTCGATTGACCGCTAAACCGTTCACCGACCAGCAAGGATCAGTCTATTGGAACGTGTGGCGACCCTTTGGATCGGAGAACGGTTCAGCTTTCTGGAACATTTGTGCCTGAAATCCTTCGCCGACGTGGATCAGACGCCGATCGTCTACCATTACGGCGATCTGCAGGACATTCCGGACTATATCGAAGCCCGCGACGCGCGCGAGATATTCGATACCCCCGAGATTATCCGCGACCCCGTCACCCGGTCGGCGGCCGTGCATGCCGATCTGTTTCGGCTGAAACTGCTGCAGCAGACAGATTACATCTGGGTGGACACCGACGCCTACGCCCTGCGCCCGTTTGAAACCGAAAACGGCTACCTGTTCCCCAAGGCGAACCGCAAAACCCGCCGCATCATGAACGGGGTGCTGGCCTTGCCCGGCGACAGCCCGGCCTTGCGGAACATGTGCGATTTCGCCTTCGACAGCGATTTGGTTCCGCCCTGGTGGAGCGATCAGCAAAAGACCACTTACCTGGAACTCTACGGCAAATCCACGCATTGGAGCCTGCCCATCTTCAGCTTCGGCCCGCCCATGCTGTTCCATTACATCTTCCCGACACCCGAACACGAGATGAGCGTTCCTCGTACGCTGCTCTACCCGATCCCGCTGCGCCACCGGTCGCTGTGGAACGAACCGGACCTGTCCAAACTGGACACCCTGAACTGGCAGCGGCAGATGTCGATCCATTTCTTTGGATCGTGGTTCCGCAGGATCTTCTCGGGTCGCCCGATCAATCCGGGATCACTGGTCGACACGCTGCTGCGCAAGCACGGAATCGACCCTTCGGACCACCCTTTGTGACAGGGCCCGCGGCATCCGAACCCACGCATTGCCCATTCAGAACTCTTACGATAAGTCTGGCCAGACCTGAACGGACCAAATGATCTATGACCCGCATTTCGCATATCGAACTGGATGACCGAAACCTGCCTCCGCCGACCCTCGAGATCGAGCAGGAGCGTAAGGTCGCGATCTATGATCTGCTCGAAGAGAACACCTTTACGCTGCCCCAGCGCGACGGTCGTACCGTGCCCGACGGCCCTTATCACCTGCAATTGTCGATCCGCGACAAACGGCTGGTTTTCGACATCGAAACCGAGGCCAGCGAAAAGGCGGCCGAGTTTCACCTGTCGCTGGGGCCGTTCCGGCAAGTGGTCAAGGATTACTTCCAGATCTGCGAAAGCTATTTCGATGCCGTGAAGACCCTGCCGCCCAGCCAGATCGAAACCATCGACATGGCCCGCCGCGGTATCCACAACGAAGGCAGCCGCGTGCTGCAGGAACGGCTGGAAGGGAAGGCCGACATCGATACCGATACCGCCCGCCGCCTGTTCACGCTGATCTGCGTGTTGCATTTCGGAGGCTGACGCGTGAAGCCGTTGCCGCAGTCGGTCCTGTTCTGTTGCGACCACAACGCGGTCCGGTCTCCCATGGCCGAGGGGATCATGAAGAAGTTCTATGGCACCGGCACCTATGTTCAGTCTGCCGGCGTGCATAACGATCTGGAAATCGACGGGTTCTGCATTGCCGCCTGTCAGGAAATCGATGTCGAACTGTCGCGCCACCGCTCTCGGTCGTTCGACGAGATGGAAGAATGGGGCGATGACCTCAGTTCCTTCGATCTGGTGGTTGCGTTGTCGCCTGCCAGTCAACGCAAGGCGCTGGAACTGACCCGTGTTTTTCACCTCGATGTCGATTATTGGCCAATAATGGACCCTACCGGACTGGGCGAGACACGCGAACAAAAGCTACATCACTACCGTCAGACCCGCGATCAGATCATTCAGCATCTGAAAGATCGCTGGGGCGAACCAACGGAGAGATCATGAACGCGACCGTCAAAACCTATTTCGAAGCCTTCAACGCCGGAGACGTGGACGGCATGCTGGCCTGTTTGTCCGATGATGTGGCCCATCACGTGAACGAAGGCCAGATCCGTGTGGGCAAGGAAAAGTTCGCAGCCTTCTGTGCTCATATGAACCACTGCTACCGCGAGAACCTGACCGATATCGTGGTTTTCGAGGCCGAAGATGGCACCCGCGCCGCCGCCGAGTTCATCGTCAACGGCACCTATCTGGAAACGGATGAAGGATTGCCGCAAGCCAACGGCCAGACCTACCGCCTGCCCGCAGGGTCCTTCTTTGACCTCAAGGACGGCAAAATCACCCGCGTTACCACCTTCTACAATCTTGCCGACTGGACCCGTCAGGTCGCAAATGCCTGAGGTGAGCGAGGTCCGCACCCTGACCGGCGCGGCATTGGAGGCCGCGCTGGATGATGTGGCGCGGCTTCGGATCCAGGTGTTCCGCGCCTGGCCTTATCTCTATGACGGCGATCTGGATTACGAACGGAAGTATCTGCAATCCTACCGCGACAGCGACCGCGCCATAATGGTCGGCGCCTTCGACGGCGATCGCCGCATCGGCGCATCGACCGGCGCACCGCTGACCGACCACGCCGACGATTTCGCGGCGGCGTTCGACGGAACCGGGCTGGATCTGGGTGACATCTTCTATTGTGCGGAATCCGTGTTGCTACCCGACTATCGCGGGCAGGGCGTCGGCCACAAGTTCTTCGACCTGCGAGAAGCCCACGCCCGCAGCCACGGGTTTTCTAAATGTGCGTTCTGCGGCGTCCAGCGTCCTGCCGACCACCCGAAGCGCCCCGAAACATACCGGCCGCTCGACGCCTTCTGGCGCGCGCGCGGATACGCACCGCTTCCCGGCGTCATCGCGCAGTTTTCGTGGAAGGATATCGGGGAAAAGGGCGAGACCCATAAGCCTTTGCAGTTCTGGATCAGGGATTTGTAGGCCGCTTTGGTCGCTTGCCGACAAAGCCATCATTCACCGCGTTGACGCGGTGAATGATCTGTCGATTTGGGCCGATGGCCCTTTTGGCGTCAAGGCTGGTACGGCAGGGACGAGTGGTGCAGCACGATCCGCAGCCGACCGTTGCTGTCTTTCTTGTAGCCAAAGCTCTTGTCGACCTGAGTGATGCTTCCATCCTTGTTGGTCAGGCTGAACTTGCCCATCCACATCGCCACATCGCCTTCGATGAAGGAGGCCGAGGTCTCGTTTTCCACCTTACGCCAGCCCATGATCCCGAAACCGGCATCCAGCGGGTATTCTTCGGAATGGCCGCAGTAATAGCAAAGTGCGCTATGGCGGGTCGGGCGAAATGTCTGCTCGCCACTGGCCAGGGTTGGCTTGAACAGGACCGGCCCCAGATCAAAGCCATAAGCCGAGTCCAGAAACCCGCCGGCCACAGTACGTGCCGCGTCGACACCGCCGTCTTCAAAGGCTTTGGAAACGGAGATTAGGCCGTCACCCCAGGCTTGGCGGGCGGCAGCGAGTTGATCGGTGGTAATCGGCATGGTCTTTTCCCTTTTCTGTCCGTCGCGAGTCGCGGGGGAAAATGGTCACATTGGCATAGGGGCGCAAGGGGTTTTTGGCCGAAAAACTCCTGTTTATTGCCAAAAAGCCCGCTTGTGGGACACAGGCGGGTGGTGGCCTGTCGCTAACCGTCGGCCTCGTGTCGCAGCTGTAGTCGGATGCGCAATTCAAACGTTCGAGGGAATTGCGCTGTACAGTCCGCCACCTCCGCCTCTAATGTCCCAGCAACTTTGAACCGAGGACACATCGATGAAAGTCGCAACCGCCGCATACGATCTAGACTGGCTCGACAGTTGGAGCCAGTATGAGGACAAGCTGGACCGCTGGGTCGCCGAGGCCTCTGGGCAGGGCGCCGACCTGCTGGTCTTTCCCGAATACGGCGCGATGGAATTGTCGACATTGGACGGTGCCGGGGTGGCCGGTGATCTGGAGCGCTCGATCCAGGCGGTTTCCGGGCGGATGGAGGACGTACAAAACCTGCACACCCGCCTTGCGCAGACGTACAAAACATACATTCTGGGCGCATCGGCACCGGTGATTGACGGTTCGGGCCGCCCCGTGAACCGGGCCGTTTTCTATGCGCCGGACGGTGGTGTCGCGCATCAGGACAAGCAAATCATGACCCGGTTCGAGCGTGAGATCTGGGACATAGCCCCCGGTGGTCCGCTCAGGCTTTTCGACACGGCTCTTGGCAAAATTGGCATCCTCATTTGCTATGACAGCGAGTTTCCCCTGCTGGGTCGCGCCTTGAACGAGGCCGATCTGATCCTGGTGCCATCCTGCACCGAGGCGCTGTCGGGATATTGGCGCGTTCGCATCGGTGCGATGTCAAGGGCGTTGGAAAATCAATGTGTTACGGTTATGTCGTCGCTGGTTGGGCGTAACGATTGGTCCGAGGCGGTCGACATGAACACCGGCACAGGTGGCATATTTGGTCCGCCCGACAAGGGCTTTCCCCAGACCGGAGTACTGGCCGAAGGCACCCTGAACCAGCCGGGGTGGACCTATGCAGATGTCGATCTGTCCGCCATTGCCGAGGTTCGCGCCGATGGCCATGTTCTGAACAGAACCCACTGGGACGAACAGCCACCCCGCGCCGAATCGGTCACAATATCCAGCCTTTAGATGATTCCGCCCTTGAAATAAGGCCGAAATAGGCTCATTTAAGCGCACATCCCTGTAGATTCTGCAGGTGCAACGTAATGATGGAGACAACATGGCCAAGGAAGATACGCTCGAATTTCCCGGTGTCGTGAAGGAACTCCTGCCTAATGCGACGTTTCGGGTCGAGCTGGAAAACGGCCATGAAATCATCGCACATACGGCAGGAAAGATGCGCAAGAACCGCATCCGTGTTCTGGCCGGCGACAAGGTTCAGGTCGAGATGACCCCTTATGATCTGACCAAGGGTCGGATCAACTACCGCTTCAAATAACGCCTGCCGCAATGGCGTTTATTCTCGGATCGGGCAGCCCAAGACGGCTGGACCTGTTGGCCCAGCTCGGCGTGCAGCCCGATGCCATCCGCGCGCCCGATATCGACGAAACGCCCCTGAAGGGCGAATTGCCGGTTCCCTACTGCAACCGCATCACCCGCGCAAAAGTACTGGCAGTTCAATCGGATAGCGATGACGTCACCCTGTGTGCGGACACCACCGTGGCCCTAGGCCGCCGTATTCTGGGCAAACCCGAGGATGCAGGGCAGGCGGCTGAATTTCTGCACGCTCTGTCCGGTCGTCGCCACCGCGTGATAACTTCGGTCGCCGTGCGGCGCGGAGAGCGGATCCTGCAGCGTGACGTGGTTTCTCAGGTCAAGGTCAAGCGTCTGTCTGACGTTGAAATCAACGCCTATCTGGCGACCGGAGACTGGAAGGGCAAAGCGGGCGCTTACGCCATTCAGGGTCCCGCCGGGGCGTTCATCCCGTGGATTTCCGGCTCTTTCACCGGTATCGTCGGCCTGCCCCTTTCCGAAACCGCCGCTCTTTTGCAAGGCATCGGCTATCCCCTGTATCGTGAGGTATCATGAAGGGTCGTACCATCGTTCTGGATCACATCGACGACCGCGAAGCCGCCGCTCTGATGGTGGATGGCAAGCTGGACGATTTCCTGATTGCCGCAGACGCCCCCGCGCCGGGTACGATTTACCGCGCACGTGCCGACCGCCCGGTCAAAGGGCAGGGCGGAATGTTCCTGACCACGCCCGACGGCCCCGCGTTTCTGCGTCAGGTCAAAGGTCTGGCCCCTGGCACATTGATGCTGGTGCAGGTCACAGGGTATGCGGAACCGGGCAAGGCGCTGCCGGTTACGGACCGCGTCCTGTTCAAAAGCCGTTATGCGATCATCACGCCTGATGCGCCGGGCCTGAACATCTCGCGCTCGATCCGGGACGAGGATGAGCGCGACCGGCTTCTGGAGATCGCGCATGAAAGCATGGACGGCAGTGACTACGGCCTCATCCTGCGCTCGTGCTGCCAGGGCGAGAACGCCGAGGAAATCGCAGAAGACATCAGCGCCATGCTGGCCAATGCCGACCGGGTCATGAACGACTCCGGGACCGAGCCGGAGTTGCTGCTGGAAGGCGACAGCCCACACGTTCTGGCATGGCGCGACTGGACTGATCCGGCCGAGGTTGTGACCCAGTCCGGAGGCTTCGAAAGCCATGGCGTGCTCGACGCGCTGGATGTTGCGCGCGGTATTTTCGAACCTCTTCCAGGCGGTGGTCATCTGTACATTCAGCCGACACGCGCGTTGGTGGCGGTGGATGTGAATACCGGTGCCGACACGTCGCTGGCCGCCGGAACAAAAGCCAACTTCGCCTGTGCCAAGACACTGGCGCGCGCATTACGCGTACGCGGTCTGGGTGGGCAGATCACGCTGGATCTCGCCCCCATGCCCAAGAAGGATCGCAGAGGCTTCGAAGGGGCTTTGCGCGCTGCATTCAAGGCCGATGGCATCGAGACCTCTCTGGCGGGCTGGACGCCCCTGGGCCACTACGAATTGCAACGCAAACGCGGACGTATTCCCCTGTCCGAGGTGCTGAAATGAGTTGTCCGATCTGTGGTGAAGACACCGTGACCAGGTTCCGTCCCTTCTGTTCAAAGCGCTGTGCCGACATCGATCTTGCCAAGTGGCTGAACGGCTCCTATGCGGTCGCTTCCCAGCGGGAAGAGGACGAAGAGGCAGATGTATCCGGGGAGAATTTCGAGCCGCCAAGGCCGCATTGAAAAAATGTCAAAAAGCCTCTGGACACTGCGTGGTGCAAGTCATAGAAGGCCTCCACCCAACGACGAAAGTCGTTCCCGTGCCCGGGTAGCTCAGGGGTAGAGCAGTGGATTGAAAATCCTCGTGTCGGTGGTTCGATTCCGCCCCCGGGCACCATATCCTAAAAATTATTGTTTAAAATCAATAACTTATGAGAATTCCATGCTTGAAAAAATGTAGTATAAATGTAGTATGGAATAACGGAATTCACTCTTTGTTTTCAGTGCGTTACCGAAGCGTCAAGAATTATCTGAGTCAAAATGTAGTATGAAGCTGTTTTGAAAGAAAAATTCTTGCCACTGGATTCGATGCCCAAACTTGGAATCGAACTCAGTAAAATTCGCGAAGAAGGCACAAGAATATCCGCCAAAAAAGTACCTATTACGAGCGCAATACAGTGTCGCTTCATGCGGCTAAGACTGCGTGAAGTTTGAGGCGCGTTTTGGCCAATATGGAGTAACTGAATTTTGGTTTTTAAGGCGCCGAAAATTTCCCGATCCGCGATAGTCTCTGACGATGCAATTTTGGCAGCATGTTTTTCATCAGTGCTAAACAAAAGCGGTTATTACCTACCTGTTTTGGATGGTCCCAGGCTAAGTAGGCCGGATGCGAAAGCGGAAGTAGTCCGTCGAAACAACGTACTCGCTCGGGCACACTCTAATCATGTGGTCCTGACAGGCTTGACTAGTGACCAAGAAACCGAATTGAAAGCTCAATTGCCGCCAAGTGTAGTTGACTGTTGTCTGGCATCCGATGTTGAACGTTTGGCGAAACCTGCGATCCTGGAAAAGGAAGGGTTTAAATGGGGCAAAGAAGACCTTGGAGTGGGACTTCTAAAGGCTTTGTATGCGGGCCAACGCCTCGTAGTTGAAGAAGGTGGCCCCGCAGGTAAATCCGTTGCCCGAAAAGACAATCATGTAGTCATCTGCGAAGAAGGTGAACCAATTTCGGAAGTAGTGGCAGCGAACTACGCTTACTCGTTGAATGCAGGTCTTGTCATGATTCCAGCTGTCGATTCCGATTTAGCGGAAGAAATTTTGGAAAAATTTTATCAATCTGAGAATTCTGACCAAAGAAGCAAACTTCAATCTCATCTTAGGGAACTGTGCGGTGAAATCGACCTAGGAAAGAAAACCACATTGACCGTTTTCTCGAAAAACCTTCCGTTTGGAGTTGGTTTTCCTGAACGTGCTTCTACCCACCTGTCTACCTATCCTGATTGTGGAGCTGTCGTAGTTAATGGCTTCGCTTCCGAGCAAAGTGGAAGTCGCGGCGTTAACATCGCGGTCGTGGTTGACCCAGAGAAAACTACCGCCCCAGAAATTGATGCTGCAATCAAAGTTTTGCCAAAACGGAAAGTCTTCTTGCGAGCGCATCGAGGAAAAACTGCAGACGTCCGATCAGTCACTGATATGGTCGAGCATTTCCCGTACGATTTGTTGCTTTTTGCAACCCACTGTGGGGATGCGCCGGGCTGGCGTTGGACATACGAATACACCGATAGCGAAGCCATTGATCGCAAGCTAATCGTAGATGTTGCCGTTGGTATTGGGCAAACTGATGATCCTGATGTGTTAGAAGTCCAGCAGTTCAACTATTTTCATTCCTTGGATGGTGTCGATTGGAACGATCGAGATGCGAAGTCTAAGCTATACGTTGGAACCGCAATTTCCGACTACGCTAATCGAAGCCAAAGCGGAGAATTGGAGCCCGTTCTAAAGGAGCCTTTGGATCGCGTAAGACTTTCCGCTGCAATGGCAATGTACGACAACAATTACATTCCAACGCCTCAATCTCTAGCTGGGCATGGCTCTCCAATCATAATTAACAATGCGTGTGTGTCTTGGCACGAGCTCGCTGGAAGATTCACTTTTGGAAATGCACGCGCTTATGTGGGCACCCTGTACCCTGTCTTGCCATTCGAAGCCGAGAGCGTTGCAGTGCAACTAATGAACAAGCAGTGGGGCAAACCGTTACCTCTAGCACTTCGGGCATCTCAGGTTGAAACTTATGGCGTCACCGATCAGCGCCGACCATACGTAATGAGCGGTGTGTACACTCAATCACTTCGAACGACACCAGAAGATGTCCCACGTTACGTTTTGAAGCGCCTATCGCATGAAGAAAAAGAATATAGTCGACGTGTTGCAAAAGCGGCTGGAAAGGAAAAACAACGATTGCAGAAAATCGTCGAATACTATCGAGATGAAACTGCCGCGTTTCGACAAAGGTGGTTTGGTAAGAAGACGAGCACAAAAGCGAGTGCTTTGGGAGCCAAACCAAAAAAGAATTAGGACTCGATTTGGCCGAGCTTGCGATAGGCCTTACTACCTTTCGACCCTTGGTTTAATAGTTAGATACTACTCGCGCCACAGAGGGTACGGAAACTAACTGAAGTTATTATGTAGTATAAACGTAGTATGAGGGACGTAGTATGATGGCTAAGCTACTGAAATTGCTTATCTGTTTATTTCGCCCCCGGCACCATTTTATTTCTTAAGCAGACCCATCTGACTGGTCCATTTTGGATGTTAGTGAATCGTTGTCCCGTGATCCTCCGGGATAAAGGATTCAAGTTCCGCGAAGCATTTGCAAGCACCGGAGCGATGATACCTTGTATCAGGTCACATTGCGGACCTTTTCATGCCGAGACGCAGACGATAACTTCCCAAGCCATTTGATATGTTTGACCGATCGTGCATCGCGCCTAGTAGCGTGCGCAAGCTTCGATTTTCGTACAAACTGGTACACTTAAAGGTACAAACTTCGAACCAGCTCTTCAAAGAATTTGAGCGTTGGGAAGGTGAACTCCAGCACCACAATCGACCGATATTACCATTTCGCGCCACCCGACAATAACAATGAGGATATTGGCTTGCGTCAGGCCATATGGAATGTCTTCAACTTTAACGTCAGCTTCCTTCCAAAGTGCGGACGTAGAGCGAAATCGGTGCAACGACCGACTTGCGGACAAAGCCGCCTTATGCTCATCGCTTTCTGGTAACTGGTCTCACACCGAAGCGGACCTTCCTTTCGAGCTTTACATCCTCCGAGATGCGTACGAAGCGGGCATTGTTCAAGGCGACTAACGCACAGTATCTGCCATCCGTCGCTTGCGACTACTTAACTGTTCTACCAGAGATTAATTCGCAGTCGTCTGACAGCCTCTGGCCGAAACACAAGGGGCTAGACACCAGAGCTGAAGCGTGGCTGGATTGCTTAGAGATTGTCTAGTCGGACGGAGATCCCCAAAATTGAAAAGAAATGCAAACAAGATGTTAGTGACTTCCGCTATTGCTATCGCTCTTTTGGCCTCCGGTGCGGTATTTACTGCTTCTACAAAGCCAGCAAGCGCAGAGGCTGGTTATTTCTGGGATGAAACCGTTGGGTCTGTAGATAGAAGCCCTTGGATATTTGAAGGCACAAATGTTTTTGGCGAATTAGCACGAGTTCCACCGTCAGATTGGGTACGTACTTTGGAAAAAGCGGCATACCCAACGGAGCTTGAGACTTTTGTTTTCACAGCTAGCAATAATGAAGAACAGAACATCAACGATTGGTTGCATCAAACGCATACCGATAGCTTTTTGATTTATCACGATGGCAAATTGGTCGCTGAAAAGTACTTCAATGGCATGAAAGCTGATACGCCTCACCGCATTCACTCGATCACCAAGACAGTGTTGGGTATGGTAGCAGGGCTGGCGGTTGAGGCGGGAGAATTAGATCCTAAAAAGCTGATCACAGAATACCTGCCAGAGTTGGAAGGCCCAGCATTCAAAAATACAACGGTTAGACACCTACTTGATATGACCGCTGCTGTAGATTGGAAAGATGCTTCTAGCGGCTACTTAGACGATGCCGGTGATCTGTTCTGTGCGTTTGGTCAGGACCTCTCTGAAAAAGTTGAAATTTGTGATACAGAGTCTGGCGTTAAGGAGTACATGATCTCTCTTAGTGATCGCGAGACCTTGGTAGATGACGGTGAAGTTTATAGTTACCGTTCAGTGCTATCTGCGCTGCTGGGTATGGTTATCGAGTCGGCAACTGGAGAAAGCTATCTGGATGTACTGGCCGAGTTGTGGCAGGACATCGGTGCTCAGGACCCTGCATACAGCGAACTAGGGCCCAAAAGGATTGTGCAAACGAGTGGTGGGTTATTTACCAGCTCTCGTGACCTATTGCGATTTGGCATAATGATGCTGGACAACGGAAAAGTTAACGACACTCAAGTTATTCCTCCAGATTGGATTGCTGACACGATTCAAGCAAATGATGATGTAGTCGCAGCTTATGAGAAGAGTGCATACGCAGAGGTGTTTGAAGGCTTCCACTACCGGAATCAAGTTTGGGTGAAAGATAGAGAAAAAGGTGCGTTTTACGGTATCGGTGTCTACGGACAGCTATTGTATGTGAACCAGAAAGCCAATGTGGTTATGGTGAAGCTATCAAGCCAGCCAGACGTTCAAAATACACCTATGTACCTGGACTCTATGGTTGCGATGAAAGGTATTGCAGAGACTTTGAGTAAATGAATTTCAGATTATCTTAATCTAGTAAGCTGAGCCAAATGGCTCGGCTTATACTGCGGAAAGACTTGACAGTGTCGTCGGGTTAGTACCGGGTGACCTCGACTGCGACCGCAGCAAACACCACACCAATCAACAGAGCTTTTGTATTCACTGCCGAAAGGCTGGGTAGTTTAACCCGAAGAGACAGGGCTATTATCACACCCCCTGTTAACCCAGTCGCAATTGAATAGATCATGCTACTTTTGTCTGCGTTGAGACCGATCAATATGCCGACTGCAAGCGACGCGACAAAGTATGCGCGTAGCCATCCAGACATGTGTCCGGGGTGGGTCTTATAGAGAAAGATATTCACCCCAAACAAATGCAATGAATAGGCCAACGTTCCAACAGCGTACAGCTCAGGTGATGTTCCCGTCGTTTGCATGACGGTAATGGCAAGCAAGCAGTTATAGGTTCCGAGTGCCACTGTGTCCAAGCCAAGCGACAACCTGTTATCGGCCCCCGTGTCGCGACTGGCTTCCAGCAAGTAGTAAAGGAGAAATCCTAGGAGCGAGTAACCGAACAGCGAGTTTTCCCATTTCCCATTTGCAGCCAAATCGGCCGACAATTCACCGATTTTTGGCAGTAAGAAAAGGAAAGCATAGCCAAGTCCGATCCCAGAAGAAAATCAGAAAGCCAGCCTGCTAGGCCGGGGAATCTCTGGTAAAAAGACACGCAGAAGACGTGAACAGTGCCGATGACTGCAATCGATGTTATCGCGAGGTATGTCGAAGCGTCGAACACGGCTAAGATCCAATGATCACATTACAATTTGTATGAGACACCCCTTGGGAGCGTTTGCACAGCCCAAAAAGTGAAGAAGGTGCGGTTTGAATAGAACACTCAACGACAGCTTTTTCTGAACTTCCGGCATTGATGCACGGTGCAGAAATTTGAACTTAGGGCTCAGAGCGGACATCGATCTATTTGTTCTGATGACAGATTCTACATGTTGAGCGCTCAACATGGTGGCAGTTTACCACCCTGATTCGCAGCTATTTTCGCCAGTTCTGGCGACCAACAAGTTAGCCAATAGACCAAATTTCAGATTTTTTTGTCACTCTACGTGACACCTCAATGGCTCAACTTCAGATTCAATGAATGAAAACAATCCGGGGATGTCACGCAAACTAACATGTGCTTTTTTCCGGGGAAAAAGTCACATAAAAACAAATACTTGACTACACATTGCGTTCATTAAATGCTCGAACCTTAGAAAGCGATATTTCACCGCTGTCACAACGATTAAGGGAGGTTCGAACTTGATACAGACACCCACAATTTTCACCCCTCCATCGCTAGCGAGGACCCACAAGAGAAGAAGAGTTGAAGTTGATGTGGAGAGCTATCAGCAGTTCCTAAAATCTTCGGTTATGACCGATCAACAAAAGCATGAATTTCTTACGGCACTCTGGTCAATTGTCGTTGCTTTCATCGACCTAGGCTATTGCGTGCACCCTACTCAGCGGAACCTGCCTGATGACGTCGCAATGAACGAAGTGCATTCGCTCGCTGAGAGTTTTCTCTTTTCGCAGAAGCTTCAAGGTACTGGGGTCACCCATGAATAACCAATCCGCCGAGCGCAAGAAAGCCGTTATATACTGCCGTGTTTCTTCAAAGAAACAGGAAACAGATGGATCCGGACTGTCTGGTCAGGAAGCAAGTTGCCGCGACTACGCGGAGAAAAATGGCTACGAAGTGGTCGAAGTATTCCACGACGTTATTTCCGGAAAGCACTTCGACCGCCCCGGCATGCAATCTCTCATTGAGTTTTTGCAAAGCCGCGACGCGAATGAGTTTGTCGTGATCGTCGATGACGGTAGTAGGTTGGCTCGTGGAATTCTGGCTCATACAAGGTTGCGAGCAAGAATTAGCTCTCTAGGTGCGATCCTTGTTAGCCCTAAGCAGAGCTTTGGAGACAAGGCCGCTGACAGGTTGCAGGAGAACGTTGTAGCCGTAGTGTCTGGATACGAACGCGAGAACATCGTCGAACGTGCGCACAGCCGCAGCCTTGAACGGCTCCGAGCCGGGTATTGGATTTTCCATGCGCCGAATGGGTACAAATACGAAAAATCCCCACTCGGTGGAAAGGTCCTCGTTCGAAACGAACCAGTGGCTTCCATCCTATCTGAAGCACTAAACGGTTTCGCAGAAGGCCGTTTTCAGTCTCCCATGGAGGTCCTTCGGTTTCTGGAGGGCAAGCCGCAGTACCTTGAAGGTCTCAGAGCGAGGGCGCTCAGGATCGACAGCGTAACGAAAATGCTACGCAACGTACATTATGCTGGTTACCTAGAATATCCCAATTGGGCCATTCCTCTAACAAAGGCTCAGCACCCTTCATTGATCACTTATGGACCTGTCCCATTTTTGTGCCGCCCCAAGTGCTCGTTTAGGCCACTTTCCGTTCGAATGCGACCGGACTTTTCCAACCCAATGCTGAGT
>NZ_JBQGAB010000035.1:0-23912 GCF_056542605.1 Ruegeria sp. AB8
GGCATCTGGCACAAGCGTTTCGACAACGCCCCGATGGCGGCCTGGATGCGTAGCCAAGTCTTCGAATTAATGAAGGGTTTGGAATTTGACGGTTAGTCAAATTATTCTAAGCAGCGCCCGTATGGCAGATACAAGTTGACGTTTCGAACAACAGAATCGAAATAGGTTCTACAGGAAGCAATTTAGTTTCGATCAAGCACCACGCTTCATCAGAGTTTCTGACGGCAATTCACCAAAGAACAAACGATAGTCTCTTGCGAATTGACCCATGTGCCAAAACCCATATTTATTGGCAACATCAGCAATCGAAACTGTACAAGCGCCACTAAGCAAGTCTTTACGAACGCCATTCAGTCTCAATCGAATGTAGTAGGTCTTTGGACCATGTCCAAATCGTTCCTTGAAAGCTCTGTTCAAAGAGCGAAGTGACGCTCCGCTTTCGAGACACAGTTCTTCAATTGAAACAGGGTTGTGCAGATTGCAGTACATAACTTCCAGGGCTCTGTTGAGGGCTCGGCGCCTGGTTTGGGCTGAACTCTTATCCTGATGAACCTCGCTGATTGTAAGGATCGTTAGCACTTCAATCATCAGTACGTCATCAAGTTCTTCAGGCCAGGGGTCCTCTGAACTATGCAACAGCTTCGCAATCTCTTGTTCCAACCGATCCATTATTTGGGTGTTACATTCCGATATCTGCAACCTTACTGCGGGATTGTCGGTTTCCAAAACATACCCACAAGACTGCGCAAGGTTCTCGAAACGCCGAGTGCTAAACGACACAACATTGCCAAAGAAGCGATCCGTCGATACGCCGTCGAACCCGTCATTGTTACCGAAGGTCAGGAAGGCATCACGCTCCATGTCGCACCCCTGCCAGGTGTTCACCGTACCCTTGCGTGAGATCCCAAATGTAGTCCATCCATCAGGGGAAACACCGCGTTGATGGACGGCACCACTTAACGAGATATTCAACACAGAAGTGTTCTGGCTGGAACGAACAGCAACCTGTGTCGACAAGGGACCGGGATCCATCTGACGAAAATCCATCTCCCAGGGTGTCATTGCCGCAAGATCATTGGGATGCGCGAGGTCGAACCGTACCACAGGAGAATCGGCATATTGAGCACCGGTATCGTTTTCCTGCAAGTTTGGCCGATTATTGATGTGGTCCATTTCTGCATCCTGATAGTTTTCCGGAAAAGAAAACTAACTGGACGGGGGGCTAAGTCAAATGTCGCATCATGTTTCGAAGCCGCGCATGGGCAGACCACGTTTGCCCCATGTCGACGCCCGTTCCGAGAGGATCGTTACCTTTGTCACTCCGCCCGAATACCAGCGACTGACAGAACTGGCGCATCAATCTGAACAATCATTATCTGCCCAATGCCACGACCTTCTTGCCGACGCGTTGCGAGAAATGGCTACCAACAGGAGAACCCGAAGTGAAGATTAAACGTTCTTACATGGCGTCAGCTGCTGCCATGCTTGTGTTCCTATCAGGCACGCATGTTGCCGCGCAGAGTGACCCAATTGTTCATGATGGTGAATTTAACTTCCTGCGTGCTCAGTTTGGTGAGC
The DNA here is from genome assembly GCF_056542605.1 of Ruegeria sp. AB8. NCBI lineage: Bacteria > Pseudomonadati > Pseudomonadota > Alphaproteobacteria > Rhodobacterales > Roseobacteraceae > Ruegeria > Ruegeria sp. AB8. Next base: position 1,579 of record NZ_JBQGAB010000035.1, read on the forward strand.
AATGGGATACGCAGGATGTTGAGATCGACGCCAAGCTTGCTGAGATTCGGGATGCCAATGGCGGCAAGCCTCCGAACTTTCTGTACATTCTGATCGACGACATCAGCTTTGGCCAAATGGGCGAGCGGAAGATGAACTATGTGATGGGAATCGAGACCCCAAATATCAACGACTTTGCTAGTGACGGCATGTCGCTGATGCGTATGTATACGGAACCCTCCTGTACGCCGACTCGTACAGCCATGCTGACCGGTCGGCACCCTATCCGGGCCGGTGTGGAAGAGGTTAAGGTTGCTCTGGTCGGCGAGGGCTTGCCCGCAAGCGAAGTCACTTTACCGGAGATCCTGAAACAGGCTGGGTACAATACCTCTCATGTCGGCAAATGGCATCAGGGCGATATCGAAGAGGCGTACCCTCACAATCAGGGGTTCGACTATGCGGCCTTTCCCCTGCACCAACAGGTGCAGCTGAGCCTCATGACCCGCGAGGCCATGCAGGCGAACAATATGCTAGGATACCACGCCTCGGGTCAGAACAACCAGTTTTTGCTGGATGAACGCTTCAAACCTTACGGTTTGGTCACAGGGGTTGAGGCCGAAGCAGGCGGACCCGCGCGCGAGGTTGAAATGGCTCCGGGCGAAGAATGGACGCAGGCCAAATACGAAGAAATGAACGAGCGTTACCAGGCGCAGACGCTGGAACAGTTGGAACGCGTTGCAGCGTTGGATGAGCCGTTCTTTCTGCAGTACTGGCCGCTCTATCCGCTGAACTTCGCTTACCCCGATCAGGCGCTCTCGCGCAACGGCGGCTTCCATGCTGACAAGCTGCAATTGCTCGACGGCTGGATCGGAGAAGTGTTGGCCAAACTGGATGAGACCGGCGAGGCCGACAACACCATCGTCATGATCATGGCGGATAACGGGTTGATGTATCATTACGAAGGAACATCCGGTCTGAACCAATTGATTTATCGCGGCGGCAAGACTCAACATCTGGAAGGAGGCGTTCGTACGGACGCATTCATTCGCTGGCCCGGTGTGATCGAAGCCGATAGTGCCGCTGGGGACATCTTTCACGTTTCGGATATCTACACGACGATTGCGCGCATTGCCGGAGCGACCGATTTTATCCCGCGTGACCGGGTGATTGATGGGGTAGACCAAACGGCATTGCTGCTGGAGGGCGAGGGCAATGGGCGGCGCGATTATGTGTATGTTTACGAAGGCCCGGTCTTGCGGTCTATCGTCAAGCAGGAGTTCAAGATGCATCTACCTGCTCCGGGCGCTCCAGGCGCTGCTGCTCCCACTTACAACGTCTACCGCGACCCGCGCGAAGAACACCCTCTGGTTGGGTATTCTCTTTGGGCCGGTGCTTCTTTCCAAGATATGGTCAAGCGCCATCAAAAAATGATCGCCCAATATCCAAACTCGGAAATAGGTAAGGACATCCCCTACGGAGGAATCGAGAACCTGCGTCCTGAAAGCGAGCAAGCACGCGACGTGTTCATGAGCTGGCAATAAACCAGTCCCAGCGGGCGCAGGGCATCGCATATCTGCGCCCTCATTTGAACTCTGACATCTTCAAGGCCCTTTAGATGAATTATGTTCCTTTCGCTGATAAGAAATGGCGAATCCCAGCTCTGTTTTGTGCCGTTACTGTTGGGTTCGCACCATCAGCATGTGCCGAAAATCCGACTTGGGACTTCACCGGTTATCTGTACCTTTGGGGGCCCGCCCTAGGCGGTGAGACAACAACGGGAAACAGCATCGACATCAGCTTCAGCGAGATGCTGGACAATCTGGATTTCGGGCTGATGGGTGCTGTCGAAGCGCGACGCGGTAAAGTCTCGGTCTTTGTCGACGCACTGTACCTGAATCTGAGCAACGATCAGGACAGTGCGGTTGGCCCAGGGATTCCGGCCTCCGCTGGCATTGACGTTGAAGGAACAGTGTTTGCGGGGTCAGTTGGGTATGATCTGATTGACACAACAGACGCCCGTTTCACTGTTTTAGGCGGGGCAAGAAGCCTAAATCTGGACAATACTGTTGACCTTGCCATCGCTGGCGGCTCGCAACGTGTTTCAGGCTCGATCAACAACTGGGACGCTGTTGTTGGCATACGTGGAACACGTCAGTTCAGCGACCGTTGGGGAATGTCGTATTATGCGGATATCGGTGCCGGAGAAAGCGACCTGACAACACAGCTGAGCCTGGCGGCTAATTTTAAGATCAACAACTGGGATCTGGTGGTGGGCTACCGGTATTTGGATTGGAACATTGGCAATTCGCAGGCGATTTCCGTTCTGACTTTCGATGGGCCCTTCATCGGCGCACGGTTTGACTTCTGAAACTACCGCGAGTCGCCTTACGAGGTTTTTAAATTAAATACAGGACGTTATCAGACTACTAAGGAGCAACAAGTAAATGAGAAACGTACGTGCAATAAATTACAGCCTTCTCTTTAGGTAATCCCATGAAGTCAAGTATGCAGCGATCTCTGGCGTTGGCGTCAACCATGCTTCTATCGATTTCCGCCACGGGATCTAGTGCAACGGAAGACATCAGACTTGTTGTGCAAATTACAGTTGATGGGCTACGCGGAGACTTGATCTCTCGCTATCAGGCCGCCTTCGGGGGCTCAGGCTTCAAAAGGCTAATAGACAATGGCGTCTGGTACACCGACGCTCATCATCGTCACGCCAACACCGAAACCATTGTTGGTCACGCAACCCTCGCTACTGGAGCCCATCCCTCTGAACATGGAATGATCGGCAATGCCTGGTTCAACAGGGCAGAAGAGAGATTGGGATACTACATTGAAGACCCGGACTATCCGTTACTGCCTGTTCCAGGCTTCGGAGGAAACGTCGACCAAGTTGACCCTACACAAGCCGCTGCTGCTACCTCGGGACGCTCTCCGGTCAACCTGCTGGCAACGACGTTCGGCGATGAACTGGTAAAAGCGAATGTCGGTCGATCCAAAGTGTTTTCCGTGTCTGGTAAAGATCGTTCAGCGGTTGCAATGGCAGGGCATTCTGGAAAGGCTTTATGGCTGTCGGCGGCCACAGGAGCATTTGAAACAAGTGAATTTTACTACGAAGTGTATCCTGATTGGGTTCTCGATTGGAATTCTAAACGCCTCGCAGATGCGAAGATCGAAAGTGAGTGGTGGCCGGAGTGTTCAGACGCGCCTTACCTAATGGAAAGAAAGGAACGCTCCTTCGTAACCAATCTTGGCACGTTCGGTCGCACTTTCCCGCATTTCTATGGGAAGCCGGACGACGGGCTCTATTACACACAGGTCTTGTTGTCGCCGCACGGGGACCGGATCACGGCCGACTTCGCAAAAACTGTAGTGAAAGAGGAGGGGCTTGGTGATGACGAATGGCCAGACTATCTAAGCGTTAGTTTCTCTGGTGTAGACGCCACCAACCATTTTTTCGGGCCATCCAGTTTGGAAAATGAAGAAATGGTGCGCTGTTTGGATGAGACGCTAGCAGATTTCTTTGACTTCATGGATCGAGAAGTTGGAAGTGCGAATGTGCTCTACGTGCTTTCCGCCGACCATGGCATGCCGGAAGCGCCAGAAGAGATGACCGAAGCTGGGCTTTCGACATTCCGAAACTCCACTGAAGCATTGATGATGGATGTAAATTCGGTCATCGCAGATGAGTTTGGAGTGGAATCCGCAATACAGTTCTTTTTCCGCCCTTACGTCTATCTGGACAACGGCAAGATAGAAGCGTCAGGCGCTGACCGGCGTGCAATCGAACGACGCATCGTCGAAGTCTTGATGGCTGCATCTGGCATTGAGCTTGCGATGCCGGCCGAACCGCTTGCTGAACAGCGAGGCCATACCCTTGAGGAGCAGATCCGGCGAAATTATCACCCAGCGCGCTCTGGCGACATATATGTCGTCCAGACACCTTATTCATTTCTCTTTGAAGATGGCCCGATTGCCGTAATGCACGGATCGCCTTGGCGCTATGACACGCATGTTCCAATCATCTTTGCTGGTCCAGGTATCAAGCCAGCTCGAGTAAGCCGTACTGTTTCCACTGTGGACGTGGCCGTCACTCTGAGCACTATTTTGGGTATCAGCCAACCTAGCAGTGCCGCGGGTCAAGCACTGAGGGAGATTGGCGTGACAGATCAATAAGTGGAATTGTCTATTTTTTTCTGGTGCCCGACTGATGAATGACGTGCTGTTGAGAACTGAGATATTTGGCCCAATTTAATGAGTTTGGCTACTCCTGGAGATTTACCTCAACGAACGACAGCTTTGTCCGCACAGTGGACATTCAAGCAAGTTGCAGCAAACGACCGGTATGCGGGACCTTGCAGCCATCCGCATTCTTACCGCAAAGGACCGCAGTCAGCCCGAAGCGGACCTTCAAATTCCAACTTTGCAGTTCTCGTGTTGCGGATAAGTTAGGCCTCGTTCTGCCAAGATCTCAGCGTCGCTAGCCACTGAAATCTGACATTGGCTCCGCAACAAGAATGGCTCAACACAAACTTTGCACCAAAATAAGCTACCAAGCTCTGTTTCAGTTCATTCTGCCGGATATCGTTTGAGTCGGCAGTTCTCCGAAGAATGCTTTGTAGTCCCTTGCTAACTGCCCCATATGCCAAAACCCATAGGAGTTTGCGACGTCCGATATACTCTGATCTGGCGAGCAGGATACCAGTTCATGGCGCACGGCACCGAGACGGGCTCTTAGATAAAACTGTTTGGGGCTTACACCGAAAGTTTCCTGAAATGCGCGACGAAGAGTACAAGCGGATACTTGGGTGTCTGCACATACTTCTCCAATTGAAACGTTGTCCATCAAATGGGCACGCATGAATTCAACTGCCTTTCGCGCCAAGCGGGTTCTGTTCTTGCTGTTGCCCCCCCTATCACTCCATTGCTCACCGTTCACGAGCATTTCCAAAAGCTCTAAGATCAGATCGCTCTCTTCACCTTCAGTGCTGGGGCCTGTCTCGGAAGCTATAAGAAAACGTGCTTTGTTTTTGATCTGAGAATGAAATCTGCCAGCATCACCCACGAAAGAGCGAGAAGCGTTCATTCGCACGGTGCTGATATCAAGGCCGCAATCGTCGGCGACCCGTTCCGCCCTTTGGATGTCGATGCCAAAGGTCAGGCCTGTCAGCGTTGAATTGCTCACGCCTTCAAAAGAGTCTCCGCTACCAAAATTCATCAGAGCGGTGTCTGAAGGGTAGCCGTTAAGCCAAGTCCGTACACTCCCTTTGTCTGGTAATCCAAACGCCAGAATGTCGGGGCGAGATACACCTGTTTGGTACACGGCTTTGTCAAACGACAAATCTATCATTTGGAGACCAGTCCCCGCCCAAACAGATACCGACGAATTCATGTTTCCTTTTTCGAGTTGGCGTAATTCGACATCCCATTGGGAAAGCTCGCGGAACTGCGAAGGATCCTGCAATAAAAGAGTATTTGGGTTGCAGGTTTTTTCTTCCGCTGATCGTTTTTTGATGTGGTCCATTCAGCAGCTCGCGTAATTGTCATGCAATGTTATCTCGCAAACGTAGGCTTAGGCAATTGCAAGACAAGGCAGACAAATCGGGGGAAAAAAGGTTTGGACGCCCATCCTTGCCTGATGACATAGCGCGCACTGAACGTGTCGTAACACTGCTTACCAAGAGTGAAAAAGAGATGTTGCGCTCTCAGGCTGAGGACAGCGAACTCTCGCTTTCGACCTACTGCCATCACCTGATCCTTGAAGGCCTGAAAACACAAAAATCATGAAACAGGGGTATCTCATGAAATCAAAACTGTTCCTTTCCACACTGGCCTTTGCTGGCTCTGCTTTCACGGCGACAGCTCAGGACAGCAACATCGTGCATGATGCGGAGTACTATGTACTTAAGCAGCAAAACGAGGCCGTTTGGGTCGAGAACGACGCGCAGGTTGATCAACTGCTGGCCGATTTTCGTGAGAAGAACGGAGGGAACCCTCCAAACATCTTCTACATCCTGATTGACGATATGGGTTTTGGCGACATGGGTATGCCCGAGATGAACGCCATACGCGGGTATTCGACCCCCAATATCAACGCGCTGGCAGAGGAAAGCATGCGGTTCGCGCGCATGTACACCGAGCCGTCCTGTACCCCGTCGCGCGTGGCCTTCATGACGGGTCGCCAGCCGTATCGCAATGGGATGGGCGATACCGCCGTCGATATTTCGGGTTTTGGCCTTGCCGATGAAGAAGTCACAATTGCCGAAGTTCTGAAATCCGTGGGCTACAACACCTCGCATGTTGGCAAGTGGCACATGGGAGACATTCAGGAATCCTGGCCAACTTATCAGGGCTTTGATTACGCCGCGTTCCCCATCCATCAACAGGGCCAGTTGGCCATCTTCAACGAAGATGCTGCCAAGGAAGAAATCACCATGGCCATTGGGGAAGACAACTACAACTCCAAATACACGCTGGATGATTGGTTTCGCCCTGATCCGGGACACATGATTACCGGCCTTGAAGCCGTTATTGGCGGGGAGGTCCGCGAAGTCCATATGGAACCGGGTGAGAAATGGACCCAGGACAAATACAATGAAATGAACATCCGCTATCAGGCACAAACCATGGAACAGTTGCGCCTGCTAGCAGAGCGGGATGAACCGTTCTTCTTGCAATACTGGCCGCTTGTCCCTCTGTCGACAACGCGCACGACGAGAGAGGCGTTCACGACACCCAACGGCGGTACATTCGTTGAAAGCATGGAAGAGCTGGATGAATGGATCGGGGTCATTCTGAACGAAGTCGATGCGCTGGGGCTCAGGGACAATACCCTGATCGTTTTGATGGGCGACAACGGCCATTTTACTAAATATGCTCCTGGCAGCGGGTTTTCGCCACTAGTCTTCCGTGGCGGCAAGGCCGATACGTCCGAGGGGGGCGTTCGGGTGGACGCGTTTGCCCGCCTGCCTGGCCTGATCGAGGGAGACTCGATAGTATCGGACATCATTCACATTTCTGACCTGTTCACGTCGATAGCACGTATCGGCGGAGCGATGGATGCCATCCCGCGCGACCGTATCATTGACGGTGTCGATCAGACGTCCCTGATGTTCATTGGCGATACGCATGGGCGCCGAGATCATGTGCTGATCTACTCAATCAACTCGCTGAAAGAGGTGGTCAAGGAGCACATCAAGCTCAAGGTTCCGGCCAAAGGTGAAAACGCCATCGTGGCCAAGTTCTACAACCTGTTCCGCGACCCTCGCGAAGAACAGAGCGTATCGACAGAGATCGGCGCGTGGGCAGGTCATGAGTTCAACCGCATCATTGCCCGGCATCTGAAATTCAAGGAAATGTATCCCGATCAACCGGCCGCAACAGGACGCCCCTATGAAGGTATTGTGAACCTTCGTCCCGAAACTGTCGCAGCGGTGGATGCCTTTGTCGCCAAACGGGACATTCAGCCCGAATAATAGGCGGCTCCCGCACAAATCGCGCAAACCCCGCGTTGCAAAACGATGCACTCAACGCGGGGTTTGACATCTACATCAAAGATCATGGGAACAGTATGAAACTCCAAGCGCTTGCCCTGGCATTGGCAACTGCCATTGTCGCGACCCATACAATGGCAGACGAAAACGCTTCAAACCCTTTAGCCGCCGTAAACAACACGGACATCCGGTATCAGTATTTTGATCTGGGCAATGGCGCTGATCGACAGGACGCCTTTATCGATGGTGCCTACATGCTGCGGCCTGATTTGAAACTGAAATATGAGTTGCACTATAACTCAACGGATGTGACCGGAACGCGGTTCTCTGACTTCGAAAAAGCAAGCCTCAAAGCGATCTACTTTCCTTCTCAGAGGCCGCTCAACGACACATGGGCCATCAAGTCGGCCATTGGTCTGGAGTGGATACTGGACCTTGGCGACCCGGATAAAGGGATTGGAACCGGGTCCGATCAAATTGCGCCTTTTGGCGGGTTCGCCTTCGCAAACACAAATTCAGGGCTGACGCTGATCCCCTTGCTCCAGCATTTTGCTTCGTACAATGGTTCGGCCGACATCAGCCAAACCGCAATGCGATTAATTGCGCTGCAACCGTTTGGCGACGGGTATTGGGCCAAGGCCGATATCAAAGCGCCATATGACTGGGAAAACGATGCTTGGCCAGCGACCGCTGAGTTGCAGATCGGCAAGAACCTCAGCCCCGGAATAGCGATTTATGCCGACTTTCTCATCGGAATAGGTTCCGACCGCCCTTACGACAAAGGTGCCGGCTTAGGTTTGCGTTTCAACTACTAATTCACCCACACCCAACCTCGGCGGAGATCATCTATGTCACATTCCGGAACTCTGTTCGGCCCATTGTTTTCTACGTCTATCTTGACCCTTCCTACAGCTGCCTTGAGTCAATCCCTGCCTGCTCCGGGTCAGGATGAAACAAATTGGCGTCATACAGCATCATTCTACCTATTCACTCCGCTCCGAACTCGTGGAACCTCAACGGTCGCCGGACAATCCGCTGAATTGGATTTGAACCTTGGAGACGTTCTCGACGTTCTGGATTTTGCGGCAGCAGGCCGGTACGAGGCATGGAAAGGTGATATCGGTTTTATCGTTGATGCGAACTATGTTGGCATCGAACAGGATGCCAGCTTACCGGGGCCACTGAATGCAGATGCAAATGTTGACGTCCGACAAAAATGGTTCGGAATTCTGGCGGCTTATCGCGTTGCGGACGGGCCTTACGGGGAAAAAAATCAAAGATTTACTGTCGATATTCAAGGCGGTGTGCGCTTCAACTCGATCCGACAGGAAATCTCAATTACAACCCCTGGTCCCATGACGCTTCCGGTTTTGGGTGGCGATGAAGGTTGGATAGAACCTGTCGTCGGGGCAAGGGGCATGTGGCGCTTGAACGATAAATGGACCTCCATCGCTTCTCTGGAATTGGGCGGGTTCGGCGCCGGAGGAAACGATTTGCAGATAGGGGCCAACATAGGTTTTGACTATCAGCCATGGGAAAAGGTCGCGCTGACGTTCGGCTATCGATACTTTAGCATCGACTATAGCGATGCTCTTAGCACGGGGGACTTCGCATATGACGTCACGCAGCATGGGCCGTATTTCGGGCTGAAGTATTTTTTTTAGATTGTATGCCCGCTTTGTATATCGGCGAGACTCGATGTCTTTTTTCGAAACCCTTGCCGCCTTTCACGCTAATTGCCACATCGGTAACTGTAGGCTCAATATTGCTGTCCAGTGCACTTTGAATGATTTGCGGAACGCAGCTCAAAGCCGCATGTGCTGCTATTGGACGGAATACCGCTTTGAGCATTCTACTACACTTTGCAAAGCCCGCTTTCTGCGCATCGCTGACATTGGTGCGTTAAGCAGCATCGGTCCTATTGGGCTCAACGCGGTCATCCGCCGTACTTTCCATTAACAACCACTTTGCGGACCAAAACGTTCGTTCGCTGCGGCTATAGTCACAGCCACTGTTGTTGCAAATGCAGTAATCAATATAAGCACTCTTGTTTGGGTTATCTTCTTTGTCACGCTTTTTGGCAGGATTCTCTACATTGCCGGTGATGAAAGTGTAGGAAAATAGTCTTTAACGACTTCTTGCACCAATATGGAGTGGAGTTTTGGGATAAGCTCCAACTAAACTTGGAACCAGATATACGGCCCTCAAGTCTGAGGCGAATGACAATAGGGTTATCCGGTCTTTGCAGCATAAAAAGAGCAGCCGTTTGAATCGCGACCGCTGATGGAAAGTTTCTGATCTGCGACAACGCCGTGGGTCTGAACGCGCCCATACAACAAACCCCAATTAACCTCGCCCGCAAACCGACGTCCTGAAAGCGTGCCCTTGAACCGCCCCCGCAAGCCCTGCGAGTTGCTTATCGATCCCGCGTAGTTGTTTCCGCCGACATGTCTTACATTCAACAAACCTCTGATTTTGAACTTTCCAACTTTGCTGCTGGCGCCACAATTTGTTGTGTAACGCCAATTGCCCGACATGGCATATGGCCCGAGCGGAATTGGCGGCGGCGGATTGTACAGGGTGTTGTTATCTGGAATAGTAAGCCAAGATTGCAACGGAGCCTCTGATTGGGTCTTGAGTGCTGCAAGATGGCTGGCTGACAAGTAGCCCGTAGCGGGAGAATCCTGGCTAGCTTGCCAAGCCTGAATTGCGCCTCGGGTCCCACTACCCATTACTCCGTCAATACCGTTAGGATCATACCCTAGTACACTCAACCGGGCCTGAATATCGCGGATTGCCTGCTTGTCCAGATTCAGGGCGGATTCCGTTTCGGCGGAACCGCTTTCTTGCACCGGTTGCAGCGAGGGAAGTGCCTTTAGCACCGGTTGGCTTTCTTTTTGCAACGCCGCCTGTTCGGTGCTTTGTCCGATTAGTGTCAGGTCGCCTTGAATGTTCTGCACAGTGTACTGCTTGCCTTCCATACCATTGAGGAACGGCGCGCAGGATTCCAGCGCAGTCGCGAAAGCAAAAAAGAACTGACGATGCACTGAACGCGCGACCTTTGGCGCAGTCAGAACAGGCAGGCCCACAATATCGCCGGTCGGGCTGACCTCGAACTGGATTTCGACGTCGGCCAGCGGTTTTTCTGCAAGCGCCCTTATGATGCAATCAGCAGCACCGGTAAGGGCAGGGTCGATCGGCGAAGCACCCCCGGCCTCGCGAAGCGCGCTGAGTTGCGCGCGAAATGCGGCGACGTCAAGGCCCTGGATTTTCTCCTGAAGAATGATGCTTACGGCAAGATCCGAGGCTGGAAACTCCTGGACAATCCCGTCGAGAAGCCTTTCGATTTCCTCCAGATCGGGCAGAGGGGTGGCTTGTCCCTGATATAGCGCGCTTGCCTTGTCCATCCGTGCCGGGCCGCTGTCCTGAGCCATCGATACCCCATGCAAGCTCACCCATATCAGCAGCGCGGCCGCCAAAGTGGAAATCCAGTATTTCGGGGCCTTGTGGCATGTCAACTTTTGCATTCGAACTCCGCAAGATTGGTTCCCAAGTTCAGCAGCTTCGCATTCAGAACAACCGTTTGCTTGCCTTCCAGCGCTGCCAGTTCCGATATGTCCAGACGGCAGACCACCCTGACTTCGATCACGTCGATGGGTGGGCCGGGTGTCTTTGTGTTGTTAAGCCACCCTTCCCACCCGGGCTTGTTTCTGAGCGCCTTCCGGATTGGTGCATAAACGTCGGTTGAACGGGACAAATGCGACAAGGTCAAAGCGCCATCAGAGAAATTGAGCCCTTGCGTTGACAGAACAAGCTGCCGCCCCTTTGCCATTTCGCGGATGAAGGCGACACGGTCATAGCGTATCAGATCGGCCACGCTGCCTATTGGGGCCTTGCCCTTTAGAACCGTTTCCATCTGCCCGGCAAATGCGGCGTCCAACTGGTTTGTCTGCTGTTCCAGCGATTGCTGGGCTTCCCGCTCTTTGCGGGCCTGTTCCTGCTGTTGCTCCAGTTGCTGCCGTTGTCGGTTCTGGTTAGCCAGTTGCTGGTCCAATGCCAGTTTGAAGGGGTTTTGAGGGTATTGATCGAAACAGCCGCCGACCTGCCCGACCTTGGTGGAACATTGCCCTGTCCGGCCAACCGTTTCGACTTTGACAGATCGGAAATTTGCCAGTTCACCGGCAAGGTGCTGTCAGACGAATTCGAACCAGTCTCAGTTTGCCGCGGAAACCGCGAACCTATCCGGAACAAAGCTGACGCCACTCGCTAAGAGCGGCGGCGCGGGTCAGCTTGAAGGTGTCTCGACTGGCTAGCGATCTTTCCTGGTTGAAGTGATTGTAGACGGAGGAATGGACGGAGGCGAATTTCTGTAGACTTCGCATGCGCCTGAAACGCTGCATCGCGCGTTCGCGTCGTCGAAACGGCAGGTGTGAATTCTCGGCGCGGTTGTTGAGCCACCTGCCCGTCTGTTGTTTTTCGAACGCGCCTATTTCTCTGAGCGCAGCCTTGTAGGAAGCGAAGCGATCTGTGACGACCTCCTTGGCGCAACCGTGCCGTTTCATCAATTTCCTGAGGAATTTTAGTGCTGCAGCCTTGTTTCGGCGCTTGGTGACAACGGCTTCCAGCACTTCACCTTCGTGATCTACTGCACGCCACAGATAATGTCGCTTGCCATTCACCTTTACGAAAACCTCGTCCACGTGCCACTTCCATTTCGAGAACGCGCGCAGCTGCTGCACACGCTTCCGTCGGATCTCAGCTGCAAACATTGGACCAAACCTGTTCCACCAATATCGGACGGTTTCGTGGCTCACGTCGATGCCTCGCTCGTGCAACAGATCTTCGACATTTCGAAGCGAGAGCGGGAAACGGATGTACAGCATCACCGCAAGGCGGATGACCTCGGGACTGGTTTTGAAGTACTTGAAAGAGGCAGGTTTGGTCATGGGCAAAAGCTACGCAACCGTCCTGCCTGCCTCAAGACAAGTTCTTCTGACAAGACCGTCTTTCAAGTCGGCCGAGAATTTGCACCTTACAAAAGCGTCAAAACGCGTCGGATCGTCGAAGAACCTGATATACGCGAGACGGAGTTCTACAAATCCAGGCATGCGGATGCGATAAAATTGGTGGACGTCGATGGTATCCTGTCGCGTGTGTTCGTCCCGCTTGTTTCGCAGGGGAAATCTCTTGGCAATCTGGTTCTGCTGCGACGAGAGGTCGGCAAATTCGCACCTGACGACCTGCTTTTGGTCGATAACTTTGCCACCGAAGCCGTCATCGCCATCGAAAACGCGCGACAGTTTAGAGCCTTGGAAAAGCTGAATGCAGAACTTGGAGACCGCGTCGAGGAACAGGTAGGCGAGATTGAGCGAATGAGCCGTCTTAAACGCTTTCTTCCAAACGCTGTCGCCGACACGGTGATCTCCTCAGGCTCTGAGGCCTTGTTGAAAAGCCATCGCTCCCTTTTGGGTGTTATTTTTTGTGACATTCGTGGGTTCACGGCATTTTGCGAAACTGCGGAACCCGAAGAAACCATCGAGGTGTTGCAGACCTATCACGAGGAAATGGGGAAGCTGATCAACGCGCATGGAGCGGGCGTCGACCACCGCATGGGCGACGGGATTATGGTGCTGTTTAACGACCCGTTGCCCTGCGAGGACCCTGCCGGTGACGCGGTTAGGCTCGCGGTCGCGATGCGCGCTAAAATGGTTGAGTTGTCCAAGCAATGGAAGCGGCTTGGTCATAGACTTGGGTTTGGCGTGGGCGTATCGCTCGGATATGCAACTGTAGGCATGGTCGGGTATGAAGATCGATCAGACTACACCGCCTCGGGCACTGCGATCAACGTGGCGGCACGTCTCTGCGATATGGCCGAGGACGGTGAGATACTGCTCAGCACCCGCGCGGCGATCGCCGTGGAAGAGGAATTCCCGTCGGTTTCAGCAGGAGAGGTCACGCTCAAAGGTATCCGCGAACCAGTTGAGGTTTTCCGGATGACTTTCGACAATGCAGAGTAGAATAGCAGGCATTGGCGACGGTTGCTCTGAAGGCCGCTTTGGGCCTCAAGGCAGTCATCCGAGTCATTTTGTCAGATGACTGCTGTCGCGCGCTAAGCGGCCGTTGCTTGTCTGAAATTTCCGATTTTTGATTTGGGCGACCGCTTTCATGAAAACCAGACGCTAGCCAGAAATTGGCGAATGACTGAGTTGCGGGACGAAGGCGGCGTTCGCTGCGGCTCTGAATACTTCGAAAGTTTGCAAAAAACCGTATGTCTAGAGATGAACCGAATAGATCGACCACTTCTCCGAAAACCCCTTAAGCAGATGTTCGCCCTCATCCCTCAGGTTATGGCCTGAGCCGGCAACCAAGTCTCGCACGGTTCTGGAGACGAGCAATTGATCGGCTTCTGCTAGTGCTGATACGCGGGCGGCTAGATGGACAGCCACACCTGCTATTTCGTCGCCGCGAAGCTCACATTCCCCTGTATGCAAGCCACAGCGGACAGAAAGCCCCAAATCACGAGCGATGGAAACGATTTTCTTTCCGCATGATATGCCCCTGCCAGGACCATCAAAGGTTGCAAGCAGTCCGTCACCGGTTCCTTTTACCAGTCGCCCATTATGCTCAGTGATGGCTTGAGCACACAGTTGGTCATGTTGGTTAAGCAGGTCTTTCCACGCAGCATCACCCAATTGATGGGCAAGATCCGTAGATCCAACAATATCGGTAAACAAAATAGTCGCCAAAACTCGTTCGCTCGGAAGGAGGGGTTTCTCACCGGTGACGTAGGCCTGAATTTCTTCAATGATCCTTTCGGAGTCTCCAACCCAGGGAAAATGATCTTCCCCGGGCAGCTCCTTGAACTGGGCGCCTGAAATCCGATCTGCAATCCAACGCCCTTCTTCTATATGCGCGTCTCGATCACCAGTGCGGTGCAACACGAGAGTTGGCACGTGGACGGCGGGGAGAACATTGGTCAAATCTATCTCGGTATTCATCTTAAGAAGAGTCACAGCCGCACCGGGACTGGCGCTTCTCCTTAGGTATGCGCATGTCCGTCGCATAAATGCCTCATCATTGGCCTTGCTGGGCGCATAGTGCTCCAAGTCCATCAAGTTACCCCACTCTCGTTCGACGAACTCATAGTCCTTTTGACGTTCTTCAGGAGTGGGCGCCCAGGGATATTCCGGGCTCCATATGCGCTTGCCGAATGCGCCAAACATAACAAGCGCAGATGTTCGTTCAGGGTGTGATGCGGCAAAGAAAGCGGCTAGGTTGCCACCTTCTGAAAAACCGATCAGTGCCGCGCGCGACGAGTTTGCAGCATCCATAACCGCAAGCAAATCGTCAGCGCGTTCTTCAAGCGTAGGCAGTTGATCGTTTGAAACCCTGTCTGAAAGGCCAGTTCCACGCTTGTCAAAAAGGATCAATCTCGCAAACGACGCAATTCTGGACAAGAAACGGTTTAGCGTCGGTTCCTCCCAGCAAAGCTCCACATGAGAAACCCAACCAGGCACATAAACTACATCTAAGTCACCTTCACCGACCACCTGGTAAGCGATGTGAGTATCCCCGCTTTTGGCGTACTTGGTTTCAACTGGGTTCATCTCAGACTAGCGTTCTGCAGTTGGAAAAGTTGATCCAACATATCATACAGATATTGCGTAAGAGAGGTTGAGTTTCTTGTCAGCGAATTTGAGGGAATAGCCAGGGTCGCCAAAACTTCCGTTCTGGGCTCGATGCGGACATTCAGTTAATAACGCCCAATGTATGCAATGCGGACGAAGCAGTCGGTGGTACTGGAGCGGTTTCAGAAGGTTTAGAACCTATCGCGCCCAAGAATTCGGTGCTCAGATGGCGAGACACCAGTGGCGGTCTTAAATGCACGGCTGAAGTTGTTGGCTGTCTCGTATCCAAGCGCAGTAGCAATATCGGCGATGGTGCCAGACTGCAATGAAAGTAACTCTTTCGCCCGGCTTACGCGAACATCGGTTACTATGCGACGGAATTGCGCGCCTTCTTCCTCGAGCTTCCTTTGAAGAGCGCGAACACCAAGCCCGAGTGCGCGAGCGGTTGCATCAACCGAGATTTCTTTGTGGTGGAGTTGCTGTCGGGCTATTGCGGCAACCCGACCAGCCATTGTTTCAGGTGGTCCGCCGACGCGTTCCCTCGCAACATCGTCAACCGTCACAAAACCGCGAACGCGATATTGCCTTCTGTTCTCGACCAAAAGCAATGAGCTTTCGAATTCCACACCCAACCTTGGTGCGTTCCAAACTATGGGACACCCATATGTGTCTTCGACTTCGACCGAGTTCGGTACTTTTGCAAAATCCAAGAGAACTGCCGTAGGCGTCCATTCCTTACCTAGGTACTCGCGAAAAATACTTAGGAAAACGCCGATCGCGGAAAAAGCTATATCGGCGTAAGCGGGGTGCTCCGGCATTCCGAATTTGTAGCAATAGCGCGAACGTCGGCCAGAGGCTTCCAGCCATGCACGATCAACTGATGAGTGCAAAGGCATAACCGATGTTGCGCGACGTAGCGCGTTACCCAACGTAGGCGCGGACAGGACATACTCTCCCCAAAGCCCGTAGTCTGCGACCGTTAGGTAAGGAGACCAAAGCAAGCCAATGTTTTGATGGCCCGCCAATCGAACCGCCTCCTCGACGAATGTCGCCAGCGAATGCTCGGAAATGTATCCCGACCGTTCTTCGATAAAGTGATGTGGAAGGTCAGCGACATCCATGGCCTTCGCTAATCTTTTTTCTCCAGCGACCTCATGGACAAACTGCGGCATCGCACCAAGCGCCTTCGCTGAAATCATCGGTGGCAGTGCCATTGAGTTCTCCGGAAATGCGCCTGTCGTGAAATGATACGCATCTGCGTTTCGGATGTGCAAGTCTCGCGAAAACCTCAAGGGAGTAGTCACGAATGAAACAGATGGGCACATTGTTCACAGACTTATCGACCAAGTGTTTAGTTGCGGCCATTTGCGTCGGCGGCGCCGCTGCTCAGGTCGAGGCGCAGGAATTTAACGACACGGGCGACATTCTCGCGCGCTCGGCGCAGGTTGAAGACATCGAATACAAAATAATGGTGCAGCGCGCGACGCAAACCGCGATTTGGGGCATGCCTGCTGCAGGCATGATCGACTTCCTGAAAGGTATTCGCCGAGATCTGGGCGGGGATTACAACGACATTGTGTATCTCAACAAACCGTTCGACTCCAAACACGGGTTTCTGACGGCCAATGATGTAACAGCTTACGCATGGGCGTCCATGACATCTGAGCCCGGGCCTTTGGTGATCGAAGTTCCGGCAGCAACAGACAAGGTCAATTACTTCGGTACGATTGTAAACGCCTGGGATGTCCCGATTGCCGATGTTGGTCCGGACGGGTTCGACGAAGGAGAAGGTGGTAAATATCTCATGCTGCCACCCGACTATGATGGCGACATGTCAATCGAGGAACTGACTGACGCGGGATACTTGCCGTTCGAGACAGACACTTACGAATACGGGTTTTCATTCCGCCCAAAGCTGACCAACGGCGCGACTGATGCGGACGCGGCTGAATACGCACAGACGATAAAAGTCTACTACCTGTCAGAAGCCGACAACCCACCACCGAACACCTATCATGAAGCCTCTGAGGTTCCCTACGACTCCCTGCCGTACTACAACGAAACCTTCTTTCAGGACCTAAACGACTACGTCCAGAACAACCCAATCCGTCCTCAAGACAAAGTCATGGTGAACTTTCTGAAGGATCTCGGGATTGAGAAGGGTAAGCCGTTCGAGCCAACCGAACTTCAGGTGAAGGCAATGGAGGAAGGTCTGTTGCTGGCTTATGCATCCATGCAGCATTATTTTGTGACGCCAGGCAAAGCGATGTTGCCGCTATGGGTGGACGAAAACGGCGACATGAAAAGCCAATGGCTTATCTGGGACTTTGCAGAGGGTCAGGCCGAGCTTGGGTTTCCTTACGAAACTGAAACCGAAGTGCTTGTCGATGCCCGTGCCGGCGGCAGCTACTTCTGGATTACCTATTTGCCGAAACAACTTGGCGGCGGGACGTTCTACCTAACTGGTCTGCGCGACAGCGAAGGCGAGATGTATGACCACAATCAGACTTACAAGCTGAACGTGCCAGCGGACACACCCGCCGAGGATTTCTGGTCAGTCATTGTCTATTCGATGGAGACCAAGAGTTTCATCCGCGACGTCGATCCTGTGGGACTTTCCGAGCGCGACACCGACACGATGCAAGCAAACGAAGATGGTTCTTACGACATCTACTTCGGGCCTGAAGCGCCAGAGGGCATGGAAAGCAACTGGATCCCAACCACCGAGCCCTACTTCCTCCTGTTCCGCCTCTACGGCCCTGAAGAGGGCTGGCTGGAAAGCGGCTGGATGCTCGGAGATCTCAAGAAGGTCGAGTAGCTGAAACTTTTCGCAATTGAATTCGGACACTGACCGGTATTGGCACAAACCAATTGGTCAGTAATTGGAGAGGCGGTGTATGCCTCGGGACACCGTCTCTCCACAACAAACACCAAAGTGCCAAGTCGCGACAAGCGCATAAAGGCAATGAAAATGGGAGTTTCAAAATGAGAAACATTAAGACTTGTATGACAGCGATTGCGATTGCACTCGCAGTCAACACGGGACCGCTTAAGGCGCAACAATTTGGCCAAGAAAGAGCACGAGCGGTCGGTGAACTGACAGATGAAGCGGTTGTGTCCGCTCTGCGCGAAGATGGTCGCGTCTCAATGAGCGGCGGTTTTTTTGAGACCGACAGTGACGCGCTAACCGGCACGTCACCCGAGGTGTTGTTCAAAGTTGCCAGCGCGATGGCGACGCTGCCTGAAATGCGACTGGCGATCGTGGGCCATACGGACTCGGTGGGTGACTTTGCATACAACATTGACCTCGCTGAGCGCCGTGCTGCGGCCGTACGCAATGCACTGATGGGCGAACCCTACAACGTCGCGGCGGAACGTCTGGTCGCCATGGGAGCAGGTCCAATCGCGCCTGTTGCCTCGAACTTGTCCGAGGAAGGACGCGCGCTGAACCGGCGCGTGGAGTTCGTTTTGCTGAACGAAGATATGATTCAACAAAACGAGGGCGCAAACGAACAAGTTGCATTGCCTCCACAATCAGACAGAGAGTTCGCCGCAATCGTACCGCAAAACGTTTTGACACCGGACAGAGTGAAAACAGAGACACTTGGCACACTTGAGTTTTTCGATGGCATGCCTTCACCAGATACGGTTGAGAAAGTCTTCGACAATCTGGACTTGATGCGCGCAACGACTGCTTTTCTTGATGGCATGAAAATCGCGTCTCTGCGTGGAATGTTTCAAGGCTATGAAGATGTAGGCGCACAACCCAATGATGTCGTCATTGCAGAAAATCTTCTGGATGCCAGATCAATCTGGCTGACGCCTAATACAACGACTATTTACGTTGGTTCCAACGTTGATATCTCCGAAGGTCCTATGGTCATAGAGGTGCCCGCTGGCATGTTGGGCCTGTTGGACGACGCAGGGTTCGACTACGTCGCAGACATTGGCGCGCTTGGTGCAGACAAAGGCGAAGGCGGGAAATACCTGTTGATGCATCACGACGATGAAACTGCAGTGCCAGAAGGATATTTTGAACTTCGTACAAGAACAAATGAACACTGGTTGCTGCTGCGTCGCTCCCCCGGGGCAGATGGTGACACAACAGGACCAGTTGCAGAGATCAAGGCAGGGCTGAACATCTATCCGCTCAGCGCAGCCGACAATCCGCCATCGGAGAACTTCATCAATATCTCCGGCGTTCAGCACAACACAGTCCATGCCAACAACGAAGACTTCTTCGAGGAGATTCATGTAGCCTTGGATAACAATCCGGTCGGCGCTTTTGATCCAGAAATTGTTGGGACATTTGCTTCCATTGGCATCAAAAAAGGCGAACCGTTCGAACCGGACGCCAGAATGAAGGGAATCTTCAAAGAAGCAGCAGCCATCGCAAACGCGACAGCGCGTGCGATCACATATGCCTCACGGGATCCGGGGGTGTACTTCTATGAAGATCGTCAATGGAACTCGCCGTTCCAACGCCAGAGCTATCTGTTCCTTGAGGATGGCGCGCGTATTCTGGATGATCGGACATACTTCTTTTACATGGCGACAGGTATCACACCTGCAATGACTGCGCCGCCGGTTGGCACCGGGTCGGTGTATGCAATGACGGCCCGCGACAAAGATGGGGAGTATCTGGATGGTTCAAAGACCTATAAGGTAACGCTTCCCGCGCCGGTCCCTGCCAAGAACTTTGCGTCATTCATGCTCTATAGTGGGCAGACTCGTTCGATCTTGGAAACAGACCAACAATCCGGAGGGATCGACTCCAACCGGCCCGGAATAAAGCCGAACGACGATGGTAGCTTCAGCATCTATTTTGGACCGGAAGCGCCGGAAGGTTGGGAAAACAACTGGGCGCAAACAGTTCCCGGTCGAAGCTTCAATGTTATGATGCGCCTTTACGGGCCGCTTGAACCATGGTTCGACAAAAGCTGGCGGCCCGGTGATTTGGAACTCGTGGAGTAGTCTTGGAAGTTTAGGCTAGACGAGCAAATGTCTTATGGCGAACATGGACGCTCCAAGAAATTGGGGCGTCTCCAAAACCGGCCGCTTTGGGCTCGAAGCAGTCGTTCGCCGTGCGGTACAGCAATGACCGCTCTGCGGACGAAGCCGCCGGACTGCATAGCCTGCTTGATTTTGTTTTCTCAGATTGGAAGGCCTGCTCTTAGCCATCCATCCCTCCATTGCTCCGAGCATTCGGGAACGCTGAAAATGGGGAGTCTCGTTTGTTCTTTAATGTCTAGATCCGGACGAAGCTCCTTCAGTTCAGATACCGCAGCCCTCGCTGACTCTAGGTCTCCGTTTTGAGCCAAGGATGCGATGAGCATGAGATGCGTAATCACGAATTTCGCCCTAATGGCCAAGGCGTTTCGATTGGCCTCAACGGCTTCAGCATAGCGGCCAAGTTGGAAAAATGCGGAGGCCTGCCCGACATAGGCTGCGTGCCGCATCGGATCTTTCGGACTGAGATTGATTGAGTGTGTCGCGTGTTCCAGGGCTTCTTCGGGTCTGTCGAGAAAACTCAGATTGATGCTAGCGAGCATGTGAACGGTCGCAGCGTTTGGATTTTCGGCCAATGCTTGTTTGAAAACTGCGCGAGCTCGCGGCAAGTCTTGTGCAAGCATAGAGATCGAGTGTGCGGCGTAGGCCAACGCAATTCCATCTGCGCGATCGCTCAACAATACACGTTCTGCTGCAGCAACAGCTGCCTTCGGCCCTTCGTCAATCGGTTTCAGTCCTTGCACCATCCTTTGGATATGCAACCACGCAAGTAATCCAGCTGCCGACGAATAATCAGGATCGCGCTCCAACGCCAGACGCGTAAGGCGAATGGCCTCACGGTTGTCTTCGTCCGTCAGCAGGTGAAAATGTGACTGGGCCCGAAGATAAAGTTCATAAGCGTCGAGATTTTCTGTCGGTTTCGCCCGAGCGCGAACTGTCTCGGCACGGCGAACGGACGGTTCGATCGCCGTAACAACTTCCTGCGTGACCTGATCTTGAAGGTCAAAAACATCGTCCAGCATCCCATCGAAACGATCGGCCCAAAGATGACTGCCATTCTCTGCATCAATTAGCTGTCCTGTTATCCGAAGACGCTGGCCTGCGCGCCTTACCGAACCCTCAAGCACATACCTCACGCCGAGCGCCTGCCCAACTTCGCGAATGTCGGTGCTCTTACCTTTAAAAGTAAAAGATGAGTTTCGCGCTACGACCATCAACCAACGAAAACGAGACAACTCTGTTATGATGTCCTCGGTAATTCCATCAGCGAAAAACTCTTGTTCCGGGTCGCCTGACATATTGTCAAACGGCAGCACAGCAATACCGGGTTTCTCAGATTTGACAGTTGCACTTGTAGCCGTCGAACCGACAGGCCACCGCCACACGCCAACTGGGCGTGCAATGTTCTTCAACTCAGTCTTCCGACCGCCAGAGAACGAGGCGGCGGCTTTCCGGTCTAGGCTGTTGTGTGCTGTGTCTGAAAGCAATATCTGCCCCGGTTCCGCTAATGCCTCGAGACGTGCAGCTATGTTGATACCGTCACCGAATATGTCATCGCCTTCCGAAACTACTTCCCCTGTATGTATGCCGATGCGGACTTGAATCTCCTGTGGTCGGTCAGCCGTCTGAACAGCAATCGCGCATTCTGTCGCAGCCGATGCGGAGCGAAACTCAGCAATCCAGCCGTCACCCATGCTTTTGATCAATCGCCCTTCATGAATAGCCAAAGCGGGCATTAGATGATCCTCACGGAAAGCCTTAAGCGCTTTGAGTGTTCTGTCCCTATCCTGATCCATCAACGCCGAGTATCCAGCGACATCAGCCGCCAGCACAGCCGCAAGCCTCTTTTCCATGTTTCTCTCCCCGCTTGTTGGAAGCTAGCCTGCAGAGAGAGCACTGTCAGCCCGGTATTTAGAGCAAAGTGGTCCCATCAAGAAAGCGCGATCGCTTTGGGCTCCCAACAGACACGGGAGCCCGTGCAGCATGTGTGATCACAAGGCGCCCTGCCCTTCGAGGACGACCAAAAGCGGCCGTTTGACCTTGACCTCTGTCGCCGCGGTGCGGCCCGTCAAAGGAGATACTCGTTGCACGAGTGAGGCTGGAAGAGGGACGGAGGTCCGAAGAGCGCACAAAGCTGATGGGGTGGATGGCTCCTGCTTCAACCGGCGTCGCAATGCGCCATAGTGCAGGTGTCAAAGTCTGCTTTTGAAAGGAGCCACCC
>NZ_JBQGAB010000036.1:0-23531 GCF_056542605.1 Ruegeria sp. AB8
CTCATCTCCACTCCTTGGCGGTTACGATGAGCCAGAAACCCTCTCTTATCAAATCTACTTAAACTGTCCCATTGGTGCTGACGTCAGACAACTGCCACACGATGATTTTGCAGAGCTGGTCCGGTTGCGTCGCGACGCCAATGTGGGCCCACTGGCCTATTCTGCTTATCTGGAACAACTGGCCAAGCGCTCTCGTAATGACCTGTCCCGGTATGATGGTTTCTATCACGAGTATTCCTATACCATGACTTACCCGGGAATGATCTTGCGGACTCTGGTGCGACTGTCGACAGAAGGAGGTGTTACGCGTTACTCGCGCATCGAAAACATGGCGATCAAGGGCCGGGACAAGGCCCGTATGCATGGTCGCTATAACGGGCTGGCATTCTACCTAAACGACCGCATCTTTCAGGTCGATTTCGATGCCATCACGGGCGAAGAAATAAGTCAGACAATTCTATATCCCAATTTCAAGAACCGTCACAATCGGCTTCCCGGTCTGAAACTCGGCGTCTCGACCAGCAGTTCCAGAGAGCCGCTTTGCGCGCGCGTTCTCTATTGTTTCCTCGGAAAAGAAACCAACATCAAGGACGCTCTCAAGGCTTGTGCCGTCTTTGAACCCGATGACCCGGAAATTGACAGATCAATCGAACTGATGGTGCGAAACACGATGAACACCGACGACTCTCACTTTCGAGTAATGAGTGATTTGTAGGGTCAATAAAATCGATGTTGCGGAAAAAACTGGATTCGGTGCAGCTCGATATCTCGAGGTTTCATACCCAAGCCAAAGAACAAAATTTGCTGCCCAAGATTCTCCGGGATGCCCTAGCGACCGCCTTTCGCTGCGACTCGATTGCCGAAAGAACTTTTTTCGAGCAAATGATGCGACATCTCCTGAAACGTCCCGCAGAACTAGATCTTTTGACCGTAATTCGGTTTTCACCGGAAAACCAAAACAGACCCGCCTGGCGACGGGTCTGTGTTTCGGCCGAACAATGTGTTGGGAGGAACATCGACTGGCCGTTGTGGTCTCGCCAGAGGTTCAACCAAAATGCTTTTTGAAGCGATCAATGCAGCAACGGAAACCGTCTTCGAAGTTTCCGTTACCGGGGTGGTAGACACTTTCGAATGATATCACCCCATCATAGGCGTCGGTTTTCAAAGCATCCGCCATCGGCTGAAACTGATCGGCCAGTTGGCCTTCGCCCATTTGTTTGACCGTCAATGTTGCGCGGGGCGTGTCGACTTGAACGTCCTTGATGTGGATGTGCCCGAGATAACCATCTTTTACTTCGTCATACCCAGCAGGGAATGCCTGCTCATGACACCAGCAATTGTTGGCCGGGTCCCAAAGTACCTTCAACGTGTCCTTGGCATCCAGATCATCAATCAGCTTACGGGCGGTGTAATTCGAATTCACCATGGTCCCGTTGCCCGTTTCGACGACCAAAATCACACCGCCGTCCTTGGCAACGTCAATCGCAGGTGCGATCAGGGGCAGCATCGCGTCCCATGCGCCTTTGGCGACGTTCCATTTTTCTGCACCTCCGGACCCCCACAGAATCTGCTCTTTCTTCGGGGTCATAATGCGCACCAATGGGCTGCCGACCACATGTGCCATGTCGATCACGCGCTTCAAAGCATCCATATGCTTGCTGTGCAGGTCGTCCCCTGGTTTGTTCGCCCCGGTCATTCCCGCGAAGATGTGGCGCGACAGACAGGATACAGGCTTGCCCCGATCCCGAAGCAGCGTGTCAATTTCCCTGATCTCATCAGCAGAGTGATCGCCAACCTCCGTATCGCCGACAAATTGCAGTTCGGCATATTCGAGGTCAAACTCATCCATCACATCGACCGCGTGTTTTAGGTCGCGACTGATGCCATCACAGATAACGCCAAGTTTCATGTAATTGTCCTTTCTCAGCGATGCAACTCAGCGCCGACAATGTCTTCGATCACGCGGGTGCAGGCCCAGTTGTCGCCATCGGGGAATTTGGTTTTGCCAGCATGGAAAATCTGCATGGCAGATGAAGCAGTATGCATTGGAACGCCCAGCTCTTCGGCCAGATCCAGCGAGATGGTAAGGTCCTTGTGCATCGTACCGATGCCCGAACCGGTGTTTTCGAATTTACGGTCGATTATGTTCTCCAGCGCAGTATTGGTGCATCCGCACCCCGCGCCAGAGGTCGAAAAGACCTTGAACAGGTTTTCGCCCTTTACGCCCGCCTTGGCGGCAAGAACCGACGCCTCAAATGTTGCCGAAAAGATTGAACCGATCAGAGTTTGCAGACATGCTTTTACGGTCTGACCTTGGCCTGGCTCGTCCCCTACGCGGTGAATGGTGGCCGAGACCGCCTCCATCACTGGTTGGAATTCGTCCAGTACGGCATCGGGGGCCGCGGCCATCATGGTAAGAGTGCCGCCCTGAGCGCCTGGAAATCCGCCAGAGACAGGGCTGTCGATCAGGTGGATGCCCGAACCGGCCATGGCCTCACCAATCTCGCGGGTCTCACGCGGTTTGATCGTAGCTGTCAGAATGACCGCCCCACCTTGCGCCATATGACGGACCAGACCGTCTTCACCAAGAATGACGGCTTTGGCCTGATCGCCATTCATGACCATAACATAGATTGCATCCGCGTTGGCCCCCACATCTGCCACGCTGGTAGCAGGCACTCCGCCCATTTCACTCAGCGTCTTCAGTCGCGCCTCGCTCAGATCAAACCCCGTGGTTTCGAACCCGTTTTTGATGAGGTTCTTGGCCAGCCCGCTGCCCATATCCCCTAATCCAATGACACCTGCACGTTGCATAATTGTCTTCCTAATGTGTCGTCCGGCTAGGCCGGGGTTGAGGTTTGGCGCCCCAATTTCCGGGGCGTCGATGTGTGCGGGGGTTTCAGGCTTTGGCTGACCAAGGCCGGGCAGGTCCGGAAGACACCCCGCTGCCCAATTCCGTGTGGCTACGGACCCATGACCGCGTCCGGTATCCACATGACCAGTTGCGGGAAGATCGCGATCAGAATCAGCACCACCACATTTGCCAGCAGGAACGGCGCGGCCCCGACGAAAATCTCTCCGATCGGCATACGGCAGATTGCAGCGCAGACATTCAGGCAATTTCCTACTGGCGGTGTGCATGCACCAACCGCGAGACCCGAGACCATCACCACACCAAAATGCACACCAGACACGCCCAGCTTTTCAGCGACCGGCAATAGAACAGGTGTCAGTAAAAGAATGGCAGGGCTGACGTCGATAAATGTGCCCGCCATCAGGATCAATATTGCTGTCAACACCATGAACGCGACCGGACCAAGCCCAAGACCGGAGACAAAGTCGGCCAATTGATTGGGCACACGTTCCAGCGCCAGCACAGTGATGAACACCTGACTGAACGCGATGATCATCATGATCTTGGCCGACATGATGATGGCGTGGCGCATGGCTCCAGGCAGTTCTTTCAGAACACCAAATCCGACGATGAACAATCCGATGATCAGGCCATACACTACAGCAGCTCCGGCTGTCTCGGTCGGGGTAACAAAGCCGAAGACCACCGAACCTACGATCAAGATTGGCATCAGCGCCACGGCGGCAGAACGTCTGGCCTGCCGCCCGGCTTCGGCCAATGTGAACGGTACGTCCTCGGTCGGGTAATCGTTCATCTTGGCCAGCAACCACACCACGATCAGCTGAAGTAAGCCAACCATGATGCCGGGAATGATCCCGCCCAGAAACAGGCGACCGACGCTCTCTTCGGCGGCGACGGCGTAGATAATCATGGGAACAGACGGCGGGATGATCATGCCCATAGTGGACGAGGCAACCGTGATCCCCGCTGCGAAACTCTTGGGGTAACCTCGTTTCTCCATCTCAGGAATCAGCACGGACCCGATTGAAGCAGTATCCGAGGCAGAAGAACCTGAGATGCCACCAAAGATCATCGAGCCCACGACGTTGACCAATCCCAGCCCACCTTTCAACCGACCGACGAAGAACATGGACAGGTCCAGCAGGCGTCGCGTGATGCCTCCGGAGTTCATCACCAGTCCCATCAGGATGAAGAAGGGCAGTGAAACCAGCGGGTAATTGTTGATGCCGGAAAAGAAACGCTGCACAACGAAACCTGTCGCCGCGGGGGCCTCGATCAGGAAATACGCCAGTGATGCCAGTCCGAGAGAATAGGCAATAGGAACTCCACAGACCAACAATATTCCAAGCGTAGCAAAAAGGATCAACATGTCAGTCCTCCGGCATCCAGAGAACATCGATGGAATCCCGACCGCCCAGAGTCAGAACCACACGAACAAAGCAATAGAACACGGCAATCGAACAGGAGATCGGAACAATGATGAACACATAAGCCTGAGGCATCCCGAAGGGTTGCCACATGTTTTTCCCCGGCCCTGCGATCCAATCGATGGACAGCCAGACCAAAGCCGCGTTCATCACTCCCACGAGGACAAGCCCTGCCACGTAGAAGGCCATTTTGACGTAGTAGGGCATCATGTCGATGAAGAATGTGATCGCGATATGCTCGCGCTTCGTAATCGCGACGGCACCGCCCAAGGCCGAGGTGCAAAGAAACGCAATCTTGACCTGTTCGTCGACACCGTAGATCGCCATGTCAAAGGGGCGCATCAGGACTTTGGTGACGACAATCACCAGAAACACCCCGAACAGCACGACCATCAGCGCTTCGATAACGCGCGTCAGTACACGGTCAATTGCAGAGAGCGTATCCATAAACCGGTTCCGTTAAGAAGGGAATCCGGGCGCGTAGTTAAGGCGCCCGGAATTGCTGTTTCAGATCAGCCGCAAGACGCCGCTGCAGCACGGGCAGCGTCGATATCATCCATCGTGAAATGACCTGCGTCGATCATCTGTTGATAGACCGGCGCAACGGCTTCCTGAAAACCAGCCAATGCTTCTGGCGTCAGTTCGTTGATCTCCATGTGCTTACCGAGTTCGCCGACGATGTTCGTTTCGGCATCGCGATACAGCTTGTCCGACATCGCCATCGCTTCGACCGCAACCTCGTCAAAGGTGGCCTGAAGGTCTTCGGGCAAACCGTCATACCATGCCTTGTTGACGATCAAAGGATCGGGGCCGGTCATGTGGTTCGACAAGGTCAGATACTTCTGGACTTCGTGAATGTTAAAGTCCCAGATGTTTTGCGGCGGGTTGTGCTGACCGTCGATCACACCTTGTTTGAACGCCTGATATGCTTCGGAAAACGGCATAGCGACCGGAACAGACCCGATGGCCGTGCCCGTGGCGATCATCAGATCAGATTGCGGTTCGCGAATGCGCAGACCTTGCAGATCGCCAACCGAGGTTATTGGCTGAACGTTGTTGGTATAGGCCCGGAACCCTTGGCTGATACCTGTGGCGGGGACGTGATATCCGTTCGCCTCAGCACGGGCCTGAACGCCCTTGGTGAAGTCCGAACCCACCAGACATTCCATTTCATCCCAATTCGCGACAAGGAATGGCAACTGATATAGGTTGAATGCCCCGGACGCGTCGGCAAAGAAACCGCCACGCGTGCCCTGCAGCAAACCGGCCGTCACCTGATCCATCATTTCACGCTCATTACCAAGCGCCGCACCAAAGAAGTTCTCGACTTCGATGCGACCGTCCGTACGTTTTTCAAGTTCGGTCTTGAACCAGTCCATGGACTGCGAACGGATCGAGGTTTCTGGTTGCTCGTTGCCATATTTAAAGGTGAAGTCCGCCGCCAGTGCTGTACTGGCCGTTATTATTAGGCCGGTTACCCCGACCAGTAATTTAGCTGTGTAGGTCATGTTATCCTCCCTGAACGGGACTCGATCCCGTTGCATGACGTTGGGATAAGCCCCGCCACAATTCGGGGGCAAGAAAAATAGCATCAAATGACGGTAATGATGGTTTTTGATGTTCTATAAAGATCATTTGAGGATGCTTTTGATCGGAAATGATGTTAGCAGGGGTCTATGAGCGATGAAGCTGTAATAATCCCAAAGAAGGCACGCGTCTCCGAGATTGCGAGGATTGCGGGGGTCGGCACCGCTACGGTTGACCGGGTTTTGAACAACAGATCTAACGTAAAGCCTGAGACCCGCCAGCGTGTTTTGCAGGCCAAGCACGCGATTGAATCCGGCGCTCAATTAGACCAGCCTGCGCGACCCTGGCGGCTGAAGATATTTCTGCCAGAGGAAGCCGGACCATCGACAGAATTTCTGGGCGACTGTTTTCAGAATGTTTTCACCAATGGCCGCGCCACCGTCGAGTGTGTGTTTTCCACGAAACTGGAACCATCTGTGTTGGCTCGAAAACTGAGAGCCTGCGCCGGGCAGGGAATTGATGCAGTTGGCTTTCAGGCTTTGGATGATCCGCGGGTGCGCGACGCTGTCGAAGAGCTGCACGGTTTGAATATTCCATGCATACCTGTCGTTTCCGATCTGATCAGCCCGGTTCTGGGCCAATTTGTCGGGACGGACAATATGGCCGCAGGGCGAACAGCGGCCTACTTTATGGGTCGAATGCTACGGCAATCCGGAACCGTCGGCGTGATTTCCGGTGACCAACTGTATCGCAGTCATTCGGATCGAGAGATGGGGTTTCGGTCGGCCTTGCGAAGGGATTTCAACCATCTCCGCGTTGTGGGCACCTATATCGGCCACGATGATGTGCAGGAAAATCGCGAGGTGGTGGGCCAGATGCTGGACGAGCATCCTGGGCTGCTAGGCATTTATAACGTTGGCGGTGGCAACGAAGGCATTGTGGCGGCTCTGGCTGATCGCGATTTGACGGGAGAAATCATGCTGATCGGCCACAACCTTACGCCGAAGACGAGAAACT
This sequence comes from Ruegeria sp. AB8, assembly GCF_056542605.1. Lineage (NCBI taxonomy): Bacteria > Pseudomonadati > Pseudomonadota > Alphaproteobacteria > Rhodobacterales > Roseobacteraceae > Ruegeria > Ruegeria sp. AB8. The sequence goes on from NZ_JBQGAB010000036.1 coordinate 6,847, forward strand.
ACCTGCTGGACGGATCAATGGATCTTGTCATCCATCAGAATATGCAACGGATCGCCGAACAAGCCGTTCAAACCCTAATCGCGACACTGGAAAACCGCTCCCATCAGGCAGAGGTCGTTCCAGTTGAAGTCATCACCCGTGAAAACATCAACGGTGCCACTTTCGGCTGATGTTCACAAGTTTTCTGATGTGCAGAGATCGAAGGGAATAACCCCAACCTGTTCCTGAATTGGTTTTCCAGTCAGACACCGAGACATCATCTGAGTCACGCGATCAGCAACCTGATCCAGCGGATTGTTGATCACCAAATCGATGCTGCCATCGGCAAGCGCAGCTTCGGTAACCGGTGTCCGTTCATGGCAGATGTAGACAACTTCCCGTGATTGCCCTGCCTCGCGCAGCGCTTTCAATGCTCCGGTCACTCCGCCTCCGCAATGATAGATGCCGGAGAGGTCTCTGTTGGCCCGCAGCAATTCTGCTGTCGCTTCATATGCGACCGCGGCGTCATCCAGATACACCACGGAGTCTCGAAGCGGTTTCTGCGATGCAAATTCGCGCATGTAGCTTCTGAACCCGCTCTCAAGCGCTTCGTGCCCCAGATACCTGTGCGACCCGATAAGGATGCCAACCGCGCCTTCAGTTCGATCAAGACGAGCCATCGCCCAACCTGCCGTCCGCCCCGCCTTTCGACTGTCGATCCCGACATAGGCAGTAATGTGAGGCGAAGACAGGGGCGAGAGCAATGCAATGACAGGGACATCCGCGCTGGCGATTGCACGATTGATCTCCGGGTGATCAATCGCAACCAAGCCTATGGCGTCTACTTTGCCGCGCATTTCGTCAATCGCAGTTGCAAGCTCGGACGGCGACAGGCTTTCTACATACCGGACCACAACATTTGCCCGGATACTGCGCAACTGCTCTGATTTTTGCTGCAACTCGATTGCCAATTCGCGATAAAACCACTTGCTTTCCTTTTGAAGAATAAAGCCCAGCCGTTTTGCTGGAGCCATCTCCTCAATCCGGCGCCGCAACAATCCTGCCGAACGATACCCCAACGCTTCTGCCGCTGAAAGAACCCGCGCAGATGTCGCCGCAGTAACCGGCGCGCGCGCATTCAGAACGCGGTCTACTGTTGCGACGCCTACCCCCGCCTTTTCTGCGACGTCTTTAAGTGTGACACGGGCCATAGCACGCTCCATGATAAAACGTATCATCTATTTTACAGAATATTCTGAGAGAAATGATAGAAAATATCACGACAGGTTTGACGTTTCAGGCGCCCTTCGGTTCTGCTCGGCAACAGCAATGTAGAAAAGGAACCTGATGTGCTGAAGGACAATACCCTTCCTTGGCGGGATTATTCGCTGACGGGCCGGGACAGCGGTCCAAGCTTTGCACCTAAACAGTGGTATTCTACTCCAGTCCCCCGGAAACGGATGAAGGAACTGATGAAGCGCCGCGATGCTCCGGCCCTGATCGACTACGGGATCTGGCTGGGATTTGTGTTGGCAACCGGTGCTCTGGTCATTCTGACCTGGGGTACGTGGTGGGCAGTGCCGTCTGTCATCCTCTACGGGGTGTTTTATGGATCCTGTGCCGACAGCCGTTGGCATGAATGCTGCCATGGGACTGTATTCAAAACGCCTTGGCTGAACACTGCAGCCTATCAGCTGGCCTCATTTATGTCGCTGAAAAACCCCTATCTTTGGCGGTGGAGCCATACACGCCATCACACGGATACGGTGATCGTCGGAAAAGACCCCGAGATTGCGTTTCCCCGGCCTCCGCATCCGCTCAACATCCTATGGAACATGCTGCATCTGCAATCTGGCTGGAATGAATTGAAGAAGATGTTTCGGTTGTCGGCTGGTCGTATGACCAAAGATCAGAAAACCTTCCTCATCGAAGCCGACCGTTCTAAGGCGTTCTTGGCGTCGCGTGTTCACCTCGCAATCCTCGCAATGACATTTGCTTTGGCAATGGTGCTGCAATCATGGCTGCCCATTGTGCTGATCGGCGGACCGACGTTTTATGGTTCGTGGCTGCATCACTTGCTGGCATCACTGCAGCATGCCGGGCTGGCAGAAGACGTCCCGGATCACCGATTGAACTCGCGAACCGTCTACATGAACCGGTTCTTCCGCTTCGTATATTCGAACATGAACTACCATGTCGAACACCACATGTATCCGATGGTTCCATTCTACAATCTCCCGGACTTGCACGAAGAAATCAAAGGCGATTGCCCACCAGCGTACGCGGGAACACTGACCGCGTTTCGCGAAATGCTCCCAGCCATCCTGATCCAGCGGCGCGATCCGTTCTACTTTGTCGACCGCAAGCCGTTGCTGCCCAAGGACGCTAACCCCAGCCCAGAATACACTCGACCAACAGCCATAGCGGCCGAGTGACCCACTCCCCGGAATACAGGAAAGCCCATGACGAACTGGACCCGCGCCTGCGCTTGCGATGACATCGAAACCGAAGATCTAATCCGTTACGACAATGGCGATCGTACCTTTGCCATCTACCGAAGCCCGGAGGACGAATTTTACTGCACCGACGGCCTGTGCACCCATGAAGAAGTGCATCTGGAAGACGGTCTGGTGATCGATCATCTGATCGAATGCCCCATGCACAACGGCCAATTCGACTATCGCACCGGCGAGGCAAAGCGCTCACCGGTCTGTGTGAACCTGAAAACCTACCCCGTTAAGGTCGAAGGCGGAGATGTCTTTATCGATATCGGGTGATGCCATGAAACGGATCTACGACTGGGATGCGAAGTTCTCACTTAGAAACTACACCGCTTCCGACCTTCGTGCGCTAAAGGGTATCCGCAAGCTGGTTCAGACGACGGCGAATACAACCGAAGAGGCAGCAGCCGCGAAAGATGCCGGAATTGATTTGATCATGGGCAATGCCCACAACACGTCTACCGTGCGTCAAGGCGCGCCTGAATTGTTCTTCACTGCTGCACTTGGTCTTCCGGACTTTGCGACGGAAAGGGACGTCTTGACCGCCGCGTTTGCGGCCATGAAGGATGGTGCCGACAGCATCTACACGGCAAGAGGGCCGCACATTGTTGAACTTTTAGCGCGCGAAGATATCCCCGTGATGTGTCATCTTGGCCTGGTTCCTCGCAAATCCACTTGGCGGGGCGGCCTGCGCGCCGTTGGTAAGACTGCGGACGAGGCTATCGCGCTTTGGAATGCGTTTCGCTCAATGGAAGATGCCGGAGCCTTTTCGGTAGAGGCTGAAGTTATCTGCGACCGAGTAATGGCTGAGATTTCCGCCCGCACATCTCTGATAACGTCCTCACTCGGATCGGGCCCCAGTGCAGACATTATCTACCTATTTCAAAATGACGTATGCGGGGAGCAACCCGAAAGCCCGCGCCACGCACGCGCCTTTGGTGATCTCAATTCACTATATGAACAGATAAAACACCAACGCCGAGTTGCACTTACGGCGTTCAGGGAATCTGTTGAAGAGGAGCAATTTCCAGGCCCATACGAGTGCGCAACAATCTCGGACGCGGAGTTTGAAAGTTTTATTACACGACTAAAATAATCTATTTGGCTAAGGAAAGTTGCACCCAGAACCACATTTTGAGAACTGGAATTATCACCCATCGATGATCGATGTACGTTGGTCCCCATTCGCGACGGGTAGCAAAGAATTTTGTAATCGCAGTGCAAGTACCTTTCCCGCCCGACCAGCAGGGCGTTGTCGTCGCAACCCGCCAGCAGCTGTCGTTCGAGCAACCGCAGCGAATTCGGACTTTGTTCGCTCCTCGATGTTCAGACCCGTTTGCGGCGAAAGTGAGATTTGAACCTTGCGGGATTTTTCGCCCATGAATGACCGCAAACGAGGAGTCCTCTGCGATGCAACAAATGGCGTGCCGCGCCTGCGTGGGGTTTCTGCGTCAGCAACAGCCACATTTGCAAAAGGCGGCTCCGTCCGCATAGTAGTCGTTCAGCAGATTTTTGCGAATGTCCGCTGCCGTTCAATGCAGAACTTCAGGCGAAAATTCTCGGAATGACCACCGATAATGACCGCTATCCGTTCCTGAGCCGTCATCTGACTGAAAGACTCAGATGACCGCTTCGAGCCCAAAGCGGTATTTCAATGACGGTCAAGTGTAGGTGCCGAACTCGCCAGCATACCCTTCTAGGCGGCGATATTAGGTGCTCGTTTTCCTCCACCCCGCTTTTCGGAGACCCTCTATGACGTGGTTCGCGTCATCTAAGTTACGGAATACGCTGGGAAGAATGTCGATCTCCATATTGATTCGGCCAGGGTCAATGCGTTCCGCGTCATTAATCGCTTCCCGCGCCTCGTCCAGTAGCTCCAAATGACCCAATGCAGATGCTAACACGATATGGGCAAAGGCGTGTTCCACACGTCTGCCGATTGACTCGCGTGCATATTGAACAGCCAAATGGTGATCTTTCGCGGTCAAATAAGAGCGCGCAATCATGTTAATGTAGAAGTGGGCGTTGGGATCATGGGGGTTTAGTTGCAGGGCCCTCTCTATACTGAGAATGCCATCATTGGGAGATCCTGCGAACGAAAGCGCATTACCAAGGATGGCGTGTGCCAGTGCGTTGCTGGGGTTCAAGGTCACTGCGCGTCTGCAGCAGGTCAGGCATCTCTCATGCTCTCCTTGGCGCAAGTAGACGGTTCCCAACACAGCATGAGCGTATGAATCGGTATCGTCTAGTTCAATTGCTTTGGAGGCGGCCGAGATCGCTTTTGACAAGACTTCTTCTCGGTTTGCCGCCTGCCAGATGGCGACTTCTGCGTGATAGCTAAATGCAAGCGACGCATAAGCTGAGCCAAACTTCGGGTCTGCTAAGATTGCTTTGCGAAAAAACTGACGGGCGGTAGCGTTTGCCTCCCTAGTTGTTTTGTAGAAATAGGACATACCACGCTGATGCAGATCCCAAGCACCGGCAACATTGGCTTGGTATGAGAGACGCCTTCGTTCTGCCTTCTCGAGTTCGGGGACAATACACGCTGCGATCTTCTCGGTTATCTCGTCTTGTAGCTCAAAAACGTCGATTAAGTTGCCGTCAATCTTCTCCGCCCAGACATGATGCTCGGTGGCTGTGTCGATCAGCTTCGCCGAAACCCGCACACGATTGTCAGCCTTTCTGACACTGCCCTGCAAGACATAACGAGCTCCAAGAGAGACCGCCACATTTTGGATGTCGATCGGTTTACCCTTGAACGCGAACGAGGAGTCACGCGCGATTACAGGGAACGAACGCCAATAAGAGAGTGCCGTAATGATGTCATCGGTTAACCCGTCAGCAAAGTATTCCTGATCTGGGTCCCCAGTTAGATTAATCAGCGGAAGCACGGCGAGGGTGGGTCGTGTAAACAAGTCCAGGGTGTTTTCCTGTAGATCGGATGCTGTGTTTGACGCGAGTCGAAATACCCGAATTGGTTCACCTATGTTTTTGAGATGATGATAGCCGAGATCTTCGAATGTCAGGTCTACTTTGTTCTTCAAATGACGATGGGCCTCACCAGAAAAAGTTACACCGCCAGGATCGGATAGCGCTTCCAATCGGGCGGCGATATTTACTCCTTCGCCGAACACGTCGTCACCGTCGACAATGATGTCGCCGACGTTGATACCCATTCTGAATTGCACCTGTCTGACTCGGTCAGGGCTGATAGATATCCGAAGTTCTTCCTGGATTTCCCATGCACACTGCGCTGCATCGACTACGCTTTGAAACTCCACGAGCAAACCGTCGCCCATCTCCTTAACGACCCGTCCGCCGTGCGCAGAAATCTTCGGGAAAAGAGTATCGCGAAGTGTAGCCTTTAGACTTCTAAGCGTACCGACTTCGTCGCGTTCCATAAGGCGACTGAAGCCGACAACATCTGCAGCGAGTATGGCCGCAAGGCGTCTATGAGTCCCTTTGCCAAGCATACTTCAGTATAACTTAGAGTATGTGACCTCGAGCAAACCATTTGATCGACGCAAGAATTACAGTGGTGCCTGAATTGAAATCGGCACCCTAAATTTGTGTCGATTCAGTCCGCACAGCGGTCATTCAGGCGGAGCGCGGCGAAAGACGGCTCAGAGCCGAAATGGTCATCAGTTTGGAAGACACGCTTGAGGGCGCAGCAAATGACTGACTTTAGCCTGCGACCATCTCTACTCAATGTGCGATAATTGCACTGTCACAACCACAATGGGGGCACGTGACTGAAAAGGAAAAAGACCGGCGCAAATGCGCCGGTCAGTCCAACAGGGAGAATGCAGAGTTGACCTCTGCATTGTGAAGTCACCACATAGGTTTGGCGTTAGTTGGACCTCTTTGTGGATTATTGTGCGTTTGTGGCTTCTTTGCCGACACAACAAAATACTGAACTTCAGACGATGGCTGCTCCGTCCGCGACTCCGACATAGCCCTATTTTTGGCCGCCGTCCGCCCCCGCGCGAAGCGGTCGTTCATGGTCGGGGTTTCGAAAGTTTTCCGCTGAACGTCGGCAATACGCTTATAACCAGTCACCTGAACAAAAGACCTGAATGACCGGGTCGAGCCCAAACTGGACCTTGCTTCTTGGCGCAGCATCCTCCGCAGTGGGCGGGAAGTAGTCATTCGCTGCGCTCGAGGCCAAGGTCTGATTTGCTGCGAAATGCCGACAATCGTCGCGGCCTAAAAGAAGTTCTCTAAGCACTAATACAATCGATGCTTAGCATTTCAAGCTGTATGCGAAACGGCGCCTCCACAAACGGTCACAGCAATGCGCGCATTTGCTAATTGGTTTTCCTCAATCGAAAACAGGTCCTGTTCGAGAATGGCAATGTCGGCCAGATATCCCGACTTCAGACGGCCCTTTTGATCCTCGTTGAACTCCAGCCACGCATTGTCATGCGAATAAGCGGAAAGCGTGGCCATAAGGCTTTGACGGTTGTCCTGCCAGGGCGATGGCAGCTCATTGCAGTTTACCGCTCCGGCAATCGTCATCATTGTGTCGACGGGAACGACTGGCCAATCCGTCGAGAAACAAATCTTGGCGCCACTCTCGCGTATTTTGTTCCACGCGAACGCAAAAGGGATTTGCTCGGTTGTCAGAATATCTCCGGCCGAATAGGGAGAAAACAATCCTCCAGCGGGTGAATGCAATGGTTGAAGAGAGGCAACGACATCGAGGGCTGCCAGACGGGGCAGATCCAAGGGGTCTATCACCTCGATATGCTCGATCCGGTGTCTGGAATCCCGTGCGCCGTTGGCACTGCGCGCAGCCTCGTAACCGTCCAGCGTGCGTCGAACGGCGCCGTCGCCAATTGCGTGCGTGCTGAGTTGCAAACCCATTGCATCAGCGCGAATGCAGGCTTCGTTAAAGTGTTCGGCACTGAATACAGCATCGCCGAGGCTTTCCGGCTTGCCCGGATACGGCGCGAGCATCAGTGCTGTGTAGCTGTCCAGCACGCCATCCATGAACATCTTTACGCGCCCTGACCAAACCATATCCGACGCAAAGCGACGGCGCATTTCATCGGCCTCTTCCAACCGATCCAGAGGGTCGGTGTTCTTAAGGTGCATGGGCACCTGAACACGGATCGGAAGTCGCCCCTCGGCCTCAAGTTCACTTAGCAGCTCAAGTTGATAGAAGTTGCCGTCCATATTGTGCAACCCCGTGATCCCGTGGGATGCGCAGTGCTTCAGGCCACGCAGTATGACTTCCTTGTCAAAGGCGCGTTCCTCTGGTGTTGCGGGTGGCACGGGGTCCGCTCCTGTAACATACCCCAGAAGATCGCGCCCTCCCAGTTGCGACAGGCGCAGGACAGGGCCAAAAGCACCGGTTTCGTTCAGTTGACCTTGTGCGGTACCATCCCCAGCCATCACGATTTCCGAACCGGGGGGAACGACGCCGCCGTGAAGAATGCCCGCCTTTTCCAAGGCAATTGTGTTTGCCCAGACGGTGTGGTGGTCGGCCGACATTAACGCAACCGGGCGCTTGGACAGGATGCGATCCAGATCTTGCCGTGTCGTTGTGACGCCGGGGCCAAGAATTTCGTAGTCGGCGGCGACCCCCATAAGCAAAGGTTCGTCGGGGTGCTCGGCCGCAAAGGCTCGCAATGCGTTTGTCAGAGCATCCGCGCCTGTCGTTTCGCGCAGGTCCAACATGCCCAACTCGGCCGCTCCACCGAAAAGGTGGACATGGCTATCAATAAAGCCAGGCATGACGGTGCCGCCCGCAGCGTCGATGATTTTGGTTCCATTCCCAGCCAGAGTACGGATGTCGTCGGTGTTTCCAACAGCCACAATTATGCCGCCCTGAATTGCCAGGGCCGAAGCCTTCGACGTGGCGTCGTCAAAGGTCAGGAGAGAACCGTTGAGGATGATCAGATCAGGTGTTGGCGACATGCGGCCTCTTGTGTCAGTGATGGTTTGAACTACTCAAGCGCGCGAATGATTGCCTCGCAGGCACGCACGGCATCGTGGCTAAAGGACTGGATCAGATAGTCGGGCCAGCTGGAAAGCTTGACGATAACCACGTCCGCGGTCAGGTCAATGAAGATCAGTTGACCAAAAACTCCGCGCGCCATGAACACGCCGCGCCTCGGGTCGTGAACCCACCAAAACCTTCGGTATGCCCCTTGAGGGGACAGCACGTCATACGGGTCACCGTGCTTTGAAGGGTCCGCTCCCGAACAAATCCCAGAAACCCAGCTTTCCGGCACTACTTGCTGGTCACCGACCTTGCCACCATCAGCCATCATGCGGCCAAAGCGGGCATAGTCCCGAAGAGTCGCGTTGAACCCGCCGTCAGCGAGTGCTGTCTTGGCGTCGTCTACAGTGAAAAAGCCCGAATGCACGCAGCCAATCTTTTGCCAGATCCGGCTGGACAAGAGCGAAGCAAGGTCTTCGCCGCTCACACGTTCCAAGGCCCAGGCGATGACATCCGTCTCAATCGAGCGGTAAGAAAACGCCTGCCCATGGGGTCTTTCCCGGGGCAAAGTTAGAATAACATCCCGAATGGTAGGTTTGATTTCTCCCTTGCGAACCGGGCGCCAGCCCGACGCCACATCTACGCGTGTCATGTCACTATCCGGAAAGCCATAATCCTCGGTAAAGCGCACGCCGGATTGCATATCGAGCGCCTGATCTACAGTGCATCCGGCATAGCCGGTCCCAGCAAGTTCCGGTACGATATTGTCAAGCGGCTCCGAGAGGTCCAGCTTGCCTTCACCGTGAAGCACACCGGCCAGAGAGCCGATCAGGGATTTGGAGACAGATTGCCCCAAATGTGCGGTGTCCGGAGTAAAGTCGTTGGCATATATCTCGGTTAAAAGCCGGTTGCCTTTCAACACTAGGAAGCCATCCGTGTAGCTCTCAGTCAGCCAGTTCCCGACCGATAGTTGGCGGTCGTCAAAGGTCTGAAACTCCGTATCCAGCAGGTCACGGGGCGCCTGTATCAGTTCTCGGGCATTCGGGCCCGGACGAACATCGACCGTGGGAAACAGACTACGCATGTTCTGGAAGGTCCAGCGGTTGAACGGGGCGAGGTCCCAGTTCTCGAGAGACGGGCGTTTCTCAGGCGGGGGCGGGAAACCCTGCATGATGCCGATCTCACGCGCTGTTTTGGGCCTGGGGCCGGATTTGCTGTTTTGCATTTTCCATGCTCCCGCAAGGTGACCCAAACAGGGGCCGCAGTCAGGTTGATAAAACTTTGGAAGGGGTCGGCCCGACCAGAGATGGGCCGACCACAGGTGACTTTTAAGTTTATTGCTTAAGGCGGGTCCAAACCTGGTTGTACAGGTCCACAACGTCTTGGTCGCAAGGCTTCACAAAGTCGGGTACCGGTGCCCCTGCAGGCATCACGATTTCAGGCGCGTCGAGCATCTCGGCATCCATGAATGCCTCGGAACCTTTGATCCCGTTGGCATAACGCGCAAAGTTCGAGGTCATTGCAGCGTTTTCCGGGTCCATCATGAAGTTCACGAAGAGCTTTGCGTTTTGCATGTTGGGTGCGTCGGCAAGAATCGCGACGTTATCCATCCATCCGGTGAACCCCTCCTTTGGATAGGCGTACTGCAAGGTCGGGCGATCCGCCCGGGCGCGCATGGCCGCGCCGTTCCAGCTTTGCGACAGGTCCACATCTTTCGACGTCAGCTTTTCGATCACCGCATAATCCATGGTGCGCCAGTCACCCTTGGCATTTTCGAGCAGTGCCATCAGCTCTTTCATCTGATCGGGATTGGAGTTGCAACGCGGATAGCCTAGGTAGCGCAGGCCGGCGTTGATCACATCATTCATGTCATTCAGCATGTTGATACGGCCCTTAAGCTCTTCGGGCGTATCGAAGATCAGGCCAAGCGTGTCTATGTCACCGCTGTAGACCGCGCTGTCGACCGTAAAGCTGGTCGTACCCCACTGATATGGGACCGAATACTTGCGACCCGGATCCCAGTATACATCGACCCAGTTCGGGTCCATGTTATTGAAGTTGTCCATTTCGGAGGCATTGATCTCGGCCAGTAAGCCTTCGCCTACCATAATCGCGATCATGTAGTCGCCAGGAACAACAACATCATAGCCGGTGTTGCCCTCTTTGACCTTGGCCAGCATGGTTTCATTGCTGTCATAGCTGTCCAGCGTGACCTCAATATCGTATTGGGCTTCGAATTTCTCGATCATCTCTGGGTTGGTGTAGTTCCCCCAGTTATAGATGTTCAGTTTGCCTTCGGCATGCGCTCCTGCCGCGCTGAGCGCCAGGGCCGAGATGGCTGCGGCTTTGAGAAGAGTGTATTTCATTTTGTTCTCCGTTGAGATTGATGGCGTCCCGCAGCAGCGCGGGCTTCTTGTTATTTTCGTTTGCGTTGCAGAAAGAAGGTCAGGGCGACCATGGCGATGGTCACTCCGATCAGGATGGTCGAAACGGCGTTGACCTCTGGCGTTACGCCGCGACGGATTTGGCCCAAAATATAGATGGGCAAGGTGGTTTCACCCGGTCCGGCCACCAGAAGCGTGATGATGACGTCGTCAAGAGAGACTACAAAGGCCAGCATCGCCCCCGCCATAACACCGGGCATCAAAAGCGGCAGCGTCACATAGCGGAATGTCTGCCAAGGCGTCGCGTACAAATCAGCGGCGGCGGCTTCGTAAGTCACGGACAAATCTGACAAACGCGCGCGGATCGGCATGTAAGCAAAGGGCACGCAGAAAACTGTGTGCGCGAGGATCAGCCAGCCGATCCCAGTAACACCCGTGAGCTGGCGCAGGATCGAAAAGAAGGCCAGCGTCGCAATCGCCGTGACGATCTCGGGGATCATCAAGGGCTGGTTTATGAGCGCAATAGCCGCAGAACGGCCGCGATAAACATCGCCGCGCGTTGTCGCCAGTGCAGCCATTGTGGCAATGATAGTGGAAAACACGGTCGCGGTGAGAGCGACCTGTACCGAGATCATTGCCGACCGTCGGATGTCATCGTTTTCCAAGGCCGCCGCGTACCAGCGCAAGCTGAACTCGGTCCAGCGCACAACAGAGCGGTTATCGTTGAACGAGAACACGACCAGGACAGCAATCGGTGAGTAGAGAAACAACAGAACCAGCCAGGACATGCCGGTGAACAGGGGTTGCCGGCGTAGTTCGCGCACGTCTGTCGACGGCCGGAAGAGTGACGACAGTTTAGCCATGTCCACTCACCTTCGAAGCACCTGCCCGCAAGCTGACAAGAAGCGCGATTAACACGACTGCCATCAGGATCAGTGCAGCAGCGGCGCCAAAGGGCCAGTTGCGGCCCGAACCGAACTGCAGGGCAATCAGGTTGCCGATCATCAGTTTCTTGCCACCGCCGAGCAGTTCCGGCGTGATGTAGGCCCCAAGCGCCGGGATCAGCACTAGAACGCAGCCCGCGACAATGCCCGGACGGGTAATCGGTATAATGATGTGGCGGAACACCTGCGTGCGTGTGGCATAGAGATCATGCCCTGCCTCAAGCAGCGAAAAGTCGAACTTCTCCAGCGAGGCATAGATCGGGAGGATCATGAAAGGCAGGTAGCTGTAGACCAGCCCGGCCAGTACCGCGCCGTCGGTGTACAACATCTCGATCGGCTCGCTGATCAGGCCGATGTTCATCAGCGTCAGGTTCACAAAACCCTCGTCCCGTACGATCAGAAGCATCGAGTACGTACGGATCAACAGGTTCGTCCAAAACGGCAGAGTGATGGCGAACAGCCAGAAATTGCGTTGTTCCTGCGAGCGGGCCGCAATGAAGTAAGCAACAGGAAACCCAAGGATCAGGGTTCCAATCATAGTGGCGATGGCAAGACCAAAGGAACGCCCGAAGATCTGAAGATAGGCGCTGTTAAAGGTCAGCGTGTCATCAAAAATATCCCGCTCGAACAGGAACTGCACATAGGCGTCGTAAGAGAACGTCCATTCAACGCCGCCATAGGTCCCGGGTTCAAGGAACGAGTAAACCAGGGCGATAGAGAGAGGGATCAGTCCAAAGATACCGATAATCCCGAGCGCCGGCGCCAGCAGGAAAAGCCGCGTTCTGCGTCTTTGACGCGCGCGCTCGGCCTGCGCCGCAAGCAATCTCGACGCGGCGTCCGGCTGCGGGATATGTGCAACGCCGGCCATCAGTCTTCCAGTACATGCAGCATGGAGGTATCAAATTCGAGCCCGACGCGCGATCCGACGGGGCGCGGAGTGGAAACCTGGACGTGAACACTGACACCATCTTCCAGCCGCACAAGCATTTGCGACCCGGCCCCGAAGTAGGTGCTGTCCACGACCTCGCCACGCAAGAGCGCTGTTTCGGCACTCTCCTCGACCACACGGATCGTTTCGGGGCGCAGAGCGACATGTACGGGGCCCGGTTCGAGCAAGGTGCTGGCAGTGTGAATCGTGAGTGGTTTGCCTTCGCCAAACCGGATTTTTGCCGCGTCTCCGTCAAAGCCAAGCAACGTAGCGTTTACGATGTTGGTGTCCCCGATAAAATCCGCGACGAACCTGCTTTTCGGGGCTGTGTAAATCTCTTCCGGTGTGCCGACCTGACGTACCGAGCCTGCCGACATCACAGCGATCCGGTCCGACATCGCCAGTGCTTCCCCTTGGTCATGCGTGACAAAAACAAACGTAATGCCTGTCTCATGCTGCAGTCGCTTCAACTCGCTCTGCATTCCTTTGCGAAGTTTCAGGTCCAGAGCAGAAAGGGGTTCGTCCAGCAGCAGAACCTTTGGGCGCGGCGCCAGTGCGCGCGCCAAAGCCACGCGCTGCTGCTGCCCGCCTGACAATTGATCAACCCGGCGCGTTGCAAACTCGCCCAGCTGCACCAGGTCCAGCATCTCAGTGATGGTGCTGTCGATCTCGGCTTTCGGCCTTTTCAGCATCTCAAGGCCAAACCCGACATTGCGGGCCACACTCATGTGCGGAAACAGGGCGTAGTTCTGAAACACCGTGTTCACGGGCCGATTGTTGGGTGCCAGATGGCCAATCGACTCACCGTCCAGCGCTATTTCGCCTTCGCTTGGAAGTTCGAACCCGGCGATCAGCCGCAGTAGTGTCGTCTTGCCACAACCTGACGGGCCCAAAAGCGTGAAAAAGCTTCCTTCGGGAATGGTCAGCGACACGTCCCCTAGAGCCGTCACGGCCGCCTGACCTTCGCCAAAGCGTTTTGTCACATTCTTTACGTCGATCATGGTCTGATCCGGACACCCGCACTTGTTGTTTTGTAGAATCAGCTTAAAGCCGGGAGACTTACCCTGTGAATACCTCCAAAGGGCAGTGTGATTTGTACCCCCAAAGGGGTACGACTAATCGTTTGCCGAATGCAGAAACATTGAAAACAGGGCAGACTGGGAAGATATGCGCAGCTTTCTATAGATGTTCTTGCGATGCACTTTGATCGTCGCCGGGGAAACATCCAGCAAAAGCGCAATGGACCGCGTCGAGTGCCCGCGCAAAAGGAACTGCACGACCTCGATCTCCCGCTGTGTCAAACCTTTGCAAACCTTGTCGATGACCCCGCCGAAATCGACCTCGCTCTCGTCGAGTCGGCCTGACGAGGGGTTGCGATGGAAGTGCTGCTCGCAAAGCGCCGATATGATCGGGTGCAGGTCTGTCAACCGTTCGACATCCCGCCGCGTGAACCGGGTTTTTCCCTCGGAAGGACCGAGAGAAAGAAACAAGGTGCCGCTTGCTATTGCTACGAACACCCCGATCTCGTCCGTCAGAAACAGGGATTTGTAGTAGATCCGAAAGTAGTCGGAATTGGCAAACCTGTCCGGTGTAACGTCTCTTAGTACCATCACTGGTTCGTGGCGTTCACCAATGAAACGAACAACAAACGGGTCCAGCAGCCAGGCGCGATCAAGCCATCGGTCGACAACAACCGAGCGACGTTCCGAACGCACATTGTCATAGACATGTTCGGGCGCTTTTCCCGGGTTCAAAAGGCTGACAAACGCGCCCTTGAACGAAGCTGCCTCGCGCATGAGGTTCAACAATTCCGGCATAAAACTAGATGTGCCTACAGCCCTGATCGCCCCGGCGACTTCTTCCGCGTAAGTTGGCTTTTCGGACTTTCCCAAGTATCCCACCTGGCTAAAGGGCATTTCCTTCCCAATGTGGCTAGCCGGATTTAACTTGGCAACCTTTTCGCGCAGCTATCAGCCGGGAGAGGCGTTTTTTCGCATAGACTTGCTGAATCATGCTCAAAACCTATTCCGATACAAGATTTCAAATATTGGAGAAGCGGAAGAACAATGACTTTAAACTAAATCTCTTTAAAGGCTTAGGGTCAGGACTCATAGCCAATAGATGAGGGTAGCCGCCAGTGCGATGGCTGAGAGGAAGATCTTTGGGCACCTGTCGTATCGGGTTGCCACTCGCCGCCAATCTTTCAGCCTTCCGAACATGATCTCGATCCGGTTGCGACGTTTGTAGCGACGCTTGTCGTACATCACCGCTTTCTTCCGCTGCTTCCGGCCTGGGATGCACGCACGTATCCCTTTGTCTTTCAACGCTTCCCGGAACCAATCAGCGTCATATCCGCGATCCCCAAGCAGCCATTCGACATCTGGCAGGCTGCTCAACAATGCCCGTGCGCCGATGTAGTCGCTGACCTGCCCAGCCGTCACAAACAAGTTGAGTGGGCGTCCCTTGCTGTCGCAGATGGCATGCAACTTGGTGTTCATGCCGCCCTTGGTCCGACCGATCAGGCGTCCACGCCCCCCTTTTTGACGCCCAAACTGGTCGCTGTGCGGTGCGCCTTCAGGTAGGTCGCATCTATCATCACGGTCTTATCTTCGCCGTGCTCAGCGGCCAATCCGGCCATCATCCGGGCGAAGATGCCCTTGTCGCTCCAACGTTTCCAGCGGTTGTAGAGCGTCTTATGCGGGCCGTATTCCTTCGGTGCATCGCGCCAGCGCAAACCATTGCGATTAATGAAGACTATCCCGCTCAACACCCGCCGGTCATCGACGCGGGGTTTGCCATGAGACTTTGGGAAGAAGGGCTCAAGACGCGCCATCTGGGCGTCGGTCAGCCAAAACAGATCAGACATGTTCACCGCTCGTTTTTCGAACCGTGAATCACGCAACCCAGCAGAAATCAATGGGTCCTGACCCTAACCTAAGCATTAGCCGTCCTCTGGCAATCTTACGCCAGTTCTGAGGAACTCTTGTTCGCCGCAAAGCATCGTGTTGCGGCTGAAGCCAGTATGCTTGACGGAACCATGAACTAAAATCCTAGTATGTCCAATCCGAGATTGCCGACTGTGCCAGCGTACCCGACCAGAGAGGCTTTTTTCCTGTCGCTGGAGACGAACGCTCCACTATCAAAAGCCCATTTTGTCCAATGCCGCGCGGCGCACGAATGTCCGGTACTGGGCATTTATCAATAGTCAGGCGACAAGGCCCAGCTCTTTGTCGGTGGCTGTACCCGCATACTTTTCCCTCGGGGGCATGGGCCTTGACTGCCAGGGCGGTTCGAAGGTGAAACTTGAAACGCTGCGGCCGTCAGGCAAGGCGCCGTTTCCGGCCCCGAGCGCGTAGTCGTAGTAAAGCTTGACGATCTCTTCTTCGGTCACCTGCGCTGTTTCTGGATGCGCCATGCATGCTTCATGCCACGCTCGTACACGGTGATGGTCTTTGCCCACGGGAAGTTTGAACCCTTCGTAGTAGTCAAGGAACCAAAACCGCTTGAACATCGGGGTAAAAACAGCCTCTGCCAAACCGAAGTCCTCGAACAAGAATGGGCCAGTCGGATTATAATGGCCTAGGAAATCATCAAGGTCTCGATAGAGCGCGAGAAGTTTATTCAAATGCTCATCTCGGCGCGCCTGATCCTGATTCATGACAAAGAGATAGCCTGCCATTGTAAAGGGTCCTTCGCGGGCGATCAGCATCGACTCAATGGCGTGTTCGGCAGGATCACTGCGGCGCAATGGTGCCCCTGGTAGAGCCTCGTCAAGATAGCGCAGGATCACGAGGCTTTCTTTCAAAATAAGGCCGTCGCTGGTTTGCAGCACGGGCAAGGCTGTCGTCCCTCGGGTCTTCGCTAGCAATTCTGGATCGCGTGGCTTGGTGATGTCTACGACACGAAATTCTACGGCATCCGTCAGTCCGCGCAGCGCCAGTAGGATTTCCAGTCGCTGCGAGAAGGGACAGACGGGGATATGATAGACGATGTGTTTGCCAG
>NZ_JBQGAB010000037.1:0-21927 GCF_056542605.1 Ruegeria sp. AB8
CAAAAGCAGACTTTGACACCTGCACTATGGCGCATTGCGACGCCGGTTGAAGCAGGAGCCATCCACCCCATCAGCTTTGTACGCAATGCAGCCTTTCAACTGACTCAAGTTAAGGTCTGCTTCGAGCCCAAACTTACAGCTTCAACAAGTAGCAGCGAATGTCGGCTTCGCAGTCCGGTGCAGACTTATTGTCCGGACAACTCCGCCCTATGTGCGTCTGCCAGTTCGGCCATGCTATTAAAACAAAAATTGTAGCTGGGCATCTCAGCCGGGTTCATAGTTGCTCCGAACCCTTCTTTCTCATAGCGGCGGTAAATCCAGCAATTTTTCAGCCCGTGTTTGTTGGCCGGACTATGGTCATGGAACATACTTTCGGCGGTGTGCAGAATGTCTTCTTTTGCGATGCCCTGCCTTGCAAGGGTTTCCAGCATGTAGTCGAAGTTGCGATCATTGGGTTTGTAGCTGCCCACGTCCTCTGCAGTATAAACGCCGTCAAAATGGACGCCGAGCCGCGCGTTCGACCCTGAAAAGCTTACATTGTCGGTATTGGTCAGGACGACCAGTTTGTAGTGTTGTTTGAGATAGGCGAGTGCGTCACGGCTATCGTCAAATGCAGGCCACTGGCGCACCGAGAGGCCGTATGCTTGGCATTCTTCCCAAGTCACTTCGACACCCCATTCTTCAGCCAAACGACGGTAAACGATAGCAAGGAGATCGGAGTATTTTTTGTTGGGTGTCCAGCGCTGTGTCGTGGATTCATGATAGGCGTGCGCTTCAAGGATGTCGTCACGTGTCAGGTCTTGTGTGATCTTGTCAGTCAATGGTTTGAGAGCTGTGACCATCCCGCTTTCCCAGTCTATCAGCGTGCCATAAACGTCGAATGCCAGAACCTTGAAGTCCGTCAGTTTCACAGTTTCTCTCCTTCTTATTGATATGGAGGATTTCGCTGAATTGTTGTCAGGCCCAACGGATCAACCCAATAATTGCCGACGTTGCATAGAAGACTTGGAGCAAAAGGAAAGCCCAACGCCGATCTAAAATTGCCCACCCTGCAAACAGACCTGAAGACACAAGCAGCAGCGAGAATCCAAGCATTTCTGCTCCTACGTTGAGCGCAATCGACAATGCATAAACCATCGCCAAGACGGAGCCGATAATCTCGAATAGCGATGTGAGCTGTCGCTTGTCGCGCCCAACGACATTCGTTTGTGTGATCTCCGTCATCGCTCAGCACTGCCTTTGCAGAAAGTCTACCAGCAAGGCAGAAATCTTTTCGGGTTGATCTTCCAGTGAGAAGTGACCGCAGTCTTCCAACACATGGAGTTCTGAACCTGGGATTGCGTCGTGCAGTCGATGCGCCCAATCAACAACCTGCCACGCATCCTCAGCTCCCCAAATCAATTGAACTGGGTTCTTGCCGAGTTCAGCATAACGAGGGGCAATTTCGTCTGTATGCTTTGGGTCGTAATGCATGACTTGATGCTGGAAAAAGCTTCCCTGACCGACCGGACCACAGATGAAGTCCAAATAGGTCTCCATCGAAGTTTCTGCTAAACGCACTTTGTTTTGAACCGTCGAATAGAACCATTCGCGGAAATGCTCACGATGATCGGCATCTGGTGCTTTGATCAGCTTTTCTAAACCAGCTTGCATCTGCTCATTAGTGCGCTTTGAGGGCCAGCTATCATAGCTCACTACATCAATCATGCTGAGCGTGCGAACCCGGTCAGGCGACTGGACGCCAAAGCGCTGTGCAATTCCACCGCCGATGTCATGGGCGATGACGTGCAGATCATCTAGGCCCCATATGTCGAGCAATCCTTCAAGAATTGGGACTTGGCCGGTGACGGACGTGTCGATAGCCGGGTCGCAAGGGCGTTCCGACAACCCATATCCCAGCAAGTCGTAGACATGGACTTTGTATCCAGCGGAGACCAGCGAAGGCAGTATATTGCGCCAGATATATGAGGAGGACGGTGTGCCGTGGATAAGAACCACGGGGCTCCCTTCACCATGTACGCCATGAGAGATGCGTGTGCCGTTGATGATGACATTTTGATTAACAAGGTGGGTCATAACGATGCTCTAGATTTTTAGCTTTCGCAAACCTTAGCCAAGCGATAGCATATGAATCAAATGAATGATTGTCATACAATGATTGAAAAATGTCATGGATGGTTGAGAGAATGTCTAAGAGACTTGAAATAGATGCACTACGAGCTCTGCTCGCCATTGCTCACTACGGCGGTGTTACGCGCGCAGCAGAACATCTGGCGTTGTCGCAATCCGCCGTCAGTCACAAAATTAGACGCCTCGAACAAGCGTTGGATTGCAACCTGCTCGCGCGTCGAGCGGGTGGGCCGTTGTTCACTGAGGCAGGCAAGCGGCTTTGTGACTATGCGCGCCGCATGGTTGACCTGCATGACGAAGCCCTTTCTGATTTGGGTAAGAAACCTCTTGCCGGGACCATCCGACTAGGCGTGACTGAGGATACGGCAACAAGCGACATCGCCCGGATCCTCGGGCGATTCACAAGACTTTTCCCTGAGGTCAACGTGCGAACCCGAACAAGCCAAAGTCTGAATGTGCAGGCCTGGCTCGAGGCAGGTGAACTGGACGTTGTAGTAATGCAGATTTTCAACTCCGATGTCGCGAAAGGTGACCTCGTTCTTTTTGACGACACTCTGCATTGGGTGAAATCTCCTGACCTGCTCCTAAACCCCTTGGGGTCAATTCCATTTCTCTCGTTCGACAAAAATTGCTTTTACAGGCAATGGGGCTTCGCTGACGGTCAAGCGCAGGGGCATCACTTTGAACAGGTGTTGGAATGCCCCAGCGCCGCCGGAGTAAAATCCGCCGTCCAATCTGGGCTTGGGGTAGCGCTATTGAATGGGATGCACCTATCTGACGAAATCGAGGTCATCGAGGGGGTGTTTCCAGCACCACCCGATATTACGTTTGTGGCTCGCATACATCCCAAAAGAAAAACCGAACCCGTAAAAGCGCTCATCGACGAAATCGCACGCGAGCTCAGCGTTTCGATCCCTTTGCGCGCTGCCGGATAGCGCTTCAAAGCAGCCTTTCGGGAACTCGCAGCCAAAGACTGTTTTGTCCGCATAGCTGACCTTCACTGCATCGAGCTCCAGTGTCCGCATAGCAGACATTCGTGAAAATTCGGCGAGCGTCTGCACCGAGCCCAAAGTGGACTTTCGTCTTAAGAAGCTCCTGCACATGAACCATTTTTTGGTCGGGACGCGGTTTCTATCGGGGTCTCACCGAAGAATTGGTGGTAGGCAACTGATGTCCGGCCTAGGTGACTAAAACCTGCCTCGCCGATGAGCTTCGAAACGACACCTTTCTCATAGGTGCTTTCCTGCAGAAGCGACCTTAGTCGATGCAGTTGGACGATCGATTGGAACTTGCTTGGGCCAACACCAAGCTGTTTTTCAAAGGCCAGAAAGAGTGAACGCCTGGATACCCCGAGTTCGCGACACAGTTCTTGAACCGTTAGTTTTGTGCCAGCCGGGTTTTCTGAAAAAAACTCTTCTGCCGCCAAAACGATCTTCCACTGACTATGGCTCGCTTTTTCTGCGGGCATTTGTGGTTCGGCACAGTAAAGAAATTCACCTGCCAAGTTTTCGAGGTTCTCGAGAACGTCATTCAACATCCAAGCATCTTCCGCATCCACGGTAGTTTGTTTGTGGCAAAGACACATTTCAATGCGCTGAACAAAAGCATTCAGACGGCCAGATCTAGTAATGCGGATGGGTGTTTCAAATGTTGCCCATCCACGCTTCTCGACCTGTAGCCACGGAACTTCCAGCAGGTATATCTGAGTGCCAGCTTCGGCCACGTAGTCATACTCTGTTGGCTTTTGCCCTTGCCAGAACACAAGAAACGGATCCTCATATAGAGTTCCCTGAAATCGAACCGGTTCGCCGTCGGGCAAGACTAAACCGAGGAAGACTGTGTCGCCGTGTTGAACTTCTTGGAAACGAATACGCGAAAAATATTCCTCGCAATAAAGGCTAAAACCATTGTGTTGGGCCATGCGCCAATTCAGCTTCGGACCCTGTGGAGAGAGAGCGAGCGCTTCGAGTTGGACGCCAGTGTAATCAGGCAGGTGATCCACTGAACGTATTTTCTTGGACCGTAACATAGCGCCTCAGTTAACCCTTACTGCGACCGGCTCTGGCAGCAGCACATTGAAATTCAATTATTCATAATAGTTTGCACGATTCGGATAGCCAGTCCTAAACGCAGGTTACACTATCGATCTCGAACACAGAAAACCTGTCAATGTCCTCGGAGTGCCTTATGAAGAAGCTAACACTTTCCATTGCTGCGCTATTGGTGTCCTCAACTGCTCTCTATGCGCAGGCCGCCGATCTGGTCTTTACCAACGCTTCCGTTCTTACCATGAATGACGATGCGCCGACCGCGCAGGCCGTTGCCGTCACGGGCAACCAGATAAGCTATGTTGGTGATGTTGCTGGGGCCGAGGCGCTGATCGGTGATAACACCGAAGTTCTAGACTTGGGCGGGGATACCCTGCTGCCGGGCTTTGTGTCAGGCCACGATCACATCGTTGCCTCGGGCTGGACGTCGCGCGGTGTCAGTCTGTTTGGTATTGAAACACTTGAGGAGGCATTGGCCGCAGTCAAGGAATATGCCGATGCAAACCCTGACGAGGAGTTGATCCTTGGCTATGGGTTCAATCAGGTCGCCTATGGCGGGTGGCCCACAAAAGAAGATCTGGATTCGGTGGTTTCTGACCGTCCGGCCTTTATCCTCGACTTCACAATTCATGACGTTTGGATGAACTCCAAAGCGTTTGAAGCGGGTCAAGTCAGCCCTGATGAAGAGGATCAGGTGCCGGGCGTTATGTTCTGGCAGCGTGACGCGGAAGGCAACCAGACCGGAATCGGAATTGAGTTCCAGTGGGCTGCGGCATTTCGAAATGCAGGCGCTTGGGACCCGGCAGGTGAAATTCCTGATATCCAGAAAAACCTCTACGATCAGGCGGTCAAAACCGGAATCACAGCAGTGCACGTGCCTTTGATGGCTATGCCGACAGTTACCGATCTGTCGCTTGTGAAAGATGATGAGAAACTCGCACTGGCCCATCTGCACGAACTGGAAAAGAACGGTGAGTTGACGATCCGCACTTTTGTTGCGACGGGGTTCAAGGACCCGACCGCCACTGCTGACGAAATCGTGGAACACACACTCGAATTACGCGAGCAGTACGACAGCGACATGCTGCGCATCTGGGGCATAAAGATCCATCCGGAAGGGAACTGGAGTTCAAAAACCGCCTGGATGCTGGACGACTACGCGGACGGGTCTGCGACGCGCGGTGCGGCTGCCATTGAAGGACCAATGATAACTTCGGTCTATCTGCATGCCAATCAGAACGGGCTTCCGGTGGGCACTCACGTCGATGGATCACAAACAGTACGCAACACGGTGGACGCGATCATGACCGCGCGCGGCGCTGGTTATGACGTTCCCAACAACCTGCTACACCATTATTTCTGGGTGTCCGATCAGGACCATGAAACAGTCATTGAGAATGGAATCATGGTAAATACGACGCCTATTTTCCACGTTGATTGGGAAAACCAGGATGTTAACGCGTTGGACCTGTTGGGGCGCGCAAAGGTCGAAGCGATTTTTGCCCGCTATTCCTCGCTGATGGCCCTTGGGCACAACGTATCGATCTCTTCGGACGTACCATCTTCGCCGATTGATCTGATCGGTCCACTGCTAAATGTTGAGATTGCGATGACATTGCAGGACCCACTGAATCCGGACAGCAAGCCGTTCCCGTTGTCCCGCAAACCGGCCTCATTGGAAGAGTCTTTGAAAGCAGTCACGATCTATCCTGCCGCGCAGCAAGCGATGGAGGACAAAATAGGCTCCATCGAAGTGGGAAAATATGCCGACCTTGTTGTTCTTGATCAGGACATAACTGCAGTCGAACCGCGTGATATTTCAAACATCAAGGTGTTAGGCACGCTTATGGATGGGCGGTTCACGCATCGTGACGGCATTTAACTGTCAAGGCAGTTGAGGCTGGGGGCGAACAATGCCCCTCGCCATTTTAGAGAGGAAGCCGGAAATGAGACGACTTGCCCGATCCACAGCAGCCTTACTGGCCGCAAACCTTTCAATGGTTGCTCATGCTCACGCTGAAGAAGTCGCATTTATCGCCATACTAAGCGTTCCGGCTGAAAACGCACAGGCTTTTGATGCATTGGCCAGAGACATGGTTGAGGCATCTGCCTCCGATGACGGGCTTTTAGTTTACGAATTCGCCCGAGTTGGCGAAACGGTTTATGGCTATGAACGTTACGTGGATGCGGCTGCCCACGCCCGGCACGAAGCCTTGATCGAGCCCTTCATTCCGCAGTTGGTTGAGTTGGCGCAGTTCGAGAAGATCGTCACTCTATCGCGGCTTACGGATGACCATCAGGAACTGTTCCGAGGCATTGGGGCAGAGATTGGCCAACCAATTGCAGCGGCAGCGCGAGGGATATCCGAATAATTCCGCGATTGCGACGAATGTATAAGGACAGCCTAACGACAAATCAAAACGGGGTACGATAGCAAAATATGAAAAACCTTCTTTATACTTGTGCAGTGCTCTTCGCCGGGCTGATCGGTGTTCAAGCCAATGAAGCCCATTCTTGTGGCGCGGCTTGTCAGGCAGCGCGGAAGGCTGCGAACCCGCTTGCGGACACAAAAGCACTAATCACGGATAATACAATCGCCTTCAGGACCGGGACGAACGATGACGAAAGCTACAACTTTCAGCTACAGCCCGTCTATTCTGTTCCACTGACAGACGCCACATTGGTGCTTCGGGGGATTGTGCCGATCCAAGGTGTCCAGCCCGGAGCCGTATTGCCACCTGGGATTGTCGATCCATCGACAGAAAATGATCTGACCTGGGGTATCGGTGATTCAACTGCACAGGCATTTTATTCACCTACGCCGGGAGAAAGCGCAATTGCACTTGGCTATGGCCTGCAAGTTTCCCTGCCAACGCACACGAATGACGCCTTGCAAGGCGCAGGTTGGGGCGCTGGCCCTGCCTTTGTCATGTTTGGGCAAACCGGTGATCTGTCCTGGGGTGGCGTTATTGCTCATATGTGGGGCGAGAACGATTTCAGCGTGACCATCCTGCAACCCATTCTGAATTACGGTTTGGGAGAGGGCTGGTACATCGGGTACAACAACGTCCTTTCGTACAACTGGAATGCCGCTGGCAATGATGAAGCTTGGGCAATTCCACTGGGTTTGACCGCCGGTAAGACATCGATCGTCAATGAGGCTAAAGGCACTGCTATGGATGTCAGTGTGGGATACTACACTTTAGAGCGCAGACCTGACGGCGGACCGGACAGACAACTAAAACTGGGTTTGTCGTTCTTTTTTTGATTGGCGGTTTAGAAGCATGATCCAGGAGACTGCTTTCAGCGAATGGGGACAACAAAAACACGAGAGATAACGATCCTTTGCATATTGGACCCCGGCCGAAAACTGGAATCCGTCGCAACTATGAGGAACAAGTGGACCACTGAAATGATAAGCAACCTGATCGCTCTAGTAATTTTAGTTCTTGCGTTCGCACACATTCAAGCTGCTCAGGCGGAGAGTGCCCAAAGCCCACAAAAACCTGCTGCCCAATCTTCTCCTTCAGGGGCAAAGCGTTTTGACATGTCTGAGCGCTTACTTGATTTGGCCATTGCCTCACGCTCCTCATCGCTAGACGAGTCTATTCAGGAACGTGTTGCAATTAGCTGGCGCGATTTGAAGCCGGCCCTAAAGTCTCTGGAAACCCCATTTGAAAAGCTGCCATATCCGTTGTTGAACGCTATGCGAACGCAAGTTCGTTGGCGAACATCCAGTACCAGCGAGCGCTCTAATCCTGATCTAATTAAAGAATACAAGGCGGCCAATGGTGTTCTGTCCGCCCATGATGTCGACGTAGAAAGGCTCATGCAAGAGCGCCGAAAAATCATTGCGCAAAACAACTCAATCGGGCGCGGCCCAAATTTAGAAATTCTGGGGACCACAATCAGGCTGCCGGGGTACATAGTGCCACTGGCAAACGATGGGGCAGTTGTAACCGAATTCCTGTTTGTACCCGTTGCAGGTTCTTGCGTTCATACACCTTCGCCGCCACCGAACCAGATCATTCATGTAGATTACCCTAAGGGCATCGAGTTCAAATCGATTTTCGATGCATTTTGGATCGAAGGCGAACTGCTAGCTGAACGCCGAGTCAGCGACGTTACATTCTACGACGGCGCTACAAACGTGGAATCCATTTATAAACTCGACGCGCATATTGTTGAAGCATTCACCTAGTGATTTCGGAGTAGCTTATCCGCGAAAAAGCCGAGAGTTAATGTCGCGCTTCATTCGTTTCGCCTATTTGGATGGCAATACACTCAGGACGCGCTAGACGGCGTAACAAAGGCTCACATCAGCGCAGATTGCAGCCAATGTGCTCAGAGTTAAGAACGGCGGCTTTGTCCGCATAGCGGACATTTGGCGAAAAACGCTCAAGGTCTGCTGTGCGGACTAAAGCTGCCATTGATCGCTGAAAGGTCACCGACAACTCCCGACCCAAACCGGACACTCGCCTAGGCTCGACGATGCTGCAATGCGGCCCGTCGAAGGAGGCATTCGCTGCGGCTGCGAAGCTCTGGATCTGATCAACTCACTCATCGCGGGACAAAACGGTCCTACGCGCAGCGCAGATCAATGACCGCATTCCCGGGGCTTTGACCGGAACCAGAGCTCAAATTGTCGTAAGCCATTTCATGAAAATTCTTACTGTGACCCGCTCCTGATCGCCGGGTCGACAGACGAAATAGAGCCCGCGATCCAATGGAACACGGCTTTTATCGATGCGGATCAACCGACCAAGTTTCAAATCCCTCTCTGCAAGAAGATGTCTTGCCAGTGCCACGCCTTGCCCGTCTATCGCGGCCTCCAACAGAACTGCACTGTCCACGTACTTGATGCTTTGCGAGTTGATCCGATCAGCGCTCAGCCCGACCTGCGCGGCCCAGCTTTGCCATCCGACGTTGAAAGCGTCGTGCAATAAGGGGAGATCCGCTATGTCCTCGGCGCGCATCGGTAGTCGGGTTTCGCCAACAAGCGACGGGGCGGCGACAACAACCAATTCTTCTTGCTTTATTTGTTCATGATACAGTCCATCCCAACCGGGTTCTCCAAAACGCAGGGCCACATCGACTTCGGACGTATCAAAATCTGCAAAGGCGTCATTTGTGTCCAACAATAATGCGATACGCGGATGTTCTTGCTGAAACGAACTGAGCCGCGGTACCAGCCATTTGAGTGCCAAAGATGTGGACAAGGAAACCGTTATCGACTGGCGGTGATGTAATCGCTTCACCTCAGTTACGCCCAACTGCAATGCAGAAAAAGCCCCTCGCGTTGACTGGTGCAAGCGCGCCCCGGCCTTGGTCAGTTCAACGCCATTGGGTCGACGATGAAAGAGCGTCACGCCAAGATGCAGTTCCAGCAACTTGATTTGCCTACTGATCGCCCCATGAGTGACGTTCAGAACATCCGCTGCCTTAGTCAGGCTGGAGTGAGTTGCGGTTTCATCAAAGGCCTGCAGGGCACGAAGGTGTCTAAGGTTTTCCGGCATGTGAGAAAATCTAACAGCAATATTCTGAAAACTCGATAGGTTCGCCGAGCTCTAAGGAGGTACACTGACTTCAACGCAATAATTCTCACATATGATGCGCCTAAAGAAAGGGGATACCATGCCCGCAGTCCAAGTCGCGCTGATGACAGGTACCGGACAAGGCATTGGCCGAGGCTGCGCCATTGAAATGGCTAAGGCTGGCTACAAGGTTTCGCTGATGTCGCCGTCCAATCGCTCGGTTGAGCTGGCGGAGGAGCTGGGGGGCATTGGCCGTCGCGGCTCTGTCTTAGATGTCGACGATTTGCAAGCGATGATCGACGACACCATGAGCAGATATGGAAGAATTGATGCCATCGTCAGCAACATGGGTCACGGTGGAACGGTGCCAGAGGCCATCAAAACTGTAGGTTTCGATCCGGACTTTGACG
This sequence comes from Ruegeria sp. AB8, assembly GCF_056542605.1. Classification (NCBI taxonomy): domain Bacteria; kingdom Pseudomonadati; phylum Pseudomonadota; class Alphaproteobacteria; order Rhodobacterales; family Roseobacteraceae; genus Ruegeria; species Ruegeria sp. AB8. The sequence goes on from NZ_JBQGAB010000037.1 coordinate 10,123, forward strand.
GGCCGCTTTTGGAGCTCAGCGATGACTTGTGGCACGAAAGTCTGGACATGTACGTCCTGAACGTCGTCAAGATTGCCCGTATCGTTACGCCCATCCTGATTGAACAAGGCGGCGGCGCTTTCGTAAACATCTCGTCCATGAACACAATTGAGCCACGTGCGCCGTATCCCATGAGCATGTTGCGCGGCGCGCTGCACAGTTTCTCAAAGCTGTATGGGGATCGCTATGCACGGCACAACATTCGCATGAACAACCTGCTCCCTGGATTCTGCGAAAACGTGAACCTGTCTGAGCAAGCCCGTCGGGAAATCCCGGCTCAGCGGCCCGCATCATTTGAGGAAATTGGACAGGCTTGCGTGTTTCTCGCCAGCGAAGGGGCCCGGTATATCAACGGTCAGAGTATATTGTCCGATGGCGGGATGAACCGCGCGGTCCGATAGCAAAGAGGCGGTGAAGTATGATTGTTAGAGCTCTCAAAGATATCCTCGATACTTGATCCTCCCCCTCTGAAGTGGTCCACCGTTATGGTTAAGAAAACGGAGGAACCACATGGCGAACAAGCGACCGAAGCCGGAAGAGATTGTCTCGAAGTTGCGACAGGTTGAGATATTGATGGGGCAAGGCATGTCCCGTCTGGATGCAATCCGGCAGATTGGTGTTGTTGAACAGACCTATTATCGCTGGAAGAAAAAGTACGGCGGAATGGGTACGGATCGGTTGAAGGAACTCAAGCGCCTTCAAAAAGAGAATGAGCGTCTTCGAAAGGCCGTCTCGGATCTGACCCTGGACAAACTGATCCTGACGGAGGCGGCCAAGGGAAACTACTGAGCCCCGCCCGTCGCCGTGCCTGCATCAACCATGTGCGCCACAAACTGCGTGTCTCAGAATGTCCCGCTGCCCGGCAGTCGTTTGCAAGGCAAACGATGAGAGGGGGCGTGTCGTGTCCTGAAACAGCACCGATCCACACAGCGAAAGCTGCCGAAAGGTCGAGCTGACGAGAAGCGCCTGGTGGCGGACATGATAGAATTGGCCCGCCAGGATGGCCGCTACGGTTATCGCCGGATCGCGGCTTTGCTGAGAGATGCGGGCTGGCAGGTGAATGACAAGCGCGTCGAAAGGCTTTGGCGTCGGGAGGGGCTGAAAGTGCCAATGAAACAACCAAAGAAGGGGCGGCTCTGGTTAAATGATGGATCGTGTGTTCGGCTGCGGCCGGAGCATCGAAACCACGTCTGGAGCTATGACTTCGTGCATTGTCGAACGGATGACGGAAAGGCGTTCCGCACGCTCAACGTTATCGATGAGTACAGCCGGGAGTGCTTGGCGATCCGAGTGGACCGCAAGCTGAACTCCGGCGATGTCATCGACGTTCTGAGTGACCTGTTCATCATGCGCGGTGTGCCAAGCTACATTCGCTCCGACAATGGCCCTGAGTTCATTGCCGTGGCGGTGCAAGACTGGATCAATGCAGTTGGAGCAAAGACCGCATACATCGAGCCAGGCAGCCCATGGGAGAACGGTTACTGTGAAAGTTTCAATGCGCGGTTCAGAGATGAGTTCCTGAATGGAGAAGTCTTCTACAGCCTAAAAGAAGCGCAGATATTGATCGAAGAATGGAGGAAACACTACAACACTAAACGCCCGCACAGTGCTCTGGGATATAAACCACCGGCCCCGGAAACCATGGTTCAGATGGACCAAAGGCCAATCATGCACTAACAATCAAATTGGACCACACAAGTGGGGCTGATCACGGACAAAGCGGCTGCTGTGCATTGGAGGCGGTCACTCTTGACGGTCCACCTAGCAAAGTCATTGTCTAACACTTACTGACTGAAAGCGTGAGACGGGACGGTGAAGATGCCACTTGATACGAATTTAATCCTATGCCCGATAAATCTTCGTCACGTGAGGCTGGATTACAGCGCCTACGAAGAAGCAATCGCAATGGCTAAACGCCGAGAAGCGCGGCTTCTCGTGGTGACAGTTGCGCCAGAAATGGAGCGAAACTTGAACATTCGCGACTCTGTTGGATATTGGAGCGAGCAACTGAAGAAGTTTGTTGAAGATCACCCAGCAGAAGGTGTCGAACTTGAAACCACTGTCCGGACCGGAGCGGTGCATCGCCAGATCGTGAAACTCGCGGATGAACGCAATGTTGACATGATCGTAATGGAGGCGGTCAATCCAAAAATCCAAGACTACCTGTTGGGTACAACTGCCAGTCATGTCGTTACGCACGCTAGGTGTTCTGTTTTTGTTGTACGTAACTAGCCGTTCCAAAATGGCGAAGTACCGCAGTTTGATGTAGTGGCTCCCCTATCTCAATGGGAAGCCACAACTGCTCTCGACTGTTTCTCAGAGCTTCTTGTATTCAGATCGCAAGGCCAACCACAGGCAGTAGCACATGATGAGTATCACCAGTGTAAACGGAATCCCCATAGACACGGCGGCTCCCTGAAGGGCGTTCAACCCACCGCCCAGGAGCAGTGCAATAGCGACAAGGCCTTCAAGAGTACACCACCATACGCGCTGAACGACAGGCGCATCCAACTTGCCACCTGCGGTGATTGTATCGATCACCAGTGAACCGGAGTCGGAAGAGGTGACAAAGAAGATCACAATCAACACCAGCGAGATCGGCGCAATGATGTTGTACAGCGGCAGTTCCTTGAGGAAACCGAACAAAGCGCCCTCCGGAGCATAACTGTCGATGACAGTGGCTTTGACTCCTTCAGCACCACCGGAATTCAGCATGTCGATAGCCGCACCTCCGAAAGTGGACATCCACAACGCACAAACAGCTGTTGGTGCAATCAGGGCACAGAGTACAAACTCACGCACGGTGCGACCCCGAGAAATCCGTGCAATGAACATGCCGACGAAAGGCGACCAAGCAATCCACCACGCCCAATAGAATGTTGTCCAGCCGTGGAAAAAGCTCGTATCTTCCCGCCCGAACGGATTGGAAAGCGCAGGCAGCAATGTGACATAGTCCACCATGACTGAAACGTAGCGCGCGATTGCAGCAGAAATTCCGGTCATAGCGATCACAAAGATAAAGAGCCCGACGGCCATTATCATATTTATCTCAGACAGTCTTTTTACGCCCGCGTCCATGCCCAAGAGGACGGAGCCAAGAGCGATAAGCGTGATGGCAACGATAATGATAACGGTCAGCGTCGGGGACGGTGAGATGCCAAACACCTCGTTCAGACCTGCAGCAACTTGTTGAGCACCCAGGCCCAAGGACGTCGTAAGGCCGAAAAGTGTCGCAAAGACCGCCAGCGTGTCGATGAGATGTCCCCAAAAGCCCCAGACACGTTCTCCAAGCAGCGGAAAGAAAGCCGACCGGAGCGTGAGTGGCAGGTTCAGGTTGTAAGCGAATATCGCAAGCGCCAATCCCACTGCAGCATATACAGCCCAGCCTTCGAGACCCCAGTGATGTATCGTCCCGACGACACCAATATACTCATTGCCCGGTTGACTAATGTCGATGTTCAGGGGCCGTGCATTCCCGTCTTCCGAAAAGTTGTAATACACTGGCTCCAAAACACCAAAGAACAGGAGGCCGATCCCGATCCCTGCCGCAAACATCATTGCGATCCAACCCGCATATGAGTAATCGGGTTTCGCATCCTTTCCGCCAATTCTGACTTTTCCGACTGGCAGGACAATAAGCGCCAGGCAGAACAATGTGATCGCATTTACCGACAACACCAGAAACCAGTCAAAGGTACTGGTCAGCCATGGCCGGAGCCAGCCGAAGAATGCAGCAGCAGCTTCCTGATTGGCCAAAGCCACGATCACGAAACCCAGGATCAGCAAACCAGAGACAATGAAGACGGGGTTGTGGATATCCAACCCGAGCGGCCTGATGTTGTCTTGTCCGAGTTCATACTCAGTCTCGAAGTCCCAGACACGTGGGTCCGGGTCGAGCATCTTTTTGGGACTTGAATCTGACATTTTGCCTCCCATAGCGCTGTTTCATAAGGTTTATCGTTGCACGGCATGCGACGATCTGTCCAACACTGAGTTGGAGGGAGCCACAACAGGAAACGGCGCATCAAGTCCCAGGACAGCAAAGTCACGAAACAAAAAACAGTCAAATCAGCTTCGATAGGTAAACAATTCAATAGGGTAACTTTGCCGCGTAGCAACACAGTTAGTGCCGAGAGCACCACAACCCACACGACTTAATGCCTCTGTGTTCTGAGGTCTGTCGTAGCCACCTTGGCTAAATCGCAGACCCGTTAGGTCAATTTCACCCCTGTCTAAAAGCATCGGGGAACTCGCAGTTGGCTCAGCTTCCTCGGGTAGCGCAACCGTCGAGTGGGCAGAATTGACGCGTTTTTATTGCTTACGCTTTGGGGCCGGTAGTACAATCCAATCTGGTGTCCTATGACGTCTGCTTTGGGCTCAAAGCGCCCGTTCGCTGCACTTGGTGTGAGCGACTGCCAGGCGGACTAACCACTGGCTACGTCGTCATAAGTTTGTGGCTCAACTTCAATGATCCGCGCGCCAACCGCCGGGAGACTGCGCAGCATATTCCTGACAACTGTCGCATCTTCGTGCATGATGAAAAACAGGCACACTGTTTTTGCCTTCCGGGAAGTGTTTGAATTCTCAAGAGGCGCACAATGGAAATACTGGTTAACGGCATAAACACGGTTCTTTGGAACTACGTATTGATTTACGGACTTCTTGCGACCGGTATCTTTTTTACAATTCGTCTTGGCGCACTTCAGTTTCTCCATTTTGGGGAAATGGTGCGCGTGCTCACTTCTGCAAAGAGCACGGACAAAAGAGGTATTACTCCTTTTCAAGCCCTGACAGTGAGCCTGGCTTCACGTGTCGGTACTGGTAACCTGGCTGGCGTAGCCGTGGCCCTGACCTTGGGAGGTCCAGGCGCCATCTTTTGGATGTGGATCGTGGCATTGGTTGGAATGGCCACGGCTTATTCTGAAAGTACTTTGGCCCAACTCTATAAAGTCACATCGTCCAACGGAAGGTTCAGAGGAGGTCCCGCGTTCTACATGGCCAACGCCTTGAATGCGCCTTGGGCTGGTGTCATTTTCTCGATCTGCCTGATAGTCAGCTTTGGTTTGGTTTTTGTCGCCGTCCAATCCAACTCGATTGCCGAGGCTTTCGAGGGCGCGTTCGGGTTGAACAAGTTGGTCGTTGGCATAGCGCTTGCTGCAGCCGCAGCGGTAGTAATATTCGGTGGAATAAGAACCATCGCAAAGTTTGCAGAGATTGTCGTACCGCTTATGGCGGGTCTCTACCTCTTGCTTGCCTGTGTTGTCGTAGTCCTGAACATTTCCGAAGTACCCGCTATGTTGTGGTCGATTGTTGCCGGGGCATTTGGCCTTCAGGAAGCTGCCGGAGGCGTGACAGGAGGTGTCATGGCTGCTGCACTAAACGGCATCAAACGGGGGCTATTCTCAAACGAAGCGGGCATGGGCTCAGCACCAAATATTGCAGCGGTTGCCACACCTGATCCCCACCACCCTTCCAGCCAAGGATTCGTTCAGGCATTTGGGTGTTTCGTGGATACGATTTTGGTCGCAACGGCCACTGCATTGCTAATACTTCTATCAGGCGCAATCGAAATTGATGGGCCTACCGGAATGCGACTTACTCAAGACGCGGCGGCGGTCCATCTTGGCGAAATCGGCCGCCACTTTATCGCGGTTGCTATCGTCTTTTTTGGTTTCACATCCATCCTGGGTAATTACTCATATGCCGAAAACGCGATGACGTTCCTAAAATTGGAAGGGAAGCTGCCAATTTACGTCCTGCGATTGGGCTGTCTCGCAATGGTTGTCTGGGGCGCTGTGCAAGCTGTTGCCACAGTGTTCAATTTCGCGGATGCGGCCATGGGAATTATGGCAACCATCAATTTAGTGGCAATAGTGCTCCTGTCTGGCACCGTGTACAAATTAACCGTGGATTATTTTTCGCAACGCCGACAGAACCTTGAACCCCGCTTTGTAGCAAGCAAATTTCCCGAGCTTATTAAGGGCGTGGATCACACTGTCTGGACGGAGGAGATCCATGCCGATACTCAAAACCACCGATAGCGAAAGCCTTCAGGAAGTCTTGGACGATATCGCAGATCGCATCGCCGGCATGTCCGAGAGGGGGAAAGTTGCGCAGTATATTCCAGAACTCGCCACAGTCGATCTGAACCAATTCGGTATTGCCGTTGCACCCGTCAACGGTGCGTTAGTGTCCGCTGGAGATGCTGGCAAACTCTTTTCGATTCAGAGCATCTCAAAGGTGTTCTCGCTTACAGTGGCGCTGCAACGGGTTGGCGCCACTTTGTGGCAAAGAGTTGGCCGGGAACCATCCGGCGATCCATTCAATTCCATCGTTCAGCTAGAACACGAGCGCGGAATCCCAAGGAACCCGTTTATCAACCCCGGTGCGATCGTAGTGGCCGATGTTCTGCTCGAAGACCGCTCTTCTGACGAGGCGATCAACGATCTATTGAAGTTGTGCCGAGAGCTTTCAGAGGACGACTCGATTGAGGTCGATGCGTCAGTTGCGGACTCTGAGATGCGAACTGGATCCAGAAACCGTGCGCTTGCCCATTTTATGCAGGCGGAAGGGAATCTTAAGGCGCCGGTAGAGGATGTTCTGTCTCTGTACTTTCGACAGTGTAGCATCGCCATGTCTTGTGAACAGCTGGCTTTGGCAGGTCGATTTCTTGCCGCAGCGGGTCAAAATCCGGCCAACGGTTCTGCAGTATTGTCCGCGCAACGAGCAAGAAGAGTTACTGCACTGATGATGATGTGTGGATCATACGATGCATCGGGCGAGTTCGCCTTCCGTGTTGGCCTTCCAGCGAAAAGCGGCGTAGGCGGCGGCATCTTGTGCATTGTACCTGGTATCGCATCTGTAGTCGCCTGGAGCCCCGGGCTCGATCCAAAGGGCAATTCTCATTTGGCAACCATCGCATTTCAAGAGTTGGTCCGCGCGACAGGGTGGTCTATCTTCGGACCAAGTGCGTAACCGGAGTTGGGCGAACTGGATTCAAATGATTTGAGTTTTGCTTCGATGACCGACAAAGTAAACTATGGGAGCGAAGCCTGTCTCCCAATTTCCAAGTTCAGTTCTGCCACGTTCTTTTCGCAGCGAAATTCTGCAAGGTGGTTACACAGCGCTCGCCTAGGAACGAAATAGGTCACATTTGTGCTGCTTGGATTTGTAGGTGGCGGTATTGCGTAACTTAGGGCAGGCAAGTTTCAAAACGAGCCCCGGCTAAAGAAGGAAAACCCATGCGCTTGCTTTCAGTACTTATTGTTTCGGTTCTATTCACAACCGGCGCAGTTGCACAGACAATCGAAAGAATAACAAATAATAACGAAATCCGATTTGGATTTCGAACAGATGCTGCTCCATTGTCTTACGTTAACGACCAAGGTCGGCCGTTTGGTCTGTCACCATTAATTTGCGATCAAGTAGCGCAGGCTGTTGCGAAGAAACTGGATCTAAAGGACTTAAATGTTCGGTTCATTCCGGTCGACTCCAAGGATCGTTTCGACAAAGTTGCCTCCGGAGAGATAGATATACTTTGCGGGGCAGCGACTATCACGCTTTCTCGTCGCGAAATCGTTGATTTCTCAATCCCTACCTTCGTTGATGGTACTTCCATATTGTTACCAATCGAGGCTGAGGGCACCATGAGCGCACTCGCGGGGAAAAAGGTTGGCATGAGAAGCAGCACAACAACTGAAGCCTCCGTACAGAATACATTTGATGCCGCAGGCATCGACGCCAGGATGGTTCGGTTTGCTTCACATCCAGACGGAATCAAGGCGCTCCGAGACGGTAAAATCGATGCGTATTTTGCAGATCAGTCGATTTTGCTAGTCAACTACATTGCTGCGGGACTGAAAGGCAAATTCAAGTTATCCCAAGAAATACTGACGATAGAAAAGCAAGGGTTAGCCATCGCGAGGGGCGATGATGACTTTCGACTGATCGTTGATACTATTCTGTCCGAAATGTATGCCCGGGGCACTATGGAAGAGATTTTTCGCACCGCGTTGCCAGGGATCGAGCCCAGCGAAGCTTTAAAAGCTCTGTATGTTATTGCGCCTACTAATCCTTGAAACGCATCACGTGGAACATGTTTGTTGCGATTTAATTGGCCATTGCAATGGAGGCCGGTTTGCCCGCAAGCCTGCTCGGAAAGAGGAACCTACGACCTAGCATGGCGGGCGACATGACCCCCTTATGAACCGATCGTCGCGTGCTCTCACACCTCGAACTTAACTGGCTTGCCTTTCTTGCTCTGGATGACCGAAACTCGGTTTTGGACTGCCCCGGCAACGACGAGATCGGCCACTTTCAACCGTACAAGATCGAATCCGCGAAGTTTGCTGTCGATCGCGAGGTTGAACAGCATGAGGTTGCGTTGGTTGCCAGAGAGCTCGAGACGGGCACGAATTGCCCAGACCTGTGTTGGCTGCTGGTGACGTTTCTGGCAAAAAAGTTCGACCCTTTTTCCAGGGCGGACGGGTCGGTCGGACTATAGGAAGCTGAATACTGGACATAGCAAAGTCTCCATCCAGCCCGCCCACAAAAGGCATCAGCAACCTGAGAAACTTAAGGCCTCTGCCTTCGCAATAACCAATCGCTCGCATCTGAAACAGCGGATCAAAATATTAGTGACCGCGTTGCGGACAAAGCGGCACTATATTGCTCCCACTAAGCGTCCGTTTTTGGTGCGGCGTTTAACAAGAATTGGAACTGGGGATGATTGCGAAGAGACTGGAAGTCTGGATCATTTCGCATCCAATCCCGTTGAACGGGGCCAAGGCTCGGATATACCTTCTCAAGACACTCCAAGGCTTTATCAGTTTCACCGATTAATGCATAAACGCAGGCCACATTATAACCGTCGGTCGAATAGCTGTGGGTTTCCATGGCAAGAGCTCGGCTCAGCCACGCGCGTGCCTCATCATACCTTCCCAAGCTGGCCAAAACGGACGCCGACAATTCGAGTGGATCAGGGTTATCAGGATTGCTTTCTACCGCCTCTGTAGCCCGCTTAAGGCCCATCTCAAGGTAAAGGTCACGTTCATCCAGACGTCCGAGTTCGACGAGGTCGGCAACAAGTAGGAGTGGCGACCGATAATCGTCCGGCTTGATTTCAAGAGCGCGTGTAAAATGATAGGCGCTTTGCTTATGATCCAGTTGCCCTCGGTGATAACGAGCAAAGTTATGATGCGCATCATAACAAAGCGGATCAAGCGACAGCGCCCTGCGATAAGCCACAACCGCGGCTTCATTCTTCCCGACAATCTGCAATGCCAGTCCAAGGGAGGCATGCGCTTCTGCCAAGTTAGGATCGAGATTGATGGCACGTTGAGCCATGCTGACAATGTCTTCTGACGGAAAATCTGTGCCATGCCAATCGTTAAGCCTTGCTTCGCATTCAGCCAACCCCACGTAAGCGCGGGCGTAGTCAGGATCTTGCTGCACTGCTTCAAGGAAAAGCGTGCGCGCCTTTTCAAGATAGTTTCTGGCACGCATGTGAAAGTAGCGTCGCCCCTTAAGGTAAAGAGTGTAGGCGTCTACACTTTCCGTGTGCGCCTTTTCGGCGATATCAGAGTCAAAAAGCCTAACCTGCAACTGATCAATGATTTTATTGGTTATTTCGTCCTGAAGTGCGAAGATGTTAGACAGATCCCGGTCATAGCGTTCTGCCCAGAGATGCCCGCCAGTTACACCGTCGATCAATTGAGCTGTGATGCGTAGGCGGTTGCCCGATTTTCGAACACTGCCTTCAAGAATGTTGCGTACGCCTAGGTCTCGGGCGACATCCTGTAGTTTAGTTGGTCGGCCTTTGTAAGCAAAAGCTGAGTTTCGACCAACCACAAAGAGGCCTGAAAGCTTTGAAAGATCAGTGATTAAGTCTTCAGCGATACCATCTGCAAAATACTCCTGCTCAGGGTCACCACTCATGTTCTCAAAAGGAAGAACCGCGATTCTGGGATGACTGGAGGCGTTTGCTAATGCAGGCTGCATATCGCCGGTTTGAGATCGAACGTGAAAAACTGGAACGGCGCCATCGATGTTTTTTAGCAGTTGTTCGCCTGCGTCATCGAAAGTGATGCCAAGCTTGTTGCCCACCTGATCGCGAACCACTCCCGAAACAGCGATGCCGCCTGGTTGAGCCAGCGCCTCAATGCGGGCCGCGATATTGACTCCTTCGCCGAATACATCGCCGCCCTCAAAGAGCACGTCGCCCATGTTAATGCCGATACGAAAGTGGATCTGTCGATCTTCGGGAACGCCGACGTTTCGTTCGGCAATTGCCTCTTGAATGACAAGCGCGGATTCTAAAGCGCTAACAACACTTGCAAACTCCGCAAGAATTCCATCCCCCATAAGCTTAACAATGCGTCCGCCAGCTTGGTCGATTGCTTCATCGAAAACTTCGGCGAGAATTGCTTGCATCTCTGCCAAAGTGGCAACCTCGTTTGCGCCCATCAAACGGCTGTAGCCGACTACGTCTGCGGCAAGAATGGCGGCTAGGCGTCTTTCCATTGGCACTTGTCAACTCCGATTGTCTCGAGCATATCACCGATATGATGATGAACAGCACTCAAAATTTGGTTCAGTTTAATCCTACATTGCGTTTCAAACACGGCAGTTCCATCGACCGTGGCTTGTTCAATACAGGCTAACCTTGCTCGTCATCGCTGGCTTGAAACCTCTCCACAGAGATAGAGATGAGGTACACTACAACCGCACTCGAGTAATTTCTGCCGCATTCAAGTGTCCGCTTTGGGCATATTTTGTTGAAAAACTTTGTCTTTATAGAGTTATACGTTGCTGATGCAATCCTGCCAACGCAGTGAGAGGATCAGTCATGATGGGACCAAGGCAGGAAGCTCAAGCGGCGCTGTTAAATTAGTTCGCGCTGGAGGACCAAGCCCCTCAAGATCACCTGTTGCGTTCGATTGATCGGTTCGTCGATCTTGGTGGCATCCGTACCCATCTCACCGACTTCTATAGCCATACCGGCCGGCCATCCGTCGCCCCGGACCTTCTGATACACGTGCTGTTGGTTGGGTATTGCTTTGGCATCCGATCCGAACGACGGCTTTGCGAAGAGGTGCATCTGAACCACGCGTATTGCTGGTTCTGTCTTCATGATTTTAACGACCACGTTCGCGGCCATTCGACGTTCTCCAAAAACCGGCATGGCCGGTTCCGTGAGAGTGAACTGCTACGGCGCCTGTCCGAGACAATCGTCGCCCGCTGCATCGTGGAAGGCCTGGTGAGCGGTCATCCTCGATGATTACAGCCGCGACATCATCGCCTGGAAGCTCTGCACGACGATGAAGACCGAGGCTGTGACGGATACGTTGGACCTCGCTTTGCAGGCATCAAGTTGTGATCAGACGACCGTCTTGCATAAGCCGCGCCTGCTCAGTGACTATGGGTCGAGTTACATCTCTGGTGAACTGGCAGACTGGAGAGAAGACCAGAAGATGGATCATGTCCGCGGTGACCCGCAGACCCAAGTCAAAATTGAGCGGTGGCACCAAACCTTGAAGAACCGCCTCCTGCTGGAAAACTATTATCTGCCCGGTGATCTCAGGCGGCAGATCGACGCCTTTGTCGATCACTACAACCACCGGCGCTATCACGAGAGCCTGAAAAATCTCACTCCGGCTGACGTCTACTTAGGGTCAGGACCCATTGATTTCCGCGTGGCTGCGTGATTCACGGTTCGAAAATCGAGCGGTGACCATGTCTGATCTTTTTTGGCTGACGGATGCGCAG
>NZ_JBQGAB010000038.1:0-21852 GCF_056542605.1 Ruegeria sp. AB8
TCTCATCTCCACTCCTTGGCGGTTACGATGAGCCAGAAACCCTCTCTTATCAAATCTACTTAAACTGTCCCATTGGTGCTGACGTCAGACATGTTTTGAAGCTCTTCTTGTTGCTGGCGCGAACCCAACTCTCCAAACTTACACCGGCAAGACGCCAGCCATTTTTGCCGCCGAATTCGGTCGTGCCACGATCTTCCAGATGAGATTGGCATACACGGCATATCAAATGGGCAAAAGCGAGCTTGAGGAAGCGCACAAACTGGCGCAGGACTCTGCGGAGCATTTCAAGGCAAAGCGCAAGGCATATGCCATTCAGGGATATGAAATTGCGGGACGGAAGGGCTTTCAGAGGATTGCTGAGCTTACGTTGAAGGTTCTGGATGGGTGACCTCTTGGAATTTGGGTTGCGAGTGCGGCCCACAGCCGACATTCGATATCTCTCAGAGTTCACTTATCGGCTTCCCGAAAGCTGCCGTTCGTTCAAAACGCAGAAATTTCAATGAGCGGATGGCCGTGAGGCAAACAAACCTGCAAACGTTGAGAAGCGCTGTTAAGCAAACTTGATTGCTTTCAGAGACCCGACTAACGTTTTTGTAACCATATTTTTCGCGATTTTTAGGACATGTAGATATAGATGACACCTGATGTACAAACCGCCCACCGCATAGCTCAAGACCATTGCGCTGCTTGGACAAACCGGGCACCTGGCGATGTCGCCGGAAGATATGCTGAACATACAATCATGATAATGAACGGTGGCGACCCAATGGAGAGCCAGGCGGAGATTGGCGACATGGCGGCGGGATTTATGGCTGACTTCCCTGACCTCGTTCTTAGCCTCGACACGGTTCTCGTCGCCGATCACCACATGGTCTATGCGTGGACTTTCGAAGGCCATCACAAAGAGACTGGTAACCATGTTCGTTTCTCGGGCTGGGAAGAATGGGACTTAGACGACAACCTGAACGTCACCAAATCGCTCGGTTGGTATGATGGTGTGGATTATGAACGTCAAGTTGCGGGAACATGATCATATCCGGCGACAATTCGCGCCCTGTACGCACAGTCGTATACGGTAAGTCAGACCCAATTTGACTGTAGTCGGTGCTCTTTACTGCCTACAGCAAGTGAGAGGGCGTCCATCGGAAAAGGCTTTTCTCATATTCGGTAATTGATTTCGAGAGCCACCGCATGAACAGCTTTGCCGCTGGTCGAACCGGGCCCGGCAACGTGACAAGGTAGTAGCCGATCTGCGGTATTGGATCGTCGAACAGCGCCACGAGTTGTCCCGACTTCAACTCGTCAGAAACAAAAGCCGGTACCGTCGCCCCGATACCATCACCGCGACGGATGCCATCCAGCAGCATATTGCCCGGCACGCGGACAACTCTCCGGTCGGCGTCGGTCGGAATTCCGACTTTTTCTAACCACAGGTCAAACTCGACTGACCCTTGTTCCTGAAGAAGCGTGAAATCAAGCAATTCTGCAGGATTCGTGAGATCCCGGTTTCCGATTAGTTCGCGGGACGCGACAACCGTCAGACAGCCTGGCAGCAGCATCTGCGAGACAAGCCCTTGCCAGCGACCTGTTCCATATCGGATGGCCATATCAATTCCGCCCGGCTTGAGGTCGACAGCTTGGATCGTTGAATCGATCCTCAACTCGATATTGGGGAATTCGTCAATAAACGTCGACAGACGCGGCATAAGGAACGCGCTTGAAAACATCGGAGTCGCGCTGACCACCAACGGTCGAACCGCCTCTGCACTCGACACGCTCTCAGTCACGGAGGCCATTTCCGCGAAGGCTTCAAGCAGGCCAGCCGACAGGAATTCGCCTTGTGATGTCAGAGAAATACCGTGCCGGGTACGGATGACAAGCCGAGTGCCGAGATGTTGTTCGAGCCCGCGGATTTGCTGGCTGACTGCGGAATGGGTCACGTTCAGTGCCTCTGCCGCCCGGGTCAGATTTCGAAACTCGGCAGCGGCGGCGAAGGCTCTGAGAGATGTCAAAGAGGGAAGCGTGCGCCAATCCATAAGTAAGATAATCTAACAATATAGAAAAATTTACAACTATGTGATCCCCTGATGCCGACGCATGCTGGTGCAGTAATTCATTGGCGACCACCGGAGACAAACATCATGAAAATTGCTGTTTTGGGACTGGGCAATATGGGCTCAGCGCTGGCGCATTGCTTGCTCAAGGCAGGCCACGAAGTCAGCGTTTGGAACCGCACGTCGGAAAAAGCAGAGGCTTTTGCTGAGGCTGGAGCCACGATCTGCTCTTCACCGAATGATGCTATTGCGGCGTCTGATTTTGTCATAATTTGTATCAAGAGCCACAAGGAAACTGTTGAACTGGTCAACGGGCTGAGCGTCTCGCCAAAGGGTAAGACCATCTGTGACATGAGCACGGGCGATACCTCGGATGCCGATAGACTGGTCGCCATCCTTGAGGGACAGGGGGCAGGCTACATGCTGGGCATGATCAATGCCTACCCTTCCGGCATTGGTGGTGATGAAACCACAATCCTTACGGTGGGCAGTGCCGGAACCTGGGACCGCTATGGCAGTATCATCAGAGAATTGGGTGGAAAGTCCGCCCATGTTGGAGAGAAACCAACGGCACTTGCCGCGCTCTTTGCCGGCCTCTTCACGGTTCGACAGGGGTTCATGTTCGGAATGATCTACGGTGCACTTGTCTGCCAAAAAGCGGGCATCCCGATGCAGGTTTATGCCGACCAACTCCCTGCCACGATCAAACTGGTCAATGACTACCATGATCTCTTTGCCAGAACTGTTCCGTTTGAAGATTACGACAGTGCGGAAGCCTCCCTGAAGGTTTACGCGATGGCGCAAGAGGATGCGTTGAAGACCTATCTCTCACTTAATGCGCCCGCTGATTTCATCCGGTTGATGCATGAGCGCACCAAGGCGGCTTGGGACGATGGCTACGGCGACAGACAGCTGACCTCACTGGTCCAGCATATGACGGATGCCTGATATCATAGGGCTCCGGCCCTATGCTGCCGTTGGCTAAGGCTTGATGACGCTGCAGTGTGGCCCGCCGAAGGAGAATTTCGCTGCGGTTGAGAGATGCCCGGGAAGATGAGGTCATGCTCACGGAATACACTCTGTCGCCGCACTAAGGTTCACAGGAGACCCGAGATAATGTAGGTATCTATGAAGACTTGACGTCAATAGGTGTGGATCAGAATGGCGCGACAGTTCCCGCTCGAAGGTGACAAAACCTTTCTGGTTTATGCCGGCACTGGCACCGACCTGATATTCAATCATGGCGTTGATTTACCCGGTTTCGCATCGTTTCCATTGCTGGAAGAACCTGGCACCAGGGCAATACTGGCCGGTCAAATGGAGGCACTTGTCGATCTCGCCCATGAAATGAGTGTCGGATGCATCCTTGATGCACCCACATGGATGGCGAACGCCGATCGGGCAGCGCCGTTGGGGTACGATACAGACCGGCTCGTTGAGGTGAACAAAGATGCGGTCAGTCTAATGGAGGAGGTGCGCCAGGCTGCCGCTCGCGATGATGTACTGGTGTCGGCCTGTATCGGCCCGCGCTATGACCCTTACGCCGACGTCCCTCCGGTGAGGGTCGAAGATGCACGCCAATACCACGCCGCTCAAATGCACAGCCTGAAAGACACAAGCGTCGACCTGGTCACCGCTTATACGTTCAACCGTCCAAGTGAGGCTGCGGGATGCATCCTCGCCGCCGGAGACGCAGATCTGCCTATCATCATGTCTCTTGTTGTCGAAACGGACGGGTGCCTGGCAGACGGGACCAAACTTGTGGATGGAATTGACCAGATCGACGCGGCAACCGACGCGGCGGCGCTGTTTTTTATGGTCAACTGCGCTCATCCGACCCATTTCGCCGGAGCGCTTGGCAACCACCCCCGTCTGAGAGGCATCGTGGCGAACGCTTCGAGTTGCTCGCATGCGGAACTTGACGAAGCAGATGAGCTGGACGAAGGCGATCCAGCTGAACTTGGTAAACAGATTGCCTCGATTGCGAGGCAGTATCCGTCGATCCAAGTATTTGGAGGGTGCTGCGGTACAGACATGCGCCACCTGAAATCGATGGCCATCGAATTGGCATAGCCAACTTAGTTTAATCTGAGCGATAGCGCTGATATCTAAGGTGATACCGTGATTTCTTTCCGCCACTTAAGCGGCCCGCACCGGACCTTTGGCTGACCTTGAGGATGCTGCATATGCAGTCTGCAAAGCGGACGTTGGACTGGGCTACTTCTGGCAGTCAACATCGCAAGCTTCAGGGTCGGATCAACGCCAAGACTGTTTGGACTGAAAAGTTTCTACCACCTTTCGCAGAGTTATCGGAGCATCCTGCATCGTGACCCTGTTTTGAGGCGCACCAATTCAAAGCCTAAGCTCGTCCTGAAATCCAAAACGTTCGCCATTTGCCGCGAACTGTGAGGCGGAGGAGGGTTAAAAGTTCGGTACGAAGCCGCCTTTGTTTCTTAACGCTATGGCTGAGGCAGAAAACCCTCGCTCTCGCGGTGTGAGATTTTGGCAGCGCAGCGAGCTACCCGTTTTCAGGTGGCAATTGCAGCGTCAAGTTTTGGGATGTTTGTTAGCTTGGAACCGCTCATGGCTAATACTGAACTTCCGCAAGTGGCAAAGCCCATCGATCACGACTGGTTGCGATGCGAAAGCCAGTGCTACAATGGGTGCCTCAGTCTTCGCAGGACACACGTGTGAATATGAACGCTCCAAGATCGGCAGGTATTGGCTCGGGCCGCTTTGTGCGCAACACGCAGATCTTAGCGGCCTGTCCATCGATATGTCTGTATCCGACTATGCTCTCGTAGAAAAAGTCGCCATTGACCACCATACACTGCATGGGCGCAACTCCGACGCATGGCACTCGATCGGCGGCAATCTCGAACACCAGTTTTTCCTCATCATTACCGGCATTCGCGCTTGGCACCGGCAATGCGCATATGACCGCCATGATCGCAATCGTCAGGCATCCGGGACATCTCGATTTACTCATTAGGATAAATGCGCCTCATGCTTGTTAAGTGTACCCGCCGCGGTATCGGCTGCCGAAGCGGAAATGCTTCGACTCCAACAGCTTAGTTCTGAACCAAAGAAACCCCCGGATGATCAGGTACAGGCATGTTCAGAACCTCGGGATTTTTCAATATACTCGCGTCCAATACAGGAAGGTCAGCGGTTAGCTTCTGACGCGCGTCTTCGATCGCATTCGCCAGATCGGCGACAAGGCCGGTTTCAACCCCATCGCGGGCCACCAGCGCGGCGACAACGGAAATCGTAGTGAACTGTCGACCCGGCTGCCCATACGGTTCCATGTCAATCTCGGCCACTTGGTATACCGGGTTTTGGTTGATAAACTCTGTAATGCCGGGACCCGCGACCGAGACAATTGTCGCCTCACACTTGTCCAGCGCCTGCTGGATCAGTTGATTAGGATGCCCCAGCACAAAGATACTTGCGTCGATGCGCCCCTCGCAAAGCTCTTGCAGAGCATTGGACGGCTCCAGTTCGTAGGTCGCGCCGAACAAGTCCAACCCCTGTCCCATCTCATCAAGGAAATTTCGAATAGACGCGTTCCTGCCGGATGCAGAGCGCCCGATATCTACGGCCTTGCCGCGCAAATCACGAATTGTCAGGATGCCCGATTCTGGTGCCGCCAGGATCGTCACCGCCTCTTTGAACAGGGGGGTAACGACGCGCAGGTCGTCCATTGCCCCATCTTTCGCGAACAAGGTCGTGCCTTCGAACGCAGCCTGCTGCCAGTCCGACTGCGCGATCGCAAAATCCAGCTCACCTGATTGCATCATTTTCAGGTTGTAAACGCTGCCCGGTGTGGGCTCGGGACTGCATCTTCGCAACGAGTCGTCGCGCGCGTTGAAAGCATCGCAGATCGCACTGGCAACAGGGAAATAATTGCCCGCAACATTCCCAGATCCAATGCTGAAGACCTTGACCTCCTGAGCGGCCAAAAATCCCGGGAAAAAAAGGGAAATACCCAAGAAAACACCGAATAACCGTTTTGTCATTGTCCGAACCAATCGTATTATTTCAAGGGTATTAACAAGTGGCAGGGATATGCCTGATTTCATTTATGACATCCCGACCCAAAGCTTGGCTATATGGTTTGTTCTGATCGCTCTGGCTGCGGTTGTAGTCGGATTGTTTATCGTCAAACCCATTCTTCGTATTCTTCTGGGAACAGGCCCCGATTTCAACTCATCAATAAACTATGTGACCTCCGGGTTCAGCCTGTTTTATGGCCTTTTGCTGGGCCTTCTGACGGTAGCAGCTTACCAGAATTCCGAACGTACCAAGGAAAGCATCCTGCTTGAGGCAACATCGCTCGGATCGCTCTATGCGCAGCTCAACGTCTATGCTGAACCATACCGCAGCGAAGTGAAGCTGATCATGCGGGACTATGTCCTCTACACCATCCACACTGAGTGGCCTGCCCACCAAGAAGGCCAGATTCTGAACGGCGGTTACAATCGCGCAGAGGCTATTCGCCGCAAGCTGGCCGAGTATTCCCCCGAAACCGGGGCAGAGCAAATCGTGCACACCGAAGTTGTGTCATCCTTTCAGGACTTTTCCGATGCACGGCAGTTGAGATTGGCCGGTGTTGGAACGGCAATTCCCGACGTGCTTTGGCAGGCTGTGCTGGTCGGCGCCGGGATAAGCATTCTGTTGATGACCATGTTTCGGATCAGGATTCGTCAGCACCTTGTTCTGGGCAGCATCACAGCGGTTTTCTTGGGTGTGATCCTCTTCGTTATCGTGACGCTTGATCGACCCTTGCGCGGTGGTGCGGCGCTGCAGCCTGAACCCTTCAGGCTTCTCTGGAGTCGCCTGATGGTATGGGATGAACCCCCAGGCGAGAGGTTCTGACATGGCCAGGTTCGACGTTACGAATGTCGAGGGGATGCGCCAACTGCGTATGCATCTGGATGAGGAAACGGTTCAGGCCGCCCGGGGCGCGTTGTCCAATTTCCGGGGCGACATATCCTTTACGCCCAGACTGCCCGGGGTGGGGGACATCTTTCGCAATATCTTCGCCCGTGAATCTCGGATCAGGCCATATTACAGCGGGACCGGGACAATCCATTTACAGCCATCGCTTGCCGGGTTTCACGTGTTCGACGTTCAGCCTAAGGAGAAATGGATACTGGAGCCCGGCGAATACTGGGCGAGCGAAGGATCGGTAAAGCTTGGCCTGCACCGTGACCCGATGCTGGCAAGCTGGTGGGCCGGTGATGGCCTGTTCGCCTGGAAGACAACATTGCGCGGTGCCGGCAAAGTAGCGATCAACGCGCCGGGACCGGTCGAAGAGATTTCAGTTACGGATGGAGAGCTCAAAGTGCAGGGCCGCCTTGTTTTAGGCCGTACCTCGGGGTTGAAGTTTCGGTCCGTGCGATCGGCGAGGTTTCCCAGGAACCTTATTTCCGGTCAGACCCGGCTGCGGTTGTTTGAAGGAACCGGAAAGGCGCTGGTGTCATGGACTCCTTACTGGAACGAGTACCTGCATAATCAGATGAGCGGTGGGGACCATATCCAGGGCTCTTTGTTCGAATAGCGCAAGGGCGCTCTTGGTACGTTCAATTAGCTATTTCTGTGATCATCTCAGCGGGAAGGCGTCCGGGCTGATAAGACCTGTCTCTTCCACGATCCAGTCACGTGATGTTAGGTTGTCCTTTGCAGAACTGGATATTTCGCCCGACTCATAGAGCGCGACCGAGCCTTCGCTCACCTCTGTAAGATTTGCTGAGATTGTATCCAGCGTTTCATTCCAACTCA
Source organism: Ruegeria sp. AB8 (assembly GCF_056542605.1). Lineage (NCBI taxonomy): Bacteria > Pseudomonadati > Pseudomonadota > Alphaproteobacteria > Rhodobacterales > Roseobacteraceae > Ruegeria > Ruegeria sp. AB8. The sequence goes on from NZ_JBQGAB010000038.1 coordinate 7,839, forward strand.
GAATGTTCCAACAAGACCCATAGTAGTTTCTACGGCATCGTCTCTCCTTTTTTTGTCAGTTTTTGCCAACCTTGATCGATGGAGATGAACGGGCTCACTTCCCGATGTATCTTAGAACTTCGGTGTCCCATGCAGGGCTTTTCCGCACCGAAAGCAAAGCGCGATTGAGAACTTCGACATATTCGCTCTCATCCTGCAAGGCGAAGGCATAGTTCTGTTCTTCGAACTCATAGGGCAGCACTTCGAGGTCCTCGAAACGACCCTGCTCTCGGCCACGCAGGATTTCATATTTCAGGGCGGGTGCATCCATGACAACCGCATCGACCTGGTCCGCATCCAGGCTGGTCACCACTTCTGACAAAGTAGCAAAGCTGCGCGCGGCGATGCCTGACCGTTGCAGATATTCCGCCGACGTTGAATCCGCCAGCGTCGCAACCCGCACATTTGCCAGATCGTCAGGCGAGCGTATTTCAGATCGGATTTGCTCCAAGGTAAAGGCACTGGCCAGTATGGCTGTGATGCTGGCGACCATGATCGTGCTGCCCACTGCCAATACGGCGGACAAAATGCGCGCTGTTGGCGTTTTGAACTCGTAGTAGCGAATGGGACCGCGGGTCACGAACAGCAGGCCAATGACCAGCGCCTCCATCACCTTCCCGCCGCGTGTTTTCATCGCATAGAGCTTTGCGTTGATCTTGTGTTCGAGCAGATAGAACACCCCACCTACCAGCGCGGCTGCCCCCAACACGATGATGATCGCGGTCAGAATGCGCGGGTTCAGAAGAAACTGCCGAATGGAACTGAGGTAGCTGGCTTTCTTGATCCCGATGGCTTTGTGGGTCTCGAAAAACGAATGCGAAAAATCCACCCGTTCTTCTCGTTCGGGTGTGATCGACAGACAGGAAATCCCGACAGCCGATTGCCCCGCAGCAACGCTGTCGATCATGTCTCCGAAGTTCATCAGCGTGATGTCATAGTCCAGTCCAAGCTCTCTGGCGACGCGATCCCACAAGAAGATGGCCAGACCATCCAGCTTGTCTGCCTCTCCAATCACAAAAGGCGGGCACAGCGCAGCGGCGACGGGCACGGGTCCCGAACGCTCTTGCGCCCGCGATGGTACGGGCACAAGCGTTATGAAGATCGTCAGGATCGCGGGTAAGATTAGAAACCGGCTAAATATCATATCCTATTGGCATCAGGGTTAAAAACTCATGGACAGAAAAACAGATGCGTCTATTGCATCCAGATTATCTTCAGACAAACTCAGGTAGCCAAAGGAGGCTTCGGCAAAAATGGTCTCGCCCATTCTTGCACGCACACCCAAACGCGTCGACCAGAGCAGATCATCCTGAATCTGCCCCACCGATGGCGCTACCAACCCCAGTTGATCGTTGTCGATCCAGTAGGTCACCCCGAACGTGGCGAATGGTGCGATCACTCCATTCTGTGTCAGGAACGGGCGGCTGATTTCGATTTCGGGCGTCAGGGTGCTGTATTGAGCGCTATCCAGTTCAACGATGATGTCGCGCTGAATTCCGAGTAGTGTCCCAGACAGGTCAAAGTCTTTGCCCTCATAGTGATAATAGTCAAAAGCAAGAGAGGGCCGTATCAGGAAATTTCCGGCCTCATATTCGCCGGTAGCCTGTAGACTGGCTCGCCAGCGCGTTCGATCAAAATCGCCAGTTAACCCCAGAAGTGAGACATCTGAAGACAATTGTCCAACGGTTGCCAAACCATTCAAGGTCCAGTTCTCAGCCATCCTCCAAGCAAAATAGGGTCCGATAGCCCAGCCATTCGTGTCCTGTTCGAACAGGCCGCCGTAGGCGCTGGCATCTGTGTTGTCGAACTCCGCCTGTACGCCCAGAACAAGTGTCGGCGTTACAAGGCGGTCAATGCCCGCCGCGAAATAGCGATCGTTCACGTCCAAATCCCGAACGCCGCGCGTGTCCTCGACTTGCGTAAAGGTGAAGTCTGTCCAAACGTTCCAGGGAGTCGGCGGGGCAAAATCGCGCCCTTCGGTCAGTGGCGGCTTCACAAGCGGGTCACACAGAACTGGGTCCAGTTTGCCATTGGGATCAGTCGTACACGGTCTTTGTTCTGCGGTGTCTGCAGAGCGGTCAAACCGTGTGCTCCCTGTCGTTGGCAAGACACCCACAAATCCACCTCCTGGCACACTGCCTCCGGGTCTTCCGCCAGTTCCACCTCCTCCGGGATTGCCGCCTCCACCGCCTGGATTGCCGCCTCCGCCACCGGGAAAGCCACCACCTCCACCTGGGCCTCCGCCACCACCAGGGCCACCCGGTCCACCGCCGCCTGGACCACCAGGGTTTCCACCACCGCCGCCCGGTGGCCGACCTGGAAGCGACCAATTCCGTTTCTGATTCTGAGTATCAACAAGGCAATCACGCCCATTCGGCGCGGCGCCAACTTCAAACAGCCGATGCACGCCGCCCGACCCGTTTGAAACAAATGGAGAAAAGGACAGATGAGGCCCGCTGCGGTTTTGGTTCCAGGTGTCGACAGTTGTGTTCCCCTGTGCAGCTTCCAGACGAAAATCGCCTCGTGTGGTTATAGACAGCCAAACGGAGGACGACTGGCCACGCGTCTGTCCAATATAGATCAGATCGCCGGACGAGCCGCATTGTTGGGCTACAGCTTCGGATCCCAGCGCGCCGGAAATGGTCAGCGCTGTAATTGATCCCAAAACAGGTGCGATTGTCGTACAGACAGCTGCAATCAATCTGGATTTCATTCGTTTTCCTTGAAAGTCAGAGTTGTACTGCTGCGAAGGTATCGCAGCTATTGGGGTTTCCGGATTTGTACCCTCGGTAAAACCAGTTTTGCCTTTGTTCGCTGGTGCCATGCGTAAAGCTGTCAGGCACTACAACGCCCCGTTGAGCCCGCTGAAGGGCATCGTCCCCGATGGCAGCGGCAGTGTTGAGCGCTTCTTCGATGTCGCCCGGTTCCAGCACCCCAAAGCGTTGATCCATGGCCCGCGCCCAGACACCGGAGTAGCAGTCCGCCTGAAGTTCCACGCGCACGGACAAAGCATTCGCATCGGCCTGGCTGGCCTGATTTTTGGCGCGGTTCACCTGCTCCAACAGTCCCAGGCTATGCTGAACGTGATGGGCCACTTCGTGTGCAATGACATAGGCTTTGGCAAAGTCACCATGCGCACCGAGACGCTGTTCCATCACCTGAAAGAAGGACGTATCGAGATAAACGCGCTGGTCGATCGGGCAATAGAACGGACCGGTTGCGGACATAGCCCGCCCGCAGGCCGATTGGGTTCTGCCTGCAAACAGGACCAGCACCGGTGGTGTGTATTGAATGCCCGAGTCCCTGAATATCTCACCCCAGACCACTTCGGTATCTGCGAGGATGACGGCCACAAATTCCTCTGTTTCATCGTCAATCTGAACGGGCGCATTTGCCTGCGGAGGGGCGACCTGCCCCCCGCCACTCAGAAACGGTGTGATATCAACGCTAAAAAGCAGGCCGATCACGAGGACCACAATCAATCCGGCACCGCCCATACCGGCGCGAGATACACCGCGAGACCCATGGCGTCGGTCGTCGATGTTTTTGCTTGTCCGTCGTCCTTTCCAGCGCATGTGGCCTCCGACCCATCCGGGCGTTTCAAAACCAATTTCTGACGGTTCCCCGATCTACGAGGTTTGAACGGGGAACCGATCCGGATTACCAGAACCTGAGAAAGTGACGCCGGTCCAATCAGGACGATACCGGGTGTCACTTTGCCACCACTCACGTTTCAGTCAGAGTTCTGGCGCTTCCGAATTCCTTATCCGTCGATACCTGCGGTATCACGTGCAGTCTCAGCCGCTGTGCATCGGTTGGTGCTTACGCCGATCGTCGCCTGCTGGACCTGGCGCTTCGCGGCCTTCTCCGGTGTGCAGTCCGGATCCACCACGTCGCAGCCGGCAAGCGCGACAGTGACGATCAGCATCACGCCTCCAAGTATTTTTATCATTGTCCCTTCTCCTTCCTTCTTTGTTCAAAATCCGGCGAGCCCTTCGGCCAGCCAAAACGCAGCAATGCATCCGATGGGATATCCAAGCATCTGGCGCGACGGCCCTTGTGCCATCGACCAGCCCCAAACCGCTTGCGCGCCTTTCCTGACCGTCAGGAACACACCCAACACTGCAAAGATGAAGGCGAGCTGCCCAGCCTCAACGCCGAGGTTGAAGGCCAACAAGGCCGCCGGGATGTCCTGTTCTGGCAGGCCAATCTCGGCCAGCGCTCCGGCAAAGCCCAGACCGTGCAGCAGGCCGAACCCAAAGGAAATCACCCAAGGGAACCGGCTGGCCAGTGTCTTGGGTTTGTCGTCAGAGCGCAGAACTTCGGTCGCCAGAAAGACAATTGACAGGGCAATCACGGCCTCGACCGGCGGGCCCGGGACGTTCAGCACGCCGAAAGTGGCCAGACCCAACGTGATCGAATGCGCGACGGTGAAGGCAGTCACCGCCCAGATCAACTGGCGCAGGTTGCGGATCAGAACCAGCAAGGCAAAGACAAACAGCAGGTGATCCCAGCCTTCGAGGATATGTTCAAAGCCCAACACACCATATTGCCATAGCGTCTGGATAAGCCCCTGTTGCGCGGGCAGTGTCACAGCGGATGCGTCGGGGGTCAGGCGGAAGGTTGCCATGTTCACCGTGTCCAGATATCCCACCCGCAGCAGGACATCTGTTCTTTGCGCCTCAAGCCCGTCGATCCGTATTGCGTTGCCGCGCAGGTCTTCGGTGCAGGACATGCGCCAGACTTGTGTCCAGGCGCGACCGTCAAAGACTGGTGCATCAAAGGTGGGCGCGGTACAGACCTCCGGAAGCGCAACGTCGATATCCATCGGCGCGCCGCGAACATCCGGCTTGCGCCAGAACACGTACCAATCACTGTCGGTTTCCTGCGAGATTTCCAGATAACCCGGTTCCAGCGCGTGGGCATGGCTAAAGGCAGGCGCCAGAAGACCCACCAGTAGCGCGATCAGCGTCAGCAGGCGCTTCATGATTCACCCACAGAGTGGTTAGCTTCTGCAAGGTCCTCGATCACATAGGTGGATCGCAGATTCTCTATGAACACCTCCGTCGCGCGCTCGGCCTGCTTCTCGCGCCAATCGGCCAAAACGCGATCCCGGATCGCGCCAAAAGGTGGCAAGACCGCGTCCCATCTGTTGTCGAGACGAACCATATGAAGCCCGAAGGACGATTGAACAGGTCCGCTCCATTCCCCCAATGGCAGGGGTTCCAATTGGTCAAAGAAACCCGTTCCGAAGTTGCCATCAACCAAAGTGCGCGCGCTGAGTTCAAATCCTGTTGGAAGCAATGACGCCTGACCCAATTGGCGGTGATCTTCGCCGGCGGCCAAACGCGTCCGCGTCTGTTCAACGAATGTCTCGCTTGGGGTTTGCCCCAGATAAACAAGGCTGGCCGCAAGCCGCGCGGGGGTCGTGAATGCGTCGGCGTTGTCGGACAGGTATGTTTGCAGCACTTCATCCTCTGGTCGCGCAGCACCCGCCTCGGAGGTCAAAAGGAAGTTCATCTTCTGCACCAACCGGTTGCGGATGATCTCATCATTGCCATCCAGCCCCAGCGCCAATGCTTCGCGGTACAGCACTTCGCGGTTCAGCCAATCCTCTTTGAGTTTTGCCAGCTCCTCGGCCGTCGGAGGGCGTCGCCAGGTGGACTCAAACTGACCGGCCAGAAGCTCGACCTGCCGCTGATCTATGATGATAACCCGGGCATCCGGATCAACGGCCCACTCGTCCGGTTGCGCCAGTTTGAACCAGCCAAAGATCGCAAGGCTGAGAACCGCAAAATGCACAAACGGTTCCGTAACAATTCGCCGGAACAGGCTCTGTTTGCTTGCCGTCGGCTTTGACCCGCGCGGAGGATTCCTTGTCTGCCAGCTCACATTCAACAGTTCGTCATCCATGCTTTCACCCGCCCTTGGGCAACAATAGTTTCAGCGTAAAACTCACTGTGTCGGCCGACGAGATCGCGTCATCGTCAAAGTTGTGTTCGTAAGACAGGGACCACTGCCAGGGCAGGCCTCCGCCTTTGACGAGCTTGGACACTTTGACCCCCAGTGGCAGGCTGCTGAATTCGCCGGCCTCCCAATCATAAACGAACACCATCTCGGATGTTCCGGCTGACCAACCATTGCCAAGGTTGTAATTGAACACAGGCTGGATTGTGGACAGATTGACATCTGGCCGGTCACCATCCCCAGCGACGGTGAAAAGGTTCTGGTTGAAAAGCCCCCAAAGCCCCCATTTTTCCTGTTTCGCAAATCCTGCCGCTGGTCCCAAGGCCCATTTCTCTGCGCTCAATCCATCCTCACCCGTGGGCAACAGAGCCACGGCACCCACTCCGAAACGACCCCAGCGCCGATCAAAGGTTATAAGGTCAAACAGGGTGGTGTCGCTCAGCCCCGACTGCCCGGTGGCGCTGTCCGTCACATATGGCAGTGTAAGCCGTGCAATGTGGTTGGTTGCCCCCAACTTAAACGGGATCGCGGCGCGGAATTGCAACAGGCTGCTGTTCTCGGGTGAATTGTGCAGTTTGAACGAGTGAAACCCCTGCAGCTGAAACGACATGATCGAAGCCGTCGGGTCATTGGCCGCAGATTGCAGCGATTCCGAATTGCCCTGCGCCTGAACACCCGAAGGGACCAAAAGAGCAGCCACCAACCACCACATGATAGTTTTCTTCGACACGTTTAACACCCTGATTTCACCTTCAAAAAGACAGAGAGATCACGGCCGTCAGGACATCGCTTTCAAATCGACGTTTTGCCGCAAACTCATGCGTATACTTGAGCTTTAGGGAAGCGTCGGCACCCAGCAATGTTCCGCCATCGTAGGTGACAAGCGGGCCAATACCGCTGACCTGAGCCCGCAGGCTGCTGGCCCCCAAGGCGATCCGGGTGAGCTCGGCGCCTGCACCACTGTCATCTTCAAGCTGATGGTAAGTGTACCCGGCAAGACCAACCCCCCAGCCCGAGCGGAATCGTTGCACAACGGCTCCTTCTAATTGAAATGCAGGAGCAGTCTGATAGTCGGTCGCATCGTTTTCTTCGCTAAACAACAGGCTGGCCGCGCCCGAAACCTCAAAACCACGCTCCGGAACGAACCAGGTTGCGGCAAAAAAGGGTTGGAAAGACCAGACATTCTTGCCGGCATTCAAAACTTGGACGGTGCGCTGCTGAACGTTAATAGATGCGGTATTGTATTCGCCAGTTGGCGCATAAACGGTCAGGCCAGTGCTGTAATGCAGATTTCCCCGGTGCCACCCCACCAGACCGGTCAGACTGATGTCGCCGAAGCTTGAGAGCGTGTCGTCAATGTTCGCACCCTGCAAAGGGGGACGGATCGCGGTAAAGGTGAGTTCGGCGACGGGAAAGGGGACGGTGAGATTTATGGCGGGTGTTCCGCCAAAGAGCTGCGCGTCGAAAACCTGAGTTACACCCAGTCGCCAGAGATTAAGTTCAAGGTCTGCGTCAGCTGCGATCGGAAGCCCCGCAAGCGAAACACCGTCTACGCTGCCATCAAGATGATCGAAGGTCAGGCTTGTGTAAGTTCCCGGCTCTGGAACAAATCCCGCAAACGTATCTCTGGTTCCCAGAAAATAGGCGCCCAACCCTCCTTCAACCGCAACCGCCGGTTTGACTGGCAGAACTGCAAACGTAGCTATGGCCGCCGCACCCATCGCTGAGCGCATCTCGCGCAAAAGCCTTTTCATTTGTCACCTCGTTCTAACTTCTTGACGCGGCTGCCGCGCTTTATTGGGGTTTTAGGGTCAGGGCGTGTACCAGATGGGCGACGTGTAGGCGCGTTCCTGCGTGGTCATCGGCGTGCCTTCTGGCATTTCTGTGCCAAACTTTACCGCGTCGTAAGCTGTCCAGCGTGGCGTTGGGATTTCGATCACGCGAGCGTAATAGAATGCAGGTTCTGAAGGGTCGAAATCGGGGTCGGTCCAGACGGTGCCTAACTCCGGCGCGCCTATCGAGTTGGTCCAGGAGGGAATAGACAGATCGACGGTGTTGCCCACAGGAGGCAGCTTGCCGGCTGCATCCGGCGACCGATCACCACCCCACGCCACATCGTAGACCATTTCCATGGCTTCTCCGCTTTCCCCGTCGATCCAGCCTTTGATGATCTGAATGCGATCGAGGTTTGCGCCATTTGGATCGCGCAAAGAGTAGACGAGAAAATCTGGCGCGTCCCCGCCCGAGGGTGTTGCCAAGTCACCACCCATAGGCACCCCGCCGGAATAACCGATGCGAGCGAGATCTCGCCGCGCCAGAGCATCGCGGTCGTAATCCCCTCCGAAGAAACGCACTGTCATGCGCGGCCCAGTCGTCCCGTAGGCCTCACGACGTCGCATCGCATCAAAAATCGACTCACGCGTATTTTCCCGCGCCCAAACAGCCGTCAATCCTGCGGCGTTGTATTGGGAAGAATAATAGGCCGCCTCTCCATCCGGAAATCTCCGGCCCACGTGGACTGCGCGTTCTGCGTTCGGTTCATAGGCGGTGAATTTCCCGAAGAAGTTATCCTCAGCCACCGTTGTAAGGCCAGTATGGGTGTCCGTTGCAGCACTCGCGCCGAATTTAAACGGGTTCACTCCCAATTCTGCTTCAAGAGCCAACCCCCTCAAAAGGCCAGATCGTGCGTAATCGCCCGGTAGCATTTCCTTCGTTTTGCGTTCAGAACTATCGAGATTTCCGTAGTCCCATGTTTCGAAGTCGGCGAATGTGTCATCGGGCGACAGGAACGGATGCGCTTCACCATCTCCCTTGTACTGTGTCCATTCGTAAAGCGGCTCCCATTTCTGGCGCAGTTCAGCGTATTCCCGGTCCAGAGGTGGGGTGCCTTCTGCAAAGTCGTCAACCAGTGAAAACATCCAACCATTGGACAGGTTACCGTTATGGGCGATCGCCAATGCGTCGCCGCCCGTGGTGTCCTCGTAAGTCTGAAGCCAGGTATATAGATCACGGGGGTTCGGTGATCCCATCGGCGGCGTCGTGGTGTAGGGTACAAGCTGTCGGGTCTTGTCCGGCCCATCGCGGAGAATGACGTTACGATGCAGGTTGTTGCCGCTTACGAGCGACGTCCATTCGTAGGCGGCGAAGGTCGTGAAAACACCGGGCTGGTAATACTCCTCGGCAATGGTGACCAGATTGTCCCAAACGCGCTCATAAGCTTCGTTGCCCGGTTGATAGTTCAGGGCAGGACTGAGCGTGCCTTGCGCGAAGCTTGCGGTCATCTCCTGCGCCGCTCTGAGTGCAGCTTCGCCGCCTTGATTAAATGCTTCGTGGAAACTGCGCCCCTGTTCATCCGCCATTATATTCGGAGCACCCGAAATTATATCGGTGATCGCGCCCATCCCGTCGGAGTGATCTGTGATCATGTAAAAGTCGAAAGGCCGCTCGAGTTTGACAGGCTGGCCCGTGTTTGAGATCACCTGTTCGCCACGCGCAAACCGGTAAGCGTCGCGCGGCATCAGCCGCGTTCCGCCGCCGCCGGCATCCGCCGAAAGGCTGGTATGAACATGTGTATCCCCAAAGTAGACGCGCTCTGGGTACGCCCGGTCCGCGTAGGGCGAATAGGGTCTACCTTTCAAAACGTTGGCGGTCGCGTTGGGTGGCGTTTCTTGGCATAATGCTGCGGTTGCAGCAAAAACGAAAATGGTAGAAGCAATTGAAAAAGTGTTCATTAGAATTACTCCGGAGTATACCAAATGGGAGATGTATAGGCGCGGTCCTGGATGGAGATCGGAGCTTCTGGTGGAAGTTCGACACCAAAGAACTTGCGGTCGTAGGTCGTCCAACGCGGCGTTGGGATTTCCAGAACCCGTACATAGTAAAATGCACTCTGATCAGGATCAAAATCCGGATCTTCCCAGTAACCGCCAAGAATGGCTTGGCCGATTTCATTGGTGTATGAAGCCTCCTCGGCATTAACCGTATCGCCGACCAGACCATCACACGCCCCGTCGACAACCTCGCGACCACCGCATGAGACGTCATAGACTTTCTCGGATGTGGTGTCGTCGGCGTTCAGCCAGCCTTTAATGACCTGAACCCGGTCCAGGTTGGCTCCGTCGGGGTCTCGCAACGCCCGAATTAGGAATCGCGGCACACGGCCTTCACTCTTTCCCAGATCACCCCCCATAGGTACGCCATTGGCGTAGCCATGTGCCGCGAAGTCCGACCGAGGGAGGTCGGATTCTTCAAAATCGTAGCCGGCAAAAACGCGCACCCGGATGTGAGTGCCCGAAGTTGCGTAAACCTCTTTGCGCATCATTGCGTCAAAGATCGCTTCACGTGTATTCTCGCGAGCCCACACAGCGGTGAGGCCTGAGGCGGAGGTTTGCCAAGCGTACTGCGCGACGCTCTCGTCACCCCCAATCCCACCGACCACTTCTTCAAACCGGATCGGATCCGCCGTCGGTTCGAGGGCCACGACTTTACCGAACATATTGTTTTCTTGAGCGGTTGACAGCGAGGTGTGGGTATCCGTCGAGCCAATCATCCCAAATTTGAATGGGTTCACGCCAAGCTCGGTACGGTAGGCCAGACCTCGCTTCAGCGCTTCACGCGCATATTCGTTGGGGATCATCTCGGGCGTTTTTGGGTTCGGACCAAGTTGTCCTTTGTCCCATGTCTCGAAATCCGCAAACAGGTCGTCGGGTGACAACATAGGATGGGCTTCGCCATCCCCTTTCATTTGCGTCACCTCATAGAGCGGCTCCCAACGGGCGCGGCGAGTTGCGTAGTCGGCATCAAGAAGCTCATCGCTATCCAGTTTGACGGTGTCAAACATTAGTCCATTTGACAGATTGCCGTTGTGCGGAATTGCCAAGAGGCGGTCGCCGGTATCTGCCTCATACTGCGCCATCCAATCCCAAAGATCTTCTGGGTCTACGCTGTCATACGCTGAAAACGGCAGTCGTGTATCGGCGTTCCCTTTGCCTCCACGATAGATCACGTTGCGATGCAGATTCGAGCGATTGAACGCCGAAGTCCACTCAAACCCGATAAAGGCAGTGAAGGCGCCTGGCTGGTTATGCTGCTCAGCTGCTGCGGTTATCTCTTGCCAAACACTATCGTACACGCCGGGCACATCTGCTAACGGGTCTTCACCAGATGCTTTGGTCAGCGAAAAAATCTCCCAGGCTCCGGGTAGATCCCCTGCATCAACGGCGGCCTGAAGCGACTGCCCGTATTCCGTTTCAAGCAGTCGAGGATCTCGCGCCGCGAGCAGCGGCGCAGTTCCCAGATTTTCGGCGTGATCTGCCACCACGAGAAAATCCAGCGGGCGGGCCAGACGGGCCTTCAGCCCGGTCGATGACGTCACCGTTTCTCCCTTTGCGAAACGATAAGCTTCATCCGGTCCGATCGTGTTGCCGATCAGACCAGCGTCAGCGGAATACGTCGTGTGCACATGGGTGTCGCCAAAATAGACCTGATTTGGAAAATCCTGACTGGGATAGGGTGAATACTCGGCAGTAGGAGCGACAGGTGGCGTGTCCTGGGCCAATGCGGCCGACGCCAGAATCGAGGAAGTCAAGACCACGCTCGAAGAGTAAGAAACAAACGAAAATGGCAATCCGCACCTCTAAATATCTCTTTGAGATTCATGTTGACTATGAAGGGTTGGGGAAATAATTACGTCCAAAAGTGGACGTTGCAAATTGAAGTTCGAAGAAAATCTCACGTTTCTGCGATCAAATGGTTGGCTGGCAAGCCTACCAGATCACTTACAAAAGCCATTCGAACAGAAGCTGTTCTTCCGGAAAATCGAAAGAGGAGACAGGCCGTTTTCTATTGGAGCTGAACCGGGCGGCATGGTGGGATTGGCTGACGGTTGCTTGGAGCTCGAGGTATTCGTCGGCCCGCGTTCACCGCAACCGTGTTACTTGCTTCACAGTGGACACTGGGTAGGAGAAGCATCTTTGTTTCGAGGAAATCGCCTAATGGGTGTTCGGGCCAAGCGCTCCAGCATTGTAGCTTACCTGGAGTTAAAGGCACTTCGTGAGATCGCGGATCAGGCCCCAATTCTTTGGAAGCATCTTTTTGATCTGTCTCAGCAACACAACTTGCAAATACTTCGCATAGCCGACTCTTTAATGGAGCGCGACAGTCGTAAGAGACTGGCGCTAATCCTTCTACAATTGGCCGGGTGCTACGACAGCTTTGGAGGGCGGCCTGCGTTGATAGATTTCGACCAACGAACCTTGGGAGGGATTGTTAACTTATCCAAAGGTAGGCTGAGTCCACTATTGAATCAGATGCAAACTGATGGATTGTTATCGATCGAACGAGGCGCAATCCGTCTTACGGACGTTGATCAATTAGAGGCTGTTGCCATGTCCTGATACTGGTGCGCCAAGGAATCGCAGCAGTATACGCTCATAGGTTTTCAATCAGACCATCGACTTTTTGGGTTTCTTCCAGACGGCGTTGACTGACCTAAGACAAAGCGGGTTGAAATTTGCGTAACGATGTCGGCAAAAGCAATAGCATTGCGATCGCAGCGGCAATCAGTGGGGCATTCATGTCGATGCGATACAACCAGGTCCCAATGATCGGCCCCACAGCCAGCCCCAACCCCCGGAAGGCTATGTTCAAACCTGCGACTTTGCCCTGAACTCCCGGTCCCACCGAAAGACTCAACCCACCCATTAAGCATGGAACCAAACACCCCAATGATCCGCCAATGATGAGCATCGCAATCGCGGTGGAAAGTACCCTTTCCGCGGCAAACAACGCGATCAGGCCGATTAGGACACCCAATCCAGAGCCCCAAAACAGCGACACCGACACCGATGTTCTACAAGCTGAAATAATCAACTGCGAGATAGTGAGCGCAAATGTAGTAAGCGCCAAAATGAGACCCGCTGTTGCAATTGCATCAGTGCTTGAGAGGTTCAAACCATCTACCAGCCTGAGCCCGATCGTGGGAACAATCATCGCGTAAGATGTGAAGCCCAGAAAGGTCATCAAGAAAAAGTGCCACACATTCCGAACAGGTACAGGTTCTGTTGATTTTCTACCCGCCGCTGCATGCACATTTGGTAAACAGACGTACGATATAGCAAAGGCTATTATTACGCCGAGGACCAATAGGAAGAAACCAAAGGCTATCCCACAACCAGCAGCCGACCAAAGAAGTATAGAGCCAAACAGAGCGCCTGCGGTCACTGACGCTCCCATGGCACCCATGCCCGAGACACGCCAATCGGTCGCCGTTGTATCCGCAATGAGGGCTTGCGTCGTTGTTAGCAAAGCCCCGCCGAAGATACCTTTTATCGATCTCGCCACAACAAGCATCCAGAATGCCGACGTTACAGTTAGCGTCATCATATTTGAGAAAACCAAGGCCATTGCCAACGGCCCAACAGCAACCATCGGAAGCGAGATCAAGATAAGAGTTCGCCGATTTACCTCCTCGGCAATCGTGCCCCAGACAGGCGCGGTCGGAATAACGAGAAGTGCACCGAGACCAAGGATGATCCCAACCTGAAACTCGCTCATGCCAATATCCCGTGCAGCAACGCCGAGCCCCCCCGTAAGAAAGGCGTTCGAGGCGGCGTAGATGAAAACACCTAAGACAATAACGAGCTGCGGTATGGACTTTCTCCGTAGTTGGTTGCCAAGGTTTCTTGCGCTGCCATAGAGGATGGCCGGATCAGTCCTGAAGCAATGCAAAGAAGTCCGCGCATAAAGGGTTTCGCTCAAATTTCGGGGTCGCTGCTGTATCATTGATAGCAATAAAAATTCTTGCAATTATCCAAATTTGGATAATTGATCTATGCTGTTAATCAAATGATAGGACCGAAAGTGAGAAGGGTTGCGCTAAGGGTGTCTGACGTCAGCACCAATGGGACAGTTTAGGTCGATTTGATAAGAGAGGGTTTCTGGCTCATCGTAACCGCCAAGGAGTGGAGATGAGAAAGAAACCCGGAACCAAGCAGAGCTACGGTGAGAA
>NZ_JBQGAB010000039.1:0-20951 GCF_056542605.1 Ruegeria sp. AB8
GGACACACCGACAGTAGAAGACCTGCTAATACAAGCTACTATCAGTCAGAGTCGGGCGAAACTGGATGTTAAAGTGGTGCCGCTGAAGGGAATACATAAAATAAGGTAAGTATATATTTTTAATCACGAAATATATACTCAAACTCAATGATACCCCGAATAGTACCCCCAGTGGCGAAATTGCCTCGCCTGCATCTGCAGTGAACTAACCACGGTGATTCACCATGTAGAGGCCAATTTTGACCTCGAACACAACTACGCCCTCAAAAACTAGTCATTCGTATGATACGAGCTTTTAGATCAATCTGACACCAAGCCAGCTTCATAGGTTTGAACATTAAAGGCAATATTCTGATCATTCGCTGACGCATGCTTTAGCGCCCGCTTTGCGGACGCTGCCGCCGGTCAGTAACATTTGAGAGCGGTTTGAGGCCGTTCTTGGTTATTTGGTCAGCAAAAAATGCTGCTCTGTTCATTTGACCAAGGGACCATGTAAGGCGTTGTGCCAGTCGATATCGTGCTCTGTGATGCCCATTTCACGCCGTTCAACCCGGGTCAACCGCGTGGGATCTAGTCGCGGAGCAAACAATGATCTGAAACTAAATTTGATCTTCTCGCGGACCGAATTTGGGCTCTTTGAGCAGGAGATCGCGGGTTTAAATTGTGATGTAAACTCATGTGTATCTGCATATTTCATGGTAGGCTCCATGGTTGGCCGCTCCCATAAAATCTCAGCACACGGCTAATCAGACAAACGCCGTTTCTTGACATGGATTGTTCCAAAAAGTCACAATGCCCCATGCCAAGAAACCTGCCCCCTCTAAATCCTCTTCGTGCCTTTGAAGCCGCAGGAAGGTTGGGTAGCTTTACCAGTGCAGCCGAAGAACTAAACGTGTCGCACTCAGCGATTTCCCGTCACATACGTGGGTTGGAAAAACGGCTGAATGTACATCTTTTCCGAACACAAAAATCTGGTGTCGCACTTACGGAGCAAGGGCAAGACTACTTGGCTCAGATTACGCCTGCTCTTGATCGAATTGCCGAGGCGACGGAAGCATTGACCGCCGAACCCAAAGGTGTTGTCACAATGACAACAGAGAGTGCAGTGGCACAAAAATGGCTAGTACCAAGACTGCCAAGATTAAAAGCTGCGCATCCCGACATAGAGTTGAACCTCTCGATAACAACGGATGTTATGGACATTGAAGCGCATGATTTTGACTTGGGCCTGAGATATCTGCGTGTCGATCCATCCGAAGGGTACGACTTGTTGTTCCCATCTCTCGTCAGTGCCTTTTCTGCTCCAAGCTTTGCCCCGGTCACAGGCTCTGATTTGAATCTTGAAGTGTTGGCGTCAGGGGCGCTGATAGAAGAAGCGACGTTCCGCCTCTGGCCGGAATGGTTTCGCGAATCTGGCTTGAAAGAGGTTCCGGTTCTTAATCTGCCAAAGCCCTTGGGGGCTCTCCTAGCAATCCAATCCGCGGTTGCGGGGCTGGGTGCGGTTCTAATGGACCAGCACCTATGTCAAACTGAGGAAGAAACAGGAGCGTTGGTTCGCCTGAATGACATAGAGCTTCATTTTGGAGGCTATTACCTAGCAACGAACCAACGCGCGGGAAGACGCAGAGCTGTCCGCGCCGTTCGCAAATGGCTACTGCAGGAAGCACTCTACGGAAATTCAAAAGTAAATAACGAGTCAAGTGCAATTCTCGCCTCGAAAGCTAGCGCAACTTAGTGGCCGCTATGGGCTCGAAGCGGCCATTCGCTGCTAGTTGCTCGTACGACCGCATTGCGGACAAAGGTGCCGTTTGAATTTATTCAAAGCGAGTTCAGCGCGGATTGCTTACTGAGTCTTGCCTGTGCGCCGTCGCAAAAAACGTCCGCACTGTCGATCAGTGGCCTTCGCAAGGGCATTCATCCATCTTCCACAAAAGAACAGCCTTACAAGGACGGCAGGAACAAAGCCAGGTTTGGGAAAACGATCAATAGAACAACCAGCAGGATCGAGCAGAAAATAAACGGGAAGGCGGACGTATAGATTTCGCGCATCGTTGTGCCAGGCGGTGCGACACCTTTCATCACAAACAGCAGCAACCCAAATGGTGGTGTGGTGAAGCTGATCTCGAGCGAGAGCAACATTATCAGACCGAACCAGATCGGGTCAAACCCGAGTGTCTGCGCCAGTGGAAAGAAGATTGGCACGGTCAGCAACATGATCGAAATCTGCTCCATGAACATGCCAAGTAACAACAAAACAGCGAACATCACCGTCAGCATGGCCAATGGAGCAAGTTCAAACGCGATGGCCCAGTTCACCAGTCCCCGCGATGCTCCGGAAAATGCCAAAAGCTGGCTGAACGTGGCCGAGCCGAAGACGATCAAATAAGCCATCAGCGTAACCTTGAGTGCACCGATGACCGACTTTTTGATCGCCTCCCACGAAAGGCAGCGAAAAATCGCGGCCAGGATCAATACGCCCAATGCGCCAAACGCTGCTGCCTCGGATGGGGTGACAAAGCCGCGGATCATCAAGACAATAATCACGACCATGACACCAACCATCGGCACGACCTCAGTCATGAGCAGTTTCAGGCGGTAAGCCAACGACATAGGCTCGACGTCGTACGCAGGAGCCGCCTCGGGATCCAACCGAGTTTGGAGCCAGATCGTACCGATGTAGAACAAGGCGAGTATCAGACCGGGAATGACTCCGGCTATCAACAAGGCTGCGACGTCTATCTGCGCGAGCGTGGCCAATAGAACGGCAAGCGCCGAGGGCGGGATGATGATCGCTAAGCCACCGGTTCCCAAAATTGGTCCAATGCTCATGTATGATTTGTACCCGCGGCGGTTCATTTCGGGTACCATGAGCGATCCCAAAAGCGCGGTTGAGCCCATCGACGACCCCGACAACGTTGAAAACGCGGTACCGCCAAGAACCGTCACATAACTCAGCCGTCCCGGCAGTCGGCCAAGCAGCTTATCTATCGCGCTGAACATACGCCCACCCAACCCGGTGTGGAAGAATATCTCACCCATCAACAAGAACAGCGGGATTGGCATCAACGCGTATTTGGTCAATGCACCCAGCCCATTGTTGAGGAGTTGCGTGACGCCGCGCTCCCCCCCCATAAAGACCCAGGCGCCCAGAATGTTGGCTGCAAGAAAAGCCAGTGCCACAGGCATTCCGATGGCCATCAGGAACACTATCGACCCAAGCAGCAGGGCAAGCGCTTCGTACCACTCCATTACTCGTGTATCCCTGCTTCTCCGCTGTGCATCAGCTCGGGCCCGAAGACAAAGCGCGAAATTTCTATCGCCATCATTCCAAACGATAGTGGAAAGGCGATAGTCAGCATCCATCGGGGGAAATAGTAAGCGCGAGTGTCGTAGTCCCCGCGCTCGATATTCGTTAGGACCAGATCAGCCCCTTGCCAGCCGAGGATCAGGCAGACCAGCACGCAAGCGGCTGCCACCGTACGGCTGACAATCCGGCGCAAACCAACAGGCAGCGCGGCCGTCACCAGTTCGATGTGGACATGGCCCTTTTCCCGTACCAGCCAAGGCGCGCCCAGCATGGTCATGTACAAAAGCCCGTATTCTGCAGAAGTAAACAGCCACGCAAAGGGTTGCAGCCCGGCATTGCGCATCAGAACTGACGTGATGACGGATAGCATCAGCCAAACCAGCAATAGACCAGCGATAATGGCCATGCCAAACAGGACTGCGTCATAGATCCTTTTCATCATCCCGCCTGCTCTGCCCCTGGTAGTGAAAGGCCCGTCCGTCTGGAACGGGCCTGTCGGTGGTCTTAGTTCGCAGCGTCGAGATCGTAGAACAGCTCGATCAGGCGATCATAGTTATCGGTGCCGCCGGGCTGCTCGGCCATCAGGCCCTTCATACGCTCCCATGTCTTTTCGCGGGCCGCGGCAAGGTAGTTTGCCTTTGCCTCCCCTTCCAGCGTGACAACCGTCATGCCTGCAGCGTCCAGGGCCGCAAAGTCTTCGTCGCGTTTGCTGCGCAGGGCTTCAACACTGTCCTTTTCGTGTTGGATCGCAATGTCTTGCAGGATCGTGCGCGCCTCGTCAGACAGCGAGTTCCAGCGGTCGAGATTCACGATGACGCCGAGATCAGTCGAGAAGAAGCACGGTTCGATGCGATAGTTCAGGAATTCGTTCCACTTCAGGTCGATCAAGCCGATCTGGGTCCAGCCTGTCGCATCAACGACGCCACGCTGCAGGGCCGAGTAGACCTCGCCCGTGGGCAGGTCGATTACTTGCGCACCAAGGTAATTGGTGAAGAAAGCGTTGTAGACGTTGTTGCCGCGCAGCTTCAACCCTTCGACTTCAAGATTGCCGTCAGCATCGAAACTGGGCTCGTTACGGGTCCAAAGGTTGTAGCAGACGCCGCTGTCGAACCAGCCGAGGTATTTCAGGCCCATTTTGTCCTGATGGATCTGGTCGATCAGTTCCGTTCCGCCATTTTCGCGGGTTTCGATCGCGGTCAGGTTCGACGCGACCATCGCATCTTTCTCGGGCAGGGCGCCACCGTAGAACGAGCCCGGCGTGTAAACCATGTCAACGATCCCGTCGCGCACCGCATCGGGCTGTTGGAACATGCCAATTGCTTCCGGCCCGCCCCGTACGTCGATCTGAATGACCCCTTTGCCCGCTTCGTTTACCTTGTCGACAAAGTCCAGAAAGCTTTGGGTATAGATCAGCGTTTCGGGAAAGGCGTGAACCGCCGAGATCGTTTCTTCGGCTTTGGCCGTTCCGGCGACGATCACGGCCCCTGCCAAAAGGCCAGCCAATGCGTTCATCTTCATAGTTATTCCTCCACGTGTTTCAGGGGCATTTTCCTGGTTTCCCCTAATTTCAGGTCTCTTGACCCGTATTGCGTCGTCTTTGCGCGACTTGTCCTAATCCGGTTTGTTCGGCCAGGCCCAAGGGGCGGTCTTGTTGCGGTTATCCCTATGAGCATTGATCGCCTGCGTATGTTGCTGGGTCAGATCGATGTCGTCCCAGCCGTTGATCAGCTTCACACGCCATCCTTCGTCCAGCTCAAAGGTCGCTGTTATGTCCCCGAGGGTCAGGCGGTTCTCGGTCAGATCAATCGACGCAAGGTATGGGGCATCTTTCAGCGCCTGCTGCAGTTGCGCCACCTTCTCAGCGTCGACACGAGCGGGCAGCAGGCCGTTGTTGATGGCGTTGTTGGCGAAGATGTCGCCGAAACTGGGTGCGATGACCGCGCGAATGCCTGCGTCGACCAGCGCATAAACTGCTGCCTCGCGCGACGAGCCGCTGCCAAAGTTATGCCCGGCGACCAGAATGCTGATCCCCTCGTGGCGGTTCAGCGGAAAATCCGCAGAAAGCCGTTCATTGTCGTCGCGCCGCATGTCGTGCAGCAGATAGCGGCCATACCCCTCACTGCGCGGGACTGACATGAAACGCGCCGGGATCAGCTGGTCCGTGTCGATGTTATCGAACGCCAGTGCCAGGGCCTGCCCCTGTTGAGTGCTCCACCCCGCCATCACGCCGCCCTGCCCTGCAAAAGCGGCCTTACATCCGTAATTGTACCCGTTACGGCCGCTGCGGCGACCATCGCCGGGGACATCAAATGCGTTCGCGCGCCGCGCCCCTGACGTCCGCGGAAATTGCGGTTGGTTGAGGATGCGCAGCGCTTGCCCTCGGCCACAACGTCGCCATTCATGCCAACGCACATAGAGCAACCTGACGCGGCCCACTCCAACCCGGCATCTTGGAATATCCTGTCCAACCCTTCGGCTTCGGCCTGCGCCTTTACCCGCGCTGAACCGGGCGCGACAAGCCCCGGCACACGCGCCTGGCGCCCAGACAACACCAAAGCGGCCTCGCGAAGATCTTCAATCCGCCCATTCGTGCAGGAGCCGATAAACACCTGATCCACCGTGATACCGTCCAAAGGCTGCCCCGGCCTCAACGCCATGTACTCCAAAGCTTCTTGTGCTGAATTTGACTTTGCTGGATCAGTGGCGTCTGGACTGGGGATGTTGGCTGTTATGGGCAGGGCCTGTTCCGGGCTGGTGCCCCACGTCACGGTTGGTGCGATGTCAGCTGCGCTCAGCTTAACCTCGCGTTCGAAAACGGCCCCCTCGTCCGTGATCAGGCCGCGCCACGCCTGTTGCGCTCTTTGCAGATCTGCGCCCGAAGGCGCGTATTCGCGTCCTTCAAGATAGGCAAACGTGACCTCATCCGGCGCAACCATGCCAAACCGCGCCCCGCCTTCGATTGAGAGGTTGCACAGTGTCATGCGCCCCTCCATCGACAGATCCCGAATTGTCTGTCCTGCATACTCAATCGCGTGGCCCTGCGCACTGCCGCTGCCCAATTGCGCTATCCAGTTCAGGGCGATGTCCTTGGCAGTGACGCCGAATCCCAAGCGACCTTCGACGCTTATTCGCATGGCCTTGGGTTTTCGCTGCCAGACCGTCTGCGTCGCCAACACATGCGCAACCTCTGTAGCCCCGATCCCGAAAGCCAATGCGCCAAATGCCCCGTGAGTGGATGTGTGGCTGTCCCCGCAATTGATAAGCAGCCCGGGCAATGTCAGACCCAACTCGGGCCCGATTACGTGAACGATGCCTTGCGACGGGTCGCTGAGATCGAAAAGTCTGATGTTGTGGTCCGACGCGTTGTTCCGCAAGGTTTCGATCATCCGGGCGATTTTTGGATCGGCAATCCGGTCTCGGTTTCTCGTGGGCGCGTAATGATCTGCAACCGCAAAGGTGAGAGCAGGTTCAGCCACGGATAAGCCGCGCTCTGCCAGCTTGGCAAAGGCATGATGCGACCCTTCATGCACTAAGTGGCGGTCAACCCAAAGCAGCGACACACCATCCTCGCGCCTCAGAACCTCGTGCGAGGCCCAGAGTTTGTCGAGCATGGTGCGCGGTGCGCTCATTTCCCGGTCTCCTCGCTGCGTCCGATCGCGGGCTCCCAATGCCGGGATGAACCGGTTCCAACACGCGCCAAAGGCATCTCGAGCCGAAACATGTCAGAACGATAGAGGCCAGAAAGATACTCGACCCCATTTCCTTCGACATCGCGAACGATGCGCTTAAGCGATAGCAGAGCTGAGCCGACAGCAACGCCCAATGCCTCAGCCACGTCGGGCCCCGCCAACGTTGCGGAAACGGTCTGATGCGCCTGCTCAATCTGCACGCCACTGCGTTCCAGAAGTTTGAACAGCGGTGTCGTGGCGAGGTCGCTTTCCGAGTAGTTCTGCGCAATCACAGCCGGCACATAGGTCGTCAGATGCGAAAACGGGACGTCATCAGTCAGACGCACCCGCGTTGCGATCTGCACCTGATGGTCGCTCGGAAGCCCCATGGCCTTCGCCACCACCTCTGGAGCTTTGCCGTAAGAAAAGGACAATAGCCGCGCGGTTGTGCTCTGCCCCATTTCGACCAGCTGCGGCATGAGCGTATTGAAATCCATCGCTGCGGGTGCACCGAGGGTGGACTGGCCTGAAACCCGGGTACCACTACCCGCCTGACGCTCGATCAGGCCATTGCGTGAAAGCGCGTCCAGCGCCCGTCGTATTGTCACTCGCGATACACTGAATTTCTTGGCCAGCCGCTGCTCACCGGGCAGGGTTTCCCCCGCCGAAAGCTGTCCTTCGGTGATTTGATCGTGCAGATGCAGGTAGACGCGTTGCGCCTTGGTCCCGTCCGGTAGATTGGCCGCGTTGATCCTGTTCACCCGTTGATTCCCCCTTCACAGCACCCTCAATCGTAAAACCGGAACTTGGAAAATCAAGCTTTAGTATTATTGTTTCTCGCAAAATAGTCTTACAATAATTTAACAACCTGTATTACAGATAATACAATAATCGGAGGAGCTTTTGCATGCCGATCGTCGAATTGCATGTGATCGAGGGCTATAGCGCGCAAGAAAAACAACGACTTGGCGTGGCGCTGACCAATGCTGTGCGATTCGTAGTGCCTGCTGCGACAGAGCTTGTGACCGTCGTGATCCACGACATTTCAGACCAGAACTACTATCGCGGCGGCAAGAGCAGACATCCTGCTCGGGCCAAACAAGACCCCGAGCACATCGTGCGCGCCTTCCTGGCCGAAACGAGTGATCGCGCGTTTGAAAGCGCCCGGAAAAGGCTCAGCTCGGACTTCGTGATGCAGTTTCCCGGAACCGCGCCCATGCGAGATCTTGAGGACCTCAGGAGTTGGGCGGCAAACCGGTATCGCCGTATCGCGAAAACCTACGAGGGGTTCGACGCAATGCAAAGCGATGGCGACGCTGCGATCGTTTACTGCCGGGGAACGTTGTCCGGTGAATGGACCGATGGTTCAGCATTCGAAGGCATTCGCTTCATCGACCGGTTCGAGATTCAGAACGATCTGATCACACGTCAGGATGTCTGGAATGACATTGCAGAAACAAGGGCGCAGGCATGAGCGAGATTGACCCAATTACCCTTTCTGTACTTGCAGGCCGCATGGAACAGATCGCTGACGAAATGGACGCAACCCTATTTCGAGCGGCCTTTAATCCGATCATTGCCGAGGCGCATGACGCCAGCCATGGTCTGTATTCTGCAACAACGGGCGACACTCTTGTTCAGGGTAAGTCCGGGCTGCCGATCTTCGTGGGTGTGATGTCTTTTGCCGTGAAAGCGGTGATTGAAAAGGCCGCGGCTGACGGGGATCTGGAAGACGGCGACATCTATATCTTCAACGATGCACATATCGGCGGAACACATTTGTCTGATATGCGTTTGGTGCGTCCCTATTTCCGTGATGGCAAGTTGTTCTGCTATCTCGCGTCGGTTGGGCACTGGCATGACGTAGGCGGTGCGGTGCCGGGAAACTACAACCCCGCTGCGACCGAAGTTTTCCAGGAAGCCTTTGTTCTGCCGCCGGTAAAACTGGCGCGCAAAGGAGAGGTTAGCCAGGACATTATTGACATTCTGCTGCGTAACACCCGCCTACCTCAATCAGCGATGGGGGATTTGAACGGACAACTGGGTGCACTGGATCTTGGGGTCCGTAGGATGGACGAGCTGCTGGACGAATATGATGCCGAAACAGTCTCAGCCGCTCTTGAGGCGCTCAGCGATCGGGCCGAGGTGCTTATGCGATCTGAGTTGCAGGACTTGCCGGACGGTCGGTGGGAGGCCGAAGACTTCCTGGACAATGACGGTATCACAGACGATCCGCTTCGCATCAAACTCGCTCTTGAGATCAAACGCGATCAAATGGTGCTTGATTTCACGGGTTCGTCTCCGCAATGCGCCGGGCCTGTGAACATCGCCCTCCCCACGACCGTTGCAACCGCCTATGTGGCTGTTAAACACGTTTTTCCGGCGCTGCCTGCCAACGCCGGCGTGATGCGTCCCATCGAAGTTATCGTGCCCGAAGACAGTCTATTGGCGGCCGAGTTCCCCGCGCCGACAGGTGGATACACAGAAACCATTCTGCGAATGATCGATGTTGTATTCTCTGCCTTCGCAAACGCCGCACCGGATCGGGTTGTCGCCAACGCTTATGGGACAATCAATGCGCTTTCTATCGCCGGAAAACGCTCAAACGGACAGCCATGGGTGATGTTCAGCTTTTATGGTGGGGGGCACGGCGGCTCGGTCGAGAGCGACGGGCTGAACCACGGTAACGCTCCGATCTCGACGGCGACGATCCCGCCGATGGAAATTCTTGAAGCCGCCTATCCGGTCATGTTCCGCCAGTGGGCTCTGCGCCCCGACAGCGCAGGTACGGGTGCGCATCGCGGGGGGCTTGGGGCTGTCTATGAAATTGAAGTTCTGGAGGAAAACGGCGCTCAGGCGTTTCTGTTCGGCGAACGCGGCAAGTTCGCACCGAAGGGTATCGCCGACGGTGGCGACGGGGCCATGAATGTCTTCACGTATGAACAAGACGATGGGTGGAAGGCACCGCCACTGGTTTCAAAAATGAGAGGGATCGAATTGAAACAAGGACAAGCGGTTCGCCTTGAAACACCCGGCGGTGGCGGCTATGGCGCTGCGGGCCACCGCGCTCCTGCAGCGATCGCCAAAGATGTGGCTCGGGGTCTTGTGAGTGCCGAACAGGCGGATCAGGTCTACGGCACCACATGGCGGGAGGTTGCGCCATGACCGGACGTATGATCGGCGTGGATGTGGGGGGCACGTTCACGGATGTTTTTGTTCTGAACGAAGCAGACGGGAGCGCAACCGTCGCAAAGGTTCCAACCACACGCCCGGATCAATCAGGTGGATTCCTGGACGGGATCGGGCGCGAGGTCGATGATCCGTCCGAGATCTCAGTAGTGGTACACGGCACCACGGCGGGCACAAATGCTCTGCTGGAACGCAAAGGGGCCAAGACAGGAGTGATCTGTACTGCAGGTCTGCGGGACGTCCTGGAGATGCGCCGAAGAGACCGACCGCGCACCTGGGGATTGCGCGGGGATTTCGAACCCGTTGTGGATCGCCGCGACCGTCTGGAGGTGCCGGAACGTACACTGGCGGATGGCACCATTCGCACACCTGTCGATCTGATTGCCGTGCGCAAAGCAGCCGAGCACTTGCGAGAGCAAGGATGCGAAGCCATCGCAATCCTGTTCGCCAATGCCTATGCCAACCCTGAAAACGAAGCCGCCGCTGTCGCCGCCGTACGCGAGATTTGGCCGAACCCGCATGTGTCAGCCTCGTCAGAAATCCTACCGGAAATCCGTGAATTCGAACGGTTCTCTACCACGGCGCTGAATGCATATTTGCAACCCGAAGTCTCAGGCTATCTGACCCGCCTGGAAAACGCTTTGCAATCCGGCGGGTTTGATGGCGAGTTCATGATCGTGCAGTCCAATGGCGGGGTAATGGGGGTCAACACCGCGTCCCGCCTTCCGGTGCGTACGGCCCTGTCTGGCCCGGCGGCGGGGGTGATTGCTGCAGGTTACATTGCGCAATCTGCTGGATTCGACAATGTGATCACGGGGGATATGGGCGGCACCAGTTTTGATGTTTCGCTGATATCACAGGGGCAGACGATGTTGTCGGCCCAGACCTCCATCGATTTTGGGATGGTTGTGCGCAGTCCAATGATCGAAATAACAACCATCGGAGCAGGCGGAGGGTCAATCGCCTGGGTCGATAAGGGCGGATTGTTAAATATCGGCCCTGAAAGCTCAGGATCAAATCCCGGTCCTGTTGCCTACGGTTCGGGAAATGATCGCCCCACGGTTACGGATGCCAATGTCGTGTTGGGTCGCATCGATCCGGACAACCCAATCGGAGGCAAACTGGAAAGGCTGGATGTGGAGGCCGCTGGTAAAGCGATCGATATCCACGTCGGCGAACCGCTAGGTTTGTCCAGGCTTGAAGCCGCCGAGGCTATCCTGCGCGTCGCCAATTCCCGTATGGCCGGAGCCATCCGTCTTGTAAGTATCGAGCGCGGCTTCGACCCCAAACGATTTGCCTTTATGCCGTTCGGCGGTGGCGGAGCTTTGCACGCAGGGGCAATGCTGGCCGAAGTGGGGATCGCCCGCGCAATCGTTCCGCGTTATCCCGGTGTCACCTCGGCACTAGGCTGTGTGATCGCCGACATGCGGCAAGATTTTGTACAGACGGTCAACACTCTGGTCACGCAGTTGGACAAGGCTGCTTTAGGCACATTCATGCAAGAGCACGCGGACCAAGGTATGGCGCTTCTTGACGCATCGCGGACCACATTCGACAAGCGTGAGATCTCATTCGAGCTGGACATGGCCTATGTGGGTCAAACGCATACCGTTCCGGTGCCGCTGACTGTTACGATGACAGATGGCAAGGTTACAACACCAAGCAAAGCCGACATCGAAGAGGCCTTCGATACGGCCTATCAAGCCACCTATGGAAGACTGCTGAAAAACGGCGTGCGGCGCATATTGAATCTACGTAGCTCTGTAACGGGCAAGCGACCGAAATTCGATCTTTCTTCCCTTGCGCCCACAAGAGAAGGCAGTGCTACGCCCTCGTCGACACGGAAAGTTCACTTCGGAGATGCTTGGCATGACACAACCATCTATGATCGCTTGTCGCTTCCGGTTGGCACGTTAGTCAAAGGTCCAGCCATTCTGACGCAACCGGACACGACCGTCCTGATCGAACCGGATTTTCAAGGGCGCGTGGACTCCTTTGGCAACACGATTATCGAACCACGGGAGGAGGACTGAATGAGCGAACCAGAAACCTGGGACCCGCGCAAGACGGCGCTGCTGACTATCGATCTTCAGAACGACTTTATTCATCCTGAGGGAGCCTATGGCCGGGCTGGCCAGTCGGCGCAAGAAATCGCGGCTCTTCCCGAACGCATCGCGCCCTTGGCGCGAATGTTGCAAGCCGCGGGCGGACGCTATTTTTCGGCGCAGTTCACACTGGTACCCGACCGCAACGGCGAGCCATTGATTGCGCCACACCTGAAGAAATTGCGCCCGTTCCTGACCAAAGGCGACTTTGCGCCGGGCGGGTTTGGTCACAGTTTGGTCGATACGTTGCAACCCTGCGATTTCGTCATCGAAAAGGTTGCCTACTCGGCCTTCTATCAGACTCGGCTGGAATATCTGATGCGCGCTTTGGGTATCGAGAACCTGATCGTTGGGGGCATCGTGACCAATGGTGGCGTTGCCTCAACTCTGCGCGATGCGCATTTGCGGGATATCGACACCGTTATGCTGACAGACGGATGTGCCGCCTTTCGGCAAAAGGTTCATGACGCAACACTCCTGTCACTGGGCACCGTCACCCATCAGCGAAGTTGCGATCAAATATTGAACTGGTTGGAGGGAGTCAAATGAGCCTTAAATCCCGACTGGCAAAAAAAGAAATTCTGGTTGCACCGGGCGTATATGACGGTCTGACGGCTTCGCTGGCTGAAAAAGCTGGCTTCGAGGCGCTATATCTGAGCGGCGCGGCTGTTGCCTACACGCGACTTGGCCGTCCCGATATCGGGCTAACCACGGCGTCCGAGATGGCGGACACGATGACGCTGATTGCCGATCGGGTCTCGTTACCCGTTATCATCGACGCCGATACCGGCTTTGGAAACGCATTGAACGCTCAGCGTACCATGCGACTATATGAGCGAGCCGGTGCATCCGCACTGCAAGTCGAAGATCAAACCTTTCCGAAGCGCTGCGGTCATCTATCGGACAAGTCCCTTATCCCGAAGCAGGAAATGGCTGGAAAGATAGCAGCGATGGCCGACGCGCGCGCCAGAAGTGACACGCTAATCATTGCCCGCACGGACGCCATCGCCGTTGAGGGGTTCAGCGCAGCTATCGAGCGCGCGGAAACATATCTTGAAGCTGGTGCGGATGTACTTTTCCTCGAAGCGCCCCAAAGTCGCGAACAGCTGACGTCCATCGCTGACCGGTTTGCCCCACGCGTTCCCCTGTTAGCGAACATGGTCGAAGGCGGCGCGACCCCGATACTTGGTGCTGACGATCTAGAGGCTCAGGGTTATTCCATCGTCATTTTCCCCGGCGGGATCGTCCGGGCTTTGGCCAAAACCGCTCAGGCCTATTATCAGAGCCTGGCAGAGAATGGCTCGAACAAGCCCTTCGCACAGAACATGTTCGACTTCGGCGGTCTGAACGAAGTCATCGGAACCGCCGAGATGCTCGATGCCGGGGCCCGCTATGATGACGCCCAAGGTTGAGAGTGTTGCACCCGATCGGTTTGATCTGAAGACCGGTACCCTGATCATCGGCGCAGGGGCTTGCGGTCTGGTCGCGGCCCTGTCGGCGTCGGAGGCGGGACAAGACGTGCTGGTGATCGAAGCCGATCCGGTTCCA
This sequence comes from Ruegeria sp. AB8, assembly GCF_056542605.1. Taxonomy (NCBI): domain Bacteria; kingdom Pseudomonadati; phylum Pseudomonadota; class Alphaproteobacteria; order Rhodobacterales; family Roseobacteraceae; genus Ruegeria; species Ruegeria sp. AB8. The sequence continues at coordinate 13,818 of NZ_JBQGAB010000039.1, forward strand.
AGCGGTTCAACCGCGTTGTCCGCCGGGTTGATCCCTGCTTCTGGCACAAAAGTTCAACAAGCCGCGGGGATCATGGACGATGCGGTACTCTTTGCCAGCGACATTCAGTCGAAGGCCCACAGCGAAAACGATCAAGCGCTGGTCGATTTGTTGACCAGCAATGCCGCGGAAGTCATCGACTGGCTGTCTGAACGCCACGCCCTGCCCTTCTCGGTTGTCACGGATTTTGACTACCCCGGTCACTCGCGCCGTCGGATGCACGGGCTGCCGACACGCTCGGGACAAGAGTTGATCGACGCGCTTCGCAGCGCCTGCGAGCGAGAAGGTTTGGACATCATTTGCAATCGCCGCGCGACAACGCTCTATCGGGATCAGGACCAGATTTCAGGTGTTGCCGTAACAGGCCCAGACGCTGCAGTGGAAACCATTGCCTGCGACCGGCTTATCCTTGCCTGCAACGGTTTTGGTGGCAACCCCGCCCTCGTTTCCGAGCATATGCCGCAAATCGAAGATGCATTGTGGTTCGGGCATAGCGGTAACCGAGGCGAGGCTGTTCTGTGGGCAGAGGGGCTGGGTGCCGGGCTGCAAAACCTGGGGGCATACCAAGGCCATGGTAATGTCGCGCACCCACATGGAATCCTGATAACCTGGGCGGTGATTACCGAAGGCGGCATACAGGTGAACCGCGACGGTCATCGTTTCTGGGACGAGTCACAAGGCTATTCTGAGGCCGCCCGCGCGGTGCTGGCGCAGCCCGACGGAGAAGCCTTCGCCATCTTTGACGGCCGCATTGCTGCCATTGCGCGCCAGTTCGAGGATTTCAAGCGCGCGGAAGAGACAGGTGCGATCCGATCCGCTGATACAATCGAACACCTATCGAAGGCACTAGGCCTACCATCTTTGGCTTTGGAGCAAACAATACGAGAAATCCCCATTGGCGGCACGGATCAATTCGGCCGGGCTTTCAACCCGCCACCTTTGGCACCACCTTACATGGGCGTCCGCGTCACAGGGGCCCTATTCCACACCCAAGGCGGTTTGCGCGTTGATTCCTCTGCGCGCGTCCTCAAAGAGGGCGGTTCCGCATTCACCAACCTTTATGCAGGCGGCGGCACGGCTGTTGGTGTGTCGGGCAAAGGGGACAGCGGGTATCTTTCCGGAAATGGCTTGCTGAGTGCCGTTGTGTTGGGTCGCATAGCTGGGTTGAGTGCGTGATGCCAAATTTGTGCATTGTAACTATCGGAACCGGTGGTGTCGTTCTGTCTGGGAGCTAAACGTTCGAAGGCGGTTTGATGGTGTTCGGAAGAATAGGTTGGTCTGAAGGCAATGACATGGTTGCTGAACGCGAAGCAACTGCCAGCCTTGCTCGGCGGTCGAGTTTTCACGAAGACTTGCACACAGTGTCCGCGACTTGGGCGGAACCCGCCGCCGATGGATCAGAAGGCCGGACGACGTAAGATGCGTTCTACCCACTGTGTATATCTGATCACCCAACTTTGACCGTTGACGTTTAGTGACTTTAGAACCCCGGCTACAAAGCAGATAATGCACTCGTGTTTGGGGTAAGATTGCGGCTCAATCTGTGTCGAACGAAACGCCAATAAGAAACCCAATCGAATTCCCCATCAAGACTGCTTCTCGCTAATTCAAAGGTAATGCGGGAAGGTCACCTTTGGGCTCGAAGCAGACATTCGCTGCAACTTACTTCAACGTCTACTTCGCGGACAAACCAACCGTTCGACAACAAACTCCCAATCTTTGGATTTGCGCGTCATTCATAGAGCGCTCAACACCTCCAGACCCCTTGTGGACAGGAGACAATCTTAGCCATTCACTGCTTACGACGGGCTCGCGCTTTGCTAGTACCGGTACTAAGCTTGCGTAATGAACGCTTTGAAATCTGTAACCTCCAAGATTGCCTCGTGGGGGGAGCTTATGCTTCCGGCCTGCCTTTTGTTAATCATTTTTGGTTGGCCGTTCTTTTGGGGATCCCAAGTCTCAGAGCAGGTATTCGAAGGCGTCTTCCTGATACTCATTGTCGTAGCAGGTGCGGCGTCATCGACCGGTCGTGTGACATTCATCGCTGTGGTAGTATTCGGTCTACTCGCCTTCTTTTTCGACTCAGTTTCGGGCGACACCCGTCCGATATTCGAGCGGCTTGGGACCGTTTTTGATCTGTTATTCTCATTGGGCCTCACACTCGTTCTTACCGAAAGAATCTTTGGCGCAACCGGTGGCGTGAGTTGGAGAGTGGTCGCCAACGCTCTGAGTGTCTATCTGTTGATCGGTTTCGCCTTTGCTGCAATCTATGATCTAGTCGGGTTTGGGGATGTCTCGCTTGATCTTGGATTTGCGAAGGGTGACCCCGATCTGGACGCTTTCGCCGCAACCTATTTCAGCTTCGTAACCCTAACCACACTTGGGTATGGCGACATCACGCCTGAAAATGCGCGCATCGCCAGCTTAGCGGTCGTACAGGTGCTGATAGGGCAATTCTACCTTGCTGTGATAGTGGCGCGATTGGTCGCGCTTGTGGTAGTCAGGTCTCAGGATTGAAAGCAGTTATTTGCCTTTTTCAATGGTCCGCTCCAGCACCTTCAAGAACGGTGTCGGCTGAATTGGAAATGTAGTGGAAAACGGGTGGGAGAAGCCAATGATGGCAAAAAACACCAAGCCATTAATGCCCGCGAACATACCGAGGAAAGATGAACGCACCAAACCGTGCGGCATTGGAAAGAACGACAAGCAGGTCAACACCAATCCAACGACTGCGATCATCCAGAACATCGGACTGATAGGTTCTTCAATATCGAAACTGCGTTGACCCCGCTCGTTCTCGATGTCGTTAATGTCGTCCAGCAGCGCACTAGCTAAGCTTGATCGGTCCGAGTTGTCCGCCAGATCGATGATTTGACGGTATATTACATCGACCAGTAAATCGGCTTTTTCCAGAGGACTTCCGGCTGCCATGGTCGGCCATTCCTCGTTAATAACCATCTTAGTATAACGCTCTACCGCGTCTTGGATCGCCTCAGCCTCAGCTGTGCCAAACCCTTGCAAACCACGATAGAGTTGCTCGATGGCCAACGCTTCGCTGTCGATGCTTTCCTGCAATTCGTTATACTCTGCTCGCACACTGGAAAAGGCGAGCGCCAGAATGAGAGCGTGAACCGCCCCGATCCTGACAGACCCCCACTTGGCGGCTTCCAAAGTTTCCTCTGACGGCTCGATTGGAAAAAGCAAATGAACGCCTCGATGCGCGACCATTACTATCAACGCAGGGATAAGAAACCAAATCGCGGCGTCAAAGATCGGTAGAGCTGTCATGAAATACGTTCACGCTTCAAAATGATGCTGCCCAGACATTACGAGAAATGGATCCAAACCACAATTCCGGTGTTGTCAGTGGCCAGTCTGCCACTGTTTCCATGAATCCGTCAGAGCAGCTCTCCGGCGAATGACCTTAAGTCCGCAATTCTGGCATTAAGCCTCTATCCAGAAACCGACCTACCCCCTGCATCTAAACTAAGAAACAACTGTGGTTGGCCCGGTTTCACTTCGCTTTGGCCGAAAAAGGAACACTTTTGGCTGAAATTCAGAAGAGTGATTGGACACGCCAAACCAATATTGAATGACGCGCCAAACAAAGCGCCTTGCAAGTTACAGAGATAGAGTTGGAGCGTCAGTCATGAAGACCGAAGCAGTCAGTGCCGTCGAAGTAATAAACATGCATTTGAACAGACACTATGAACCCGATCAACGCGCAGATGCTGTTGTCGAAATGTTGCTTGCAAATGAAATTTCCAGCGCAGATTTCTGGCCTTTGTTGAGGGGTTTATGGGGTGGGTTCGAAAAAATCGATCACACCATGTTTGTTCACGCGATGGATGCTAAAAAACGAAAATCATGTTGGGTTCCGACGAAACAGTGGCATCGGCTTCCCAATGCAATCTCGGTTTTTCGCGGTCAAAGCCTGGGAAAAGAAGTTGGCTTGTCTTGGACGACAAGCTCTGATGCAGCATTGGACTATGCAATTAGATGTCATGGTTCGACGGCCAAAATTCCGATTACCCTTGAAACCAAAATCCCCAAGAGCGCTGTTGCAATGGTTATCGAAGAAGGTGAGCAAGATGAGCTTGTCTTGTGGAGAGCACCACAGATTTCAAACTGCATAGTCACCCAAATTTCCAACATTACGCACTAATCAAACAGCGGCGTTTCTCAGGTGTGGTCCAACAGCGAAGGTCGAAGTCAGGACATCGCGTCGGTTCAATTTTGTTTTTGAAATTCACGCGGCGTTAGCCCTGTCCAATGTTTGAATGCAGTGGAAAACGCGGGCTGGTCGGCAAAATCCAAGTAGAATGCAACTTCTCCGATGCCGAACCCGTCTTTTAGATACGTCTTCGCAAGATCGCATCTGATGTTTTTTACGATACCACGAAAACTCTGGCCTTCCTCATTGAGACGTCGCGAGAGAGAACGCGCGCTGAGCCCAAGGCTTGATGCCACTTCCTGCGCGCTTAACATTCGTCCTGGGAGCTTATTCAATATCTGGGCCTCAACCTTACCGCGTATCCCTAGTGAACTCGCGGCATGCATTCTCAAAAGGTTGTTTCCGTAGTCCGTAAGATGGTTTCTGAGTGCGGGGTCATAGCTTGGAATTGGGAGATCAAGCGATGCAAGCGATAGATTAATTTCATTTTCTTCGGAACCAAAGGAAATCGTGCAGCCCGCCGCCTTTTTCATTGCGGATGCCGAAGACTTAACTACATGCTTGTACCGAACTCCCAGAGGGTGAAGTTGAGTATTCGTAACAATGCGCATCAATGAAATTGTCGAGAACAAGAGAAACTCGGTGCGTCGATGATACCTGCTGAGCTCGCCGTTAACAATTTGCATCCTGAGCGAAGCGTGGTTTTCTGACTCGACAAGTCTGTATTCAATACTCTCATCAACCAAAGCACCGTAGTGTGAAGCGTTTTCAATGGCTTCTTTAAGATTCTGTGAATACTTTGAGATATACCATACTATGTCGCGAGGCGTATCAAACGCCAAACCAGCTATTGTAGCGAAGGTTCGGTCTCTCAAATGATCACAAGCCAAGCGAATAAACTGACCCTCCTTCAACGGGTCGATCTCTCTGGTGCACTCTTTCAAGTCGCCTCGCTTCAGACCAGAGCTTTTTAAGACTTCCTCAAATTCACTTGCATCTTCCGTGCGCTCCGCGAACATTTGGGCAAAATGCCGTAACCAAGCGTTGTCGACACCCATCTGGCTACTCCCATAATGCGCCGTGGTTTTTGAGTCCGGATGTTCCTAAGTGATACTTATCGAAGGGCTGTACGTCACGCTATATAACACCAAAGATCACGTGTATTGACAGGAACATTTGCCACAAAATTTATCCAAGCAGTTTAGCGGCCACATCTGGCTGGCGTCCGTCGTCAAATCTTTTTGGGCAGATGGCCGCTTGATCTAAGTGAGGATCTGGCTCGCCTAGCTGCAGTGATCCGCGGCGGATTTGCGATGAAGCAAGCGCCAGGTTTAGATTGTCTTCCGTTTGATCCTTGCTCGTTGTTTCAGAATGGATTGGCTGCGCCCGAAGTAGACATTGGCTTTTGTGAGGTTTTGCAAGCCTGAGATCACCGGGCAGATGGTAGTTTTCTCGAAAGATGCGGTTCTTCAAGGTCTGGTGCCATCGCTTGATTTTCGTCTGAGTTCGTGGGTGATACTCGCGTCGTTTCGACGCCTTTTGATTGGCCGAAAATCCGTTTTTTGAAGCGCAGAGCGGCCGGTCGCTGCGTCGCAGCGCACCATCTTGCAATGAATAATCGCTTTGGGCTCAACGCGGTCATTCGCCGCTGTGCGGCGCTGGGACGTGGCCCGATTATCTTCTCGCGGACAAGGTGGCCGTTGGTTCTCTAAAAAACTGTCATTCTTGGGTTTAGAGTACGCGGGTTTCGTTAAGTGGGCAGGATTACGTGTCTTCTCTTCCGGACGCGAAATGTCTCAATTGGCACCTTCAATAGATGCTGAAGAGGCCGCCACCAATCGACTTTCCATCATATCTTTAAGTCCAGGCGCGGCTTCCAAAAAGGGCGGAAGAGTTCAATCTTGGGGCATCGGTTCATCACGACCTTAAGGCCCGCTGTTTCGGCGAGTTGCGCTGCTTTGTCGTCGTACACGCCGATCTGACCCCAAAGTACATTTGCCCCGATTGCGATAGCCTTCTCGGCAAGGCCGTATAACTCTTCTTTCGGACGGAAGACGTCTACCATATCAACATGTTTGTCGATCTCTTCCAGCGAGTGGTAGACTTTGAGCCCTCTGATTTCCGAAACATTTGGGTTGGGGTTCACCGGTAGAATATCATAGCCGATTTCGCTGAGCTGTCGCAGAACGCCATAGCTGAATTTTGTTTTGTCCGCGCTGGCCCCCACCATTGCAACGGTTTTGACCGATTGCAGGATGTCGGCTAGGTACTTGGGGTCGTAATCGTAGATGCGATCGATGTCTGCTTCGGGCATCGGTTAACTTTCCTTCCGCGTCGCAATGTCGGCCTTGAGTTCGTGGGGTTTGAGTGGGTCGAGAAACGGATTGCGGTACAGCTTGTCATGGCTTTCGACCCCTATCTCCAGCGTGATGTCGGATGTCGGACGTGCCACGCAAAGGATCACATAGCCGTTAGCAATTTGCCGATTGTTTAATGCGACCTGTCGGCGTTGATCGACTGTGCCTGTTTTTAGTTTTGCCGCGCAGGTAATGCAGCCACCGTACTTGCAACCAAAAGGCAAATCGACGCCATGTTTTCTCAGCGTTTCCAGAAGTGGGCGCCGCGCATCCACATAATATTGCGCGCCATCCCTGTTCGCGATCGTCACGATATACATAGTCATAGCCAGATGTCGCTTGTGCAATCACCGCCCGGATACCGGCTCTCATGACAGCGCGACGGGCCATTCGGTTCCTTGCCAAAGTCCACGATGAAGTCCTCGTTGATCTTCATGCCACCGTTTTCAGGGTCGCAGTCTATCATCACCATCACCCCGCCCTTTTCGCGGATCTCGGGATAGAACTGGTTATCCCAAGTCGAGAACAGCGAGGTCGTGACATAAAGCCTTCGTCCGTCGAGAG
>NZ_JBQGAB010000040.1:0-20490 GCF_056542605.1 Ruegeria sp. AB8
GCATCGAGATCATGTTCGGCAGCCTCAAGGATTGGAGGCGTGTGGCGACCAGATACGACAGATGCCCGAAGGTCTTCCTCTCCGCCATCGCTCTCGCCGCAACCGTCATTTATTGGTTATGAGTCCTGACCCTAGTCGAACCAAATTCCTAAGACAGTTTAAAGAATTTTTGCTACTGTAGCGTATTGTCATTGCACTCGACTTTGCGCGGAGGCGTTGCTCCATTGAAAAACCCAATAATTAGAACAGCAGTCATTATAAGTTTATTCTATCCTGTTAGTTCAGATGGAGTTGCAGCGCAAACCGCAGAACAAGTTGAAACAGGCAACCGATTAGCGGCAGTTTTAAGGGCCGGCAGAAGCGTGGTTTCGAACAGCCAGGAATTGATCAACGATCCAGATATTACTGACAAAGGCCTTTCCGGCGACGTATTTTATGAGAAAGTAATTGAAGCGTACGTGGCAGCCAATGGAGAACTCCCGCTACATGACGGACTGGACCCATTGGAGCGTAAACTGACGGAAACGCAGCTGAACGCTATGGTCACGGTAATCGACGCAAACCAAGAGTTAATAAACGCAGAGGGAGTGGCGTTCAAAGGATTTATTCCAGCGGTTTTTGCTCGATTGGTAAATGAACAGTTCGCGGATGAAATCGGTACATCTGCCACGGTCAAGGTAACGGCGCCTTCGGAACTTGTGCGCAATCGCATGGCCCGTCCTGACACTTGGGAAAACTCGGTTATCGAGGAAAAGTTCAAGAACTCTTCCTGGGTCGCGGGGCAACCATTTTTCGAAGAAACTGACGCTTCCGGAACACTCGCATTTCGAATGTTGATCCCGGAATATTATTCTGAATCTTGCCTTTCTTGCCACGGATCGCCAGCAGGTGAAACTGACGTGACCGGTTTTCCCAAAGAAGGTGGGCAACTTGGTGATCTTGCCGGCGCAATTAGCATAACGCTTTTTAAATGAAACAAAAATCCGGCGCGAACGATAGTTGGGGATGGGTGTCCAAAAACACTATTCCGGTACGCATCGGATCATTGTCCGCGTTATTGTTGGCCGCTTTGGTTGTTAGCACCATCGTGATGGTCTACGACTTGGCGCGCAACAAGGCCCGAATACAAGATGCAAATACTGAGTTTCACCGACTGGAAGTTGCAGGCCAGGCAGACCGTCATTTTGGGGAAATGAGGTACTGGTTGACGGACCTTTCTGTAAGCTTACTGACCCTGTCGGAACGGCGCGCCAATGAGTCGAGTGCGAAGCTCAAAGGCAGCCTCGAACAACTCGCGGCTTTTGCACCCGAATCTGCAGCTTCTGTACAAGAGCAGGCAAATTCCTATCACGAAACTTCTATGCGTGCCGCCGATGCCTACACCGATGGGAACAGGGTGCTGGGAAACAAATTGCTCGCTCAGGCCCGTGTCGCAAGCGACGAAGTCGACAAAACGTTGACACAATTGGTAGAAGACCTGTCTGAACGCGCTGATCAAACCAGAAATGAAGCAACTGTCGCCGCCAGGGCTGCGATGAACCGAGCGATCATCGCATGTATTGTAATTGTGATTTTGGGAGCGCTTCTTACATGGCGTGCTCTGAGGTCGATCGTTGTACCACTGCATGCAATCAACATCGCGATTTCAGGCCTGATCCGCGGTGAACGCGATGTTGCGCTACCGCCTGAAGGCCCTGATGAGCTAGGCCGGATGTCCCAGGCGCTGAGGGCGCTGCGAGACAGTCAGGACAAACGACGCGAATTAGAAGAGGAGGCGCGTGCGCAGCGCAATACCATTCTGACAGCAATTGAAACAATTCCAGATGGATTTGCGCTGTTTGACAACGAAGACCAACTCATACTCTTCAATGATCGGTTCCGCCGCATTTTCACACATGTGGAAGACGTTCTTGTGCCCGGCACGCGGTTGGAAAGCATTTTGCGGCTGCAATTAGAGCGAAAATCAGTTGAAACTAACGATATACCTGACGAAGAATGGATTAGCGAGCGGCTTGCACGACATCACAGACCTGATGGGTATCGCCAGGAAGTTCTATTGGGCGGCGCCTGGATTCAGGTGTCGAAACGCAAGACGCCCGACGGGGGTACGGTCGCTATCTATAGCGACATATCTGATCTAAAGTCTAAACAGGAACAACTTGAAGAAGCCAACGCGCAGGCGATCGCCGCCAGCTCAGCAAAAAGCCAGTTCTTGGCTTCCATGAGTCACGAGTTGCGCACTCCATTGAACGCAATCATCGGCTATAGCGAAATGTTGTCAGAAGATGCGCAGGAAATGGGTTTCGAGACAGCTACCGACGATCTGGAAAAGATCATGGCATCTGGGCGGCACCTGCTGTCGCTTATCAATGACGTTCTGGACCTGTCCAAGATTGAAGCGGGCAAGATGGATATGTACCCAGAACGCTTTGCGCTTAGGCCATTATTGGACGAAGTTGCCTCGACGATCGTGCCACTGGTGAGCAAGAATAGCAACGAACTGGTTCTCTCAATTGATCTGGATGACACTGACGAGATCGAAACCGATAAAACCAAGCTTCGACAAAACCTCTTCAACCTTTTGTCCAACGCTGCAAAGTTCACCGAAAGTGGCAGTATTGAGCTTATCGTCTCTAAACTTCAGAAAAACGGTACGGATTTTTTTCGATTTTCGGTGCGAGATGAAGGTATCGGAATGACTCCGGAACAACGCGACAAGCTTTTTCAGGCATTCGTCCAAGCTGATCAGTCTACCACACGAAATTTCGGAGGCACTGGGCTCGGCCTCGCTATTGCGCAGGAATTTACCCGCATGATGGGCGGAAACATTAAAGTTAGTAGCGAAGAGGGTGTTGGATCAACTTTTTCTTTCGAAATCCCCGCACGTTACGAAGCTGTTTCCGCTTTGGTTAACGATTATAGTGAAGCGTCCACCGAAATTGCTTTGGGCCGTGTGCTGATAGTGGATGACGAAGAAGACGCAAGGAACGCAGTTGCTCAAATCGTGCGTGAGGAAGGATACAGTGTTTTGATAGCACCGAACGCAATGGCTGGCATAGAAATTGCGCGCAAGCAAAGGCCCGACGTCATAATACTAGATGTTATTATGCCTGAACGCGACGGTTGGTCGATGTTGAAGGAACTCAAAGCAGACCCAAAGCTGTGCGAGATACCGGTTGTACTTGCCACGATTGTTGCGGATCGCGACATGGGCCTCGCCTTTGGAGCGATAGAACACCTGATTAAACCGATTGATCCAGCACGGCTTGTCGCAACGCTTGACGCAATCGCCTCTGGACGCAACAAGGACGTTCTGATCGTTGACGACGATATGTCTACACGAAACCTGTTTCGCCGTATATTGACGCGGAATGGCTGGACAGTGCGAGAAGCGGCCGACGGTAAGGGTGCACTTAGCCAATTAAAATCTCAAAGGCCAACACTGATGGTTTTAGACATCATGATGCCAAATGTGGATGGTTTCGATGTTCTTAAAACAGTTCGCGCCACCGATGGACTCGCAGATTTGCCGGTGATCGTAGCAACGTCCAAGGACCTTTCGCGGGACGAACTGGATTGGCTAAAGGCCCATTCAGGGGAAGTCATTCGCAAAGGCGATACGGGTCGAGGCGATCTACTTGCTGCACTAAAGCGCCAACTACAAGATTATTCATAGGTCAGAAAGTTTAAGGTGATGGCGAAGATACTTATTGTAGAAGACAACGATATGAACCTCGACATGCTGTCGCGCCGGCTGCAGAGAAAGGGCTACCAAACCGTGTCCGCTCGCGATGGTCAGGCAGGCGTTGAGCAGGCTCTGTCGGACAAACCGGATCTAATTTTGATGGACATGAGCCTGCCTGTAATCGATGGGTGGGAGGCGACAAGACAGATAAAAGCAAACCCAGACACCCAAGCTATCCCAGTTGTCGCTTTGACGGCCCATGCGATGCAAAGTGATCGCGACAAAGCCATGGATGCGGGTTGCGATGATTTCTATACCAAACCTATTGAACTACCTGGGTTGCTGGAAATCATCGAGAAACTACTGGACAGGTAGCACGGCATGGTTTCAAAGAACCGAAAGGATAAGTTGGCACTAGCCACCCGCATTTCCCAGAACCTCAAGGGTCCGTCGGAGGCGATTGTAGGATTTCATGGCCTTTTGATCGAGGAAGTACGCAGAACTGGGCCACATGCCGCGCTGGACGATCTTCAGAAGATCGGTGTCGCTGCCAGTAACCTTGTTCAGATGGTCGAAGTTTTGGGTAAAGGAGTGCACCAAGTTTCCACCGACAAAGACGCTCAGGCGAAATTAAGGCATGATTTGCGCTCGCCGATCAATGCAATAATTGGCTATTCAGAAATGGTCTTGGATGATTTCGAGGTTGATCTCGAGCCTTCCGCTTGCAGGGACATAAACGCGATCCTGAATGAGGCTCGTAAGCTGGCACTTCAGATAGACAGCACCATCGATGGTTCAGACATTCAGAATAACGCGGAGGACTGCAACAGGGACGAGGAAATGGCAGCTGGCCTTGAACGCAGCCTTACGATCCAGGATGTCAATCGCGAAGTCTTGACTGGCCATATCTTGGTTATTGATGACGAGGCGGCCAATCGCGAAATCCTGACCCGGCTGCTGGAGCGCCAAGGACACAGCGTGCGGTCGGTCGGGTCAGCCAGGGAAACTTACGTGTCACTGAAACGCGAAGGGTTCGACCTTGTTCTGTTGGATATTCTTATGCCAGAGGTGAATGGAATCGAAGTCCTGGAAAGAATGAAAGAAGACCCGTCCTGGCGGGAAATACCCGTGGTCATGGTTTCGGGCCTTAACGAGACGGACGCAATCGCCAAATGCATCAGTGTAGGCGCTGAAGACTATTTGCCAAAACCTATCGACCCAGTGTTGCTGCACGCACGCGTCGATGCCTGTATGGAACGCAGTCGCTGGCGCGCAAAGGAATTAGCATACACGAATGAGATCAAATACGAACGTGACAGGGCCGACACGCTGCTACATTCGATGCTGCCCGCGCCGGTCATAAAACGACTAAACAATGGCGAGACAAACATCGCTGATCGTTTCGCCGGCGCCACCATAATTTTTGCTGATATCGTAGAGTTTACACCGCTAGTGGCCCGCATGGACGCTGGCGATTTAATCCTCGAGCTGTCAAATTTGTTTACTGCTTTTGACGACCTGGCCACCCATCACGGAATCGAGAAAATCAAGACGATTGGTGATGCTTACATGGCGGCATCGGGTATCCCTCTACATCGGGAGGACCATGCCCATGCGGCTGTAAACTTTGCGCGAGATATCCTCGGGACGATGTCTGACAGCGCAATTAGTAGTGCGGGCCTGCAAATCCGCATAGGCATCCATACCGGGCCTGTCATTGCTGGACTGATCGGGCGAAAACGATCAATTTATGATGTTTGGGGTGAAACAGTGAACCTTGCCAGCCGCCTCGAAGCTACAGGCAGGTCGGGTCACATCCACATCTCAGCCCAAACCAAGGACGCGCTGGGTGACCATTTGCCCAAAGCGGAACCGCAAACTCATTTTGTGAAGGGGGTGGGCGAGATAACATCCTACTTCGTAGCTTAACGTACGAGATGAGGCTTTGCACATTGGTCAAATCGGCCGTTTGATAGATGCATTGATATGGGACTTGGCGCTTCAACTCAATTTGCGCTGGAAAAGCGCATGACCGAGTTTCAGAACCTGGCTATGTCCGCATTGGGCTCGGTGCAGGCATTCGCCTGCATATCGCGAGCGACCGCTATGCGGACAAAGCTGCCGTATGCTTCGGGTGAATTGATGGGAACTTAATCGCCGAAGGCGTTCGAACTTTTTTGGGCCTCGGGAAAATAAATTATCCATCTCTAATTGCGGCGGCCGTCAGCGATATTCGCTCCAAGTTAGTAGAGCATTGCTGCACTACGACAGAGCACGGTTCGCTTCTTCTGAGCTGTAGTTTATTGGTAGTCTAAGACGAGCATCCAAATTAAAGGAGCCAGCCAGGCGGAACATTGCTGTCCCTCCTGTCCATCTGATGGACAAAAGTATTTTGTGGCATGCTTATTACCGTGAATTGGGGAAGCAATATCTTCGGGAGAAGATTAGTATGATCACCGCGCTAAGCTACATCGGTATTCGTTCCAACAAGTCAGACGATTGGCGGCAGTTCGCCGGCAATATGCTGGGCATGCAGGTTTTGGATCACGGGGGTCGCAATACGGCGTTTCGGATGGATGATCAGCGCCAGCGGTTAATCATATCAGACGAGCCCGGCGATACTCTGGCCTACATCGGATGGGAGGTTGGCGAGAAGTCTGACCTGGAAAGGCTTGCCACCAAACTGGAGGCGGCGGGGCACAATGTGACCCCAGGGGATCGCGGACTGGCCGATCGCCGCTATGTGACGGAAATCACTACATGTGTCGATCCTGCCGGGAATCGTCTTGAGTTCGTCTGGAAGCCGGAGAAAACAACAGATCCCTTTATCCCGGGTCGACCAATTGAGGGTTTCAAGACCGGCCCATATGGCATGGGGCACGCTGTTTTACATGTGTCCGACGCCGAAGCGCTTGTGCCATTCTATCGCGACGTTCTTGGCTTTCATTTGAGCGACTACGGCTTGAAGCCAATTCCTCTCTACTTCTTTCATGTCAATGGCCGGCATCACAGCTTTGCTATCGTTGGGTCAGGGCAGGCAGGGTTTCATCACTTTATGGTGGAGTACGACAATTTGGACGACGTGGGCCAGGGATATGACCTGGCGCAAATTGGTCTTGCCGAAATCGCTTACACATTAGGGCGGCACACAAATGATTACATGACAAGCTTTTATGCCCATACGCCGTCGGGCTTTTTCGTGGAAAGCGGTTGGGGCGGGAGGATCATCGACCCATCCACCTGGGAGGCATGTGAAACAAATGTCGGGCCCAGCTTTTGGGGCCACGAACGGCTGTACCTGAACGAACAGGAACGCGCCGCCTTTCGGGATAAGCGATTGGCAACCGCAGCCGCGGGGCATCGGGCACCTAACGTTGTGAATTGCCCGTGGCTCTACGGACAAGTCCCCGAGGTCTGAACGATGTATGACGTTGCGATTATCGGGTTTGGTCCTACCGGCGCGACACTTGCCAACCTCCTGACCAAAAGCGGTGTTTCGGTTGTGGTTCTGGATCGCGAAGGCCAGATGTACCATCTGCCCCGCGCCGTGCACTTCGATGACGAAGTGATGCGCGTTTTCCAGACCGTCGGGATAGCTGACGCGCTTTTTAAGCTGGTGCACATCAACCCGGGCATGAAGTTCGTCGATGAAAACAATGAGTTGCTGCTGGACTGGCCAAGACCGCAGAACGTTACGAAACATGGGTGGCACGCAAGCTACAGATTGCATCAGCCTGATCTCGAAACGCTGTTGAGAGCCGAACTGGCGCGTTCCCCGACGGCCACCACGCTGGAACTTCACAACGTAGTAAATCTTGAACCCACAGGGAATGGCGTAGAGTTAACCGCACTGGATAAGACAAACGACTGCAAGTCCACCATTGAAGCTCGATACGTTGTTGGCTGCGACGGGGCCAATTCGTCCGTGCGTCGCTGGATCGGCAGCGAAATGGAAGATCTGGGGTTTGAAGAACGCTGGCTGGTTGTCGATTTGCGTCTCAAACATCCAATGCCAGAGCTTGGCGATCATTCCATTCAATTCTGCGACCCAGACCGACCGATGACTTATTGCCGGGCCCCCGGTATTCGCCGCCGCTGGGAAATCATGGCTTTGGACGGTGAAACCGACGCCGAAATAATGGAACATTCGAGTCTCTGGGATCTGCTATCGCGGTGGATTACGCCTGACGACGCCGAGATTGAGCGCAGTGCTGTCTATACGTTCCGTTCACAGGTCGCGAAAATCTGGCGAAAGGGACCGGTTCTGATTGCCGGAGATGCCGCCCACCTGACGCCACCCTTCATGGGCCAAGGAATGTGCACCGGTATTCGAGACGCCGCGAATTTGGCTTGGAAGCTCGTCAAAGCACTCAATGGCGGCGATGAAGAGATGCTCTTTGACAGCTATCAGGATGAACGACAGCCCCACGCGCGCAGCTATGTTGAAACTGCGGTTCGTCTGGGCGGCCTGATCAACTCGCTTGATCGGGAAAGTGCCCTGCAACTTGCAGACAGTTCGCGTTCAGGTGCCATGCGATCTATTGCGCCCAAGCTTGGTCAGAGCGCACTGTTGCAGGTGCAGACAAACAACCCTTATGTCGGGCGTCCCTTTCCCCAAGTGCACCTTGATACCGACGGACAGCTGCTGGACGATGCTGTTGGACACAAGCACCTTCTTGTCAGCCGCGCCTCAATGCCGGAATGCAGCGATGATGCTGTCGCACTTAATGCGCGTGATCACCCCCAGCTGGACGCCGTGCTCTCAGATATTGGAACAAACGCCGTCTGGGTGCGACCCGACCGGTACGTCGCGGCTGTCGCGGAAACCCTCCTGGAACTTCCAGAACAAGCCCTGTCCCTTTTTAAGCCGAAAAAAACGAAAGATAGATATGAAACTGGCATCACTTAAATCCGGTGGTCGTGATGGATCACTTGTCGTCGTGTCAAAAGACCTTACCAGAATGGCATCTGCGGCATCAGTTGCGCAAACGTTGCAGCAAGCGATCGAAACCTGGGAAAGTTCGGCCAGCGCGCTGAAAAAGATCTCAGACTTGGTCGAACAAAATGAGATCGAGACTATGGCCTATGACGCGGACCAATTGGCCAGTCCGTTGCCGAGATCGTATCAATGGGCTGACGGAAGTGCATATCTCAGCCATATGCGCTTGGTACGCAAAGCCCGCGGTGCTGACATGCCCCCCGGAGCCGAGACCGATCCTCTGATGTATCAGGGGGGCGGCGACTATTTTCTGGCACCGACCGATGACATTCCCTGCATTGACGTGGACTGGGGACTGGACTTTGAGGGCGAGATTGCCGTGGTTACCGATGACGTGCCTATCGGATGTTCTGCCAAGGCGGCGGCTGGCCACATCAAACTGATCATGCTGTGCAATGATGTCTCGTTGCGCAATGTTATGAAACCTGAACTGGCCAAGGGCTTTGGCTTTTATCAGTCAAAACCTGCGAGTGCGTTTTCGCCTGTTTGCGTCACTCCGGATGAATTGGGTGAATACTGGACCGGAGCAAAAGTTACCCTGCCGCTCGAAACTGTGTACAACGGTAAATCCTTTGGCAAGGTTCCCGCTGGTATCGATCTGAATTTTGATTTCGCACAGTTGATTGCACATGCCGCAAAGACCAGAGAATTGCGCGCAGGCACCATCATTGGATCGGGTACGGTGTCGAACACCGATCATGAATGTGTCGGATCGTCCTGCCTTGCCGAAAAGCGGATGATCGAAACCATCGCCAATGGTAAGGCAGAGACACGATTTATGGAGCCTGGGGATACAGTCCGCTTCGAGATGCACGATCCATCTGGCCAGTCCATTTTCGGTGCTATTGACCAAAAGGTCGTCGCCACCTGAGAATGTTTAACAGGACAGTTTGAAGGATAAGGATGGCGGCAGATAACCAACCCAGCGTTCGTGCCTTGTTACGCGGTCTGGACTTGTTACGGTTCGTGAACATTCAGGGTTCGGCTAAGCCTGCCGAAATCGCTGCTGCGATTGGCGTGCCGAGACCAACGGTCTATCGGTTGCTCCACACTCTGGAGGAAGCAGGGTACATTCTAATGTCGGCATCCGACTCCCGGGTTAGAGTATCACCTCGTGCTTCCGGTCTGGGCGGCAACTATGCTGCTCACTCGGACTTGTGCCGTGTCGCAAGCCCGGGCCTTGCAGATTTCACCGACTTACATTCATGGCCGCTCGATCTTTCGGTTTACCGAGATATGCACATGGTCATCGAAGAAACCACGCATTGGCGCAGTTTGTTCTCGATTGATCGGAACATGGCCGGACTATCCTTACCGATACTCAGGTCTTCGGCTGGGCGAGCTTTTCTGGCCTTCTTGCAAGACAAGGAAAGAAGCATCATTCTTGACCTGCTGCGCAACAATAACGACCCCGAAGACGAGCGATTTTTGCTGGAAAGCTGGATTGCCTCTCGCCTCGTTCAATACCGCAAACAAGGATACGCGACGCGTAGTCCACGCACTTTTCGACCCGACACATCAAGTTTGGCGGTTCCAATCATCTGTGAGGATCGTGTCCTTGGATGCCTATCCATCATTTGGATCGCCAGTGCGTTTTCAATGACAGAAGCAATAAACCGTTATGCCGGCCCAATGAAGGACTTGGCCCAGCAGATAGCTGCGCAAATGGCGCAAGGCACACCTGTCCACCAAGCGGACAAAAAGATCTAAAACACAGTAAGCAATTCCACGGAAGCGGTAGGTTTAAGAAAAACTGGGAGGAATCATGAAACATCTCATCAGATCAACGGTGCTGACCATTGGAATTTCGTTGACGGCAGGCGCAGCTTGGGCTGAGGATACTGTTCTTACAATCTCATCATGGGCGCCGCCAACGCATGGCATGAACGCCAAGCTCTGGCCTGAATTTACTAAAATGCTCGAAGAGGCCTCAGATGGTCGTGTGAGCGCAGAGGTGAAATACGGATTGGGGGCGCCGCCAGCGCAGTTCGACCTTATTCTAGACGGGGTGGCCGATGTCACGTGGATTTTTCACGGCTACAATCCCGGGCGCTTTGTGGCATCCAAAATGATCGAACTGCCTGGCTACGAAGGCAATGCCGAGGCCGCATCGGTGGCCTATTGGCGTGCATATGAAGAGTATCTTGCCACGGCAAACGAGCATGACGGGGTAAAGGTTCTTGCAATGATGACCCACGGTCCCGGCATCCTGCATTCCGAAACCAAGGTGACATCGCTGGATGATATATCTGGCATGAAGCTGCGGCTTGGAGGCGGGGTTTCAGGTGACGTGGGCGCAGCGCTCGGTGCTACCGGTATCCGGGTACCAGCACCGAAAGTTTATGAAACATTGGCATCCAAGGCAGCCGATGGTGTCATGATGCCGATGGAGGCCCGCGCGGGCTTCAAGCTGTTTGAGGTTGCCCCGCACAGTTATTCTGTGCCCGGTGGGTTCTATCGCGGCTCGTTTGCAATCGTGATGAATCAGGACAAATACGACAGCCTGTCAGACGAAGATCGTGCTGCTTTGGATACAATAGCAGGCGAAGCGCTTTCTCAGGTGGCCGGGCGCATGTGGGACGAGATTGACCGGATCGGCATCGAAACCATTGACGGCAATGAGGGCAATTCCTGGACGGAAGCCAGCGAAGCTGACGTCGCAGCCTGGAACGAAATGACAGGCCCGATAATCGAAAACGTTCTTGCCGAGGTGTCTGACAAGGGAATCGACGCAGTTGCAGTGCAAGCCTTCATTGCCAAGCAGATGTCGGGCAACTGAACTCAAAAAAGAGATTCTGCGGGCCCAAGCAAAGGGACCGCAGTTTTGCGAGGCAGGCATGGCTTACATTCAGAAACAGAGGCTGCGTAATCCTTGGTACGTTGCTATTCATTTGCCGACATGGATCGCAGCGGGCACTTTATTCGTATTGATGTGCATGACGTTCCTGGACGTAATTTTGCGGAGCGCTTTGGACAATCCAATTGAAAGTGCGACCGAACTGACCCGGCTTTTTATGGCAGTCATCGTATTTTCTGCCTTACCTCTGGTGTCATGGAAAGGTGAGAACATCGTTGTGGACTTGCTTGACCCTTTCTTCAGCGCACGAATGGCCCTGGTGCGTGACAGCCTGATTGATGCGATATGCGGGATCGTTCTGATATGGCCGGCAATTCGGGTTTGGGAACTTGCGGAACGGTCACGTCAATATGGCGACGTTACAGAGTACCTGAAGCTACCACAGTTTTATGTCGGATGGTTTATCGCGATCTTTGTTGGTCTTACCTCAATTGCCTTTCTGGCGCGTAGTGTTGTGCGCCTGTTCCTCAAAAACGAGGCCTCCGAATGACTTTGTCGTTATTGGGGCTGGGGGCGGTCTTAGTACTCGTTTTCTTGCGCATGCCCATTGCAATTGCCATGGGGCTCATTGGCTTTCTTGGATTTATGGAGTTACGCGGGTTTCGCGCGGCTATCTCGATGGTGGGCCGACTGATAATCGACACGGCTCAGGATTATGGTTTGTCGGTGGTACCTCTTTTTATCCTGATGGGCCTCTTTGTGAACAAAGGTGGCCTTTCCAAAGAGCTATATCGCGCGTCCTACGCATTTCTCGGCCATATGCGCGGTGGATTGGCTATGGCGACGATCGTGGCTTGCGCAGGGTTCTCTGCTATCTGCGGTTCTTCACTCGCCACAGCCGCGACAATGTCGAAGGTCGCCATGCCTGAGATGCGAAAATACAAGTATTCAGACAGTTTGGCGACGGCCTCAATCGCGGCGGGCGGCACCTTAGGCATCCTGATACCGCCCTCGGTAATCCTTGTCATCTATGGCCTGTTGACAGAAACAAGCATCGGAAAGCTGTTTATCGCCGGCGTTTTGCCGGGGTTTCTGGGCGTTCTGCTATATCTGGTGGCCGTCCGGTTTTCGGTGGTCCGAGACCCGAATGCTGGACCGGCGGGTGAAAGGGTTTCTTGGAGAGAGCGGCTTTTGTCGCTCAAGGATATCTGGGCGGTGCTCCTGCTGTTCTTCCTGGTGATTGGCGGGCTCTATGGTGTGTTGGATGTCTGGCCCTTCTATATAACGTTTTCTCCGACAGAAGCCGCGGGAATGGGGGCTGCTGGCGCTTTCTTTATCGCCCTATCTCGACGGACCTTGAGTTTTTCATCGGCCATGCAGGTTTTGATTGAAACTGTGCAAACTGCAGCGACTCTGTTTGCGGTTTTGATCGGAGCGTGGATCTTTTCGAACTTCGTCAATCTCGCCGGGTTACCTGAAGCGCTCAGTAACTTCGTTCTATCTCAAGGTTTGTCACCCATTCTGGTCATTGTGTTGATCCTGCTGGTCTACGTTCTTCTCGGATGCGTCTTTGAAAGCCTGTCGATGCTTTTGCTTACGGTACCAATTTTCTTTCCGGTTGTGACCAGCCTCGGATTTGACCCAGTTTGGTTTGGTATTGTCGTCGTCGTTGTCACCGAGATCAGCCTGATCACCCCGCCAGTCGGTTTGAATGTGTTTGTGCTAAAGGGTGTTGTTAAGGATGTCTCCACATCTACAATTTTCAGAGGAGTCACCCCATTCTGGGCAGTAGATATCCTTCGACTCCTGATAATCGTCTTTTTTCCTTGGCTTGTACTTTTTCTACCAAATTCGATGTAGGCCCACCCCTAGTGGCTTGCTTCTGAGTGTGAAACTGCCTTTTCAAGTCGTCCACTTTGGGCTCAATGCGGTCATCCGCCGTACTTGCCATTAACGACCAATTTTGGGGACCAAAACGTTCGTTCGCTGCGGCTGCGCGAATGTCTGCATTGGCTGATAGAACCTATTTCGATTCTGTTATTCGAAACGTCAACTTGTATCTGCCATACGGGCGCTTCTAGGGTCAGGACTCATAGCCAATAGATAACGAGTGCTGCAAGGGCGATTGCTGACAGGAAGACCTTCGGGCACCTGTCGTAGCGGGTTGCCACACGCCGCCAATCCTTCAACCTGCCGAACATGATCTCGATCCGGTTGCGCCGTTTGTAACGACGCTTGTCGTACTTAACCGGTTTCTTCCGCTGCTTCCGGCCAGGGATGCAGGCGCGTATCTCTTTGTCTTTCAACGCTTCCCGGAACCAATCGGCGTCATAGCCACGATCCCCGAGCAGCCAATCGCCATCCGGCAGGCCGCTCAGCAGTGCCTGCGCACCAATGTAATCGCTGACCTGACCGGCGGTGATGAACAGGTTGAGCGGACGTCCCCGGCTGTCGCAGATGGCATGCAACTTGGTGTTCATGCCGCCCTTGGTGCGACCGATCAGGCGTCCACGCCCCCTTTTTTGACGCCCAAACTGGTTGCGGTACGATGAGCCTTCAGGTAGGTGGCGTCGATCATCACAGTTTTCGTCTCGCCGTGATCAGCCGCCAATCCCATCATCATCCGGGCGAAGATGCCTTTGTCGCTCCACCGCTTCCAACGGTTATAGAGCGTCTTGTGTGGGCCATACGCCGAAGGGGCATCGCGCCATCTCAACCCATTGCGATTAATGAAGACAATGCCGCTCAATACACGTCGATCATCAACGCGTTGTTTGCCGTGGGACTTGGGGAAGAAAGGCTCAAGACGCGCCATCTGCGCATCCGTCAGCCAAAAAAGATCAGACATGGTCACCGCTCGATTTTCGAACCGTGACTCACGCAGCCACGCGGAAATCAATGGGTCCTGACCCTAGCCCGTCTGCCAATTTAGACATCCAACCTGGCATTTCATTCATAATATCGAATGAATTAAACAGCGCAACGACCGCTTCGTCCGCATTGCGGCCGCACGGCCGATATGTGTCATTGTCTGGAAAGCCATCGACATTAAAAAGAGGTCAGGGCGTTCAGGAAATGACTGGTCGCCAAGCTTCCGAACCGGCGATTTTGACCTCGATGGCCGACTAATCCAGAGGGGGCAGCCTGGGTTCGAAAACGAAAGACTTCACGATGGAAGTGTTGGTTTCCGCCCTGTCATGGAAGGGCAGAAGAATCTCATCCAACTCGGCCACATCTTTCAACAACAACCGGGCGACATAACAATCGTCGCCGGTGACCCGGTCGCAGGACATGAAGCGGGGTTGGTCTTCGATCATTCTTTCGACGATATGAAGCTGACCGCTGCGCGGCTTGATCCTCACAAGCGCCTGAATTGCGTAACCAAAGCTGCGAAGATTTATCCGCGCACCAAAGCCGGTAACGAAGCCGTTTTCCAGCAAGCCACGCAACCTTTCACCAACCGCAGGGCCCGAAAGGCCCACTTCCTTGCCAATGTCAGCAAGACTGGTGCGGCCACGAGATTCGAGGATCTCAACAATCTGACAGTCTGTCTGATCCAGTTCTTTCGACATGAAGGAACTTTATCGCAACGAGCAATGAAACGAAAGAGTTTAGCCTGAACCGCAATCGACGCTGCGGGGACAACTCTATTGTCGGTCAGCTAGATTCCTGTTCAGAAAAAACAGGAGATACAGATGGATATTCAACGAATTGCAGCTTTTAGTCAGGGATCAGAAGGCGGAAACCCCGCAGGAGTGGTCTTGTTGCAGAACACGGTCAGCGAAGACGAGATGGCACAGGTCGCGGCCGAAGTCGGGTATTCGGAAACCGCATTTGCCACAGCGCAGGACGCAGAAGGCAAAACATGGCGTGTGCGTTATTTCTCGCCGGAATCCGAAGTGCCTTTCTGCGGTCACGCCACAATCGCCCTCGGCGCGGCTTTGGGAGAGCGAAACGGGGCTGGCGCCTACACGCTCGTTCTGAACGACGCTACGATTTCCGTGGATGCCGAGGCCACTTCCGATGGGATGATGGCAACACTGTCGTCGCCGCCCACGAAAAGCCGTGAGATGACCGAACGGGAAGAACAGGACGTAATGGCGCTGTTTGGTTTGACATCGGAAGAGCTCGATCCGCGGCTTCCACCTGCACATATCCACGGCGGCGCCAACCACATCGTGCTTCCGCTCAAGGATCGCGCGCAACTGGCGGCAATGGATTACGATCTGGACATGGGGCGCGCAGCGATGCGAAAGCATGATCTGGTGACGGTGATGTTGGTCCACATCGAGGCAAACCAATCCTTCGTGGTGCGCAACGCGTTCGCTTCGGGGGGCGTCCTGGAGGATCCGGCAACAGGAGCCGCTGCAGCAGCCTTTGCCGGCTACCTGCGCGACCGCCAATGGCCTCACGGAGGCAGGTTCACCATTCGCCAGGGCGAAGACATGGGCAGCCCTTCCCTGATCAAAGTCTCGCTGGATGACACGAAAGGTGCATCGGTGCGGGTTTCTGGCGGGACACGGGACATCACGTGAACGAACTGGTGAGAGAAAACCAAAGCCATTTTGACGTTCATACTCGAATGATCGTGGTGCCCATGTTGACCGGCTATTTAGAGGCCGTCACCGTTTTCAACATCTCGGACGGAAAGGTCACGACCACGACGTCCGAGCATCGCGCATTTGCGGACCGGCAACCGGATCAGGTTGTCCATTGGCACTGTACAGCGTCCCGTACTCCCCTCGGTTCAGGCGCAACAATTGTCTGGACCAGCGGGGGTCTCAGTAGTTTCCACCGCAAAAATGATCGGTATTGGCGGATCGCTCGTGATTTCTGATCAAAGGCAGACCCTGAGATCCAACACGCCACTTAATCGTGTACTCTAGGTCTGTTCCCACTCAAAAGGGCCGTATTGCACGATGACTTTGAGACGGTGACAAAGACTAGACAACAAGTCTGGCGGCCAGCCATAAATCGGCCGCGCCAAAAATCAGTTTCTAGCAGCCAAAAATCTGACCAAGCCCAAGCCAGTCTTGTTGCGCGAAGCAAATGCTTCGGTCCGTGCCTCCAAAGACGGTTTTTTCTCAAACAGATGCCTGTTCGACCGCCCGGTTGCCAGAATCGCGGTCTTGGGTGATCCTTCAAGAAATTGAAGGATCGCAATATGTTTAGATATCTAATATTTGCGCTCGGTATTTGCGCATCTACGACCTTGTTCGCACAAGAGGCATCTGATGACGCTGCTGCGACGGAAAACGCCTCGGCCACTTCGTCCGATCTTCTGACTGATGCTGAGTTGCAGACCCTGGTCGCTCCGGTCGCTCTTTATCCTGATACGCTGCTGATACAGATTTTGGTCGCGGCGACGCAGCCGTTGGAGATCGTGAAGGCCGAACGGTATTTGCTGGACAACGCCGACCGAGACGCCTCCGAGCTTGGTCCGGAAATTGAAGCCATGGGCTGGGATCCTTCGGTCAGTGTCTTGGCGACAGCGTTTCCCGAAGTCGTCGGTCAGATGGCCACCCATGTCGATTGGACCGAGACGGTGGGAACGGCCATGCTGGCGCAGTCCGATGATGTGCTGGATGCGGTTCAAGTCATGCGGGACCAGGCGATTGACAGCGGAGCGCTTGTGTCCGGGCCCGCGCAAACTGTCGAGGTGACGGAAGAAGACACGGTTGTCATTACACCGACAGAGCCGGAAACCGTATACGTCCCGCAGTATAACCCTGAGACCGTCTATACGGGACCGTCGGTGGGGGACGTTGCAGGCGCGGCCCTGCTGACATTTGGCACCGTCGCCCTGATCGACGAGATTTTTGACGACGACGACGATTGGTATGGCTATTGGGGGTGCCGGAACTGCGGTGGCTGGGGCGGTGGCCCGATTTACAGAAACCCGAACATCGACATTGACGTCGATGGAAACGTCAACATCGGCAACAACATTGATCTGGGCAACCGCACGGATATCGGATGGAAACCCGATCCTGGCCGTCAGCAGCAAGCCCGAGACAAAATCGCCAATCACAAAAGACCAGAAGGGGGTCGCGGCAATTTGCCGGTCAACCGCCCCGAGGGTCGCACGGATGAATTGCGGTCAAAACTGAGCCGCGAGTCCGGCGCCGCGGACATCAGCCGCGACCGTGCGGCGGCTGCCGTTGCGGCTGGCGCAGGTGCAGGGGCCGTGGCCGGTGGTGCTCTGGCAAATCGGAGCGGTGGGAAAAAACCGTTGCCGCAGATAAACCGGGGCAACGTCGACCGGGACAAGGCCGCTGCAAAACAACAGGCCGTTGATCGGACCAAACGACCCGATGCGGCGAAACGGCCTGTCGCACAAAAACCGCAGACAGCCAGAAAACCGCAGGCGAAGAAGGCCGCAACGGCGCAGCGCAAACCCAGTGCGTCCAGGGGGCAAGCGATGAAGAAAAAGGCGTCCGGAAGCAGAACTCACAGCGCGTCCAAGCGAGGGCACGCCGCCAAAGGCAAGCGGAGACGGTAAGATGCGTATATCGGTATTTTCAGTTGTTTTGCTCGCTGCGACCGCAGGCGTCGCGCTTTCTGACGGCGCCCGGTTTGATACTCCGCAAAGCGCGCTGGACGCGTTCGCAGATGCTCTGAAAGCAAATGATCAGAGTAAGTTGCTTGAAATTTTCGGACCTGAAGCCGAAGATTTGGTCGGATCGGGAGATCCGGCAGAAGACCAGCAAAGAAGGCAGGAAGTTCTTGGCATGTACGCCGAAGGGTACCGCTTTCAGCCCGAGGATGATGGGGTTGTTCTTCTGCTGGGTGAAGACAGTTGGCCTTTCCCGATTCCAATCCTGCGCGGGGAAGACGGCTGGCGTTTTGACCTGGAGGCCGGGATCGAAGAACTTTCGGCCCGGGAAATCGGCTTGAATGAGCTGGAAGTGATTGATTTGCTGGAGGCTTATGTCGACCTACAGGCGGCATTCCGGCTGGTGGATCACAACGGTGACGGCGTCATGGAATTTGCGCAGACGATCATTTCCGACCCGGGCGAGCGAAACGGACTTTTCTGGCCCGAAGACGACAGCTTTGTCGGCGCGGCACTTGCCCGAGCCGCCGCCTCGGGGTGGAGCGACGGTGAGACCGACTATGAGGCGGAACCATTCCTCGGCTATTACTTCACCATCCTTCACGAACAGGGGGCGAATGCGGCTGGCGGAGCCTACTCGTACTTTGTCGGGGATCGCTTCGTGGCCGGACATGCCTTGCTTGCAGTGCCTTCGGATTACGGAGAAACAGGCATCCATTCCTTCATGGTCGGTGAAAACGGTATCGTTTACGAGGCCGATTTCGGCCCCGAGACCCTCGATGCCACTGCCGATATCAACATCTACGATCCCGGCCCGGACTGGTCGCCGGTTGAGTAGCCGCCGATCTCCGGCGCACTTCCCGCCGCAGCAAAGCGATTGGTAAGTGATGGTCGCCCAAAGTGGGCGACCATGCCGACCGGATGGCGTCAAGCGACGAGCCTGCTCCAACTGGACCATATCGAACAAACGGGAAAGGATCGCGCACTTCAGCGCTGTCCCGCGAAACCAATGTATCGTTGCCTTCGTCCCGCCCGCCTTACTTGCAGATCGGCAACTCCAATGGAGGCTGCTTGGGCAAAGAATCCCTCCATTGGTTTATGATGGGTTGGAGGCTACGCTTGGGCCAGAACTTCGGAGCACCGATTGCCTGTAGACAGGCGGCGTTCCAGTAAACCCCCGCCCCAGATAACGATTTGCCCTTTTTGACCGCCTTTGCGACGGCGTTAATGTCTTTGCCTTCCGGATAGATGTAGAGGGTTGTCGGGTTCCCTTCCACCAGGGCCAGAATCTCTTTCGAGGCGGATTGCGACCATGTCGTGCACCCGTTGCTGCGGCCCCCGGCATAGTTCACGAGCCTTCCGTATGGGACATAGCCGTCATCATCCGCATGAGAGCTTTGCGGATTTTTGAACCGGCATTGCCACTTCAGGAAAACGGCAGGATGTCCGCCAATTGCGCGCTCCCGTGCGTTGCTCGTTTCGCCTTCGCCATCAAACA
Organism: Ruegeria sp. AB8; assembly: GCF_056542605.1. Taxonomy (NCBI): domain Bacteria; kingdom Pseudomonadati; phylum Pseudomonadota; class Alphaproteobacteria; order Rhodobacterales; family Roseobacteraceae; genus Ruegeria; species Ruegeria sp. AB8. Next base: position 19,536 of record NZ_JBQGAB010000040.1, read on the forward strand.
AAAGAAACGTCCGATAGAACGGTTTCCTCTGACCGGAATGACTGTAATAGCCTTTGAATGATGTTCGTGTCTCGGCGGTCACGTAGGATCCGCCAGCGGTTAGTTTCGACCCCTCAGCGTTGCTGAAATTCTTCGCGCATTGCCGACCGTTCGAGAAATTGGCGCGTTGCAGTTTGCGCCCATTCCCGTAGCCGGACGAGACGGCCTGGAAAGATCTCCGAGACTCGCAGATGACATAAAACCGACGTCCCGGATTGCCGTTTCGCGCGGTACTGGGCCGGGTTGCATCCTTTGCAAGATAGCAAGGGTTTCTGACCACGCCCTGCCGCACTTTTTCCTGATACAAATCCCGCGCCCTTTTCAGGACGATCGGAGCTATTTGGCCATCGCCCGTGCCCACATGCTTTTGCAACCAGGCGGGGATATCCGATGACAACGCCTTAACTTGATCAGGCAGCGAACCTGCCGAGACGGCAATTGTCATGAACGTGACTGCAAGACGGAGCGATATCGGTTTCAACGGAAAACCTCCTGCCAGTATGTCCTCGTGACCAACCTACCACAATTTTAGCGTGCAGGGATGTCTGTCGAAGGAACGACGGAGGGCGCCTGTTGCCGCAAATCCTACTTTTGCAATGAGGGGTCTCTTGGCAGTTCATTTTCAGAATACTGAGGTTCATGCGTTGACGGCTGGTGATTGTCCGTCGTCAGGGATCTTGGGACAGATGGCTGTCTGAGCTAAGTGAGTATCTGGCGCATCTGGTTCATCTGATTATGGGTCGGATTTGCGGTGAAGCAAGCCCCGGATTTCGAGTATTTTTCGTTTTATCCTTTCTCGTTGTTTTAGAATGGTGTGGCCGCGCCCTAGGGTCAGGACTCATAGCCAATAGATAACGAGTGCTGCAAGGGCGATTGCTGACAGGAAGACCTTCGGGCACCTGTCGTAGCGGGTTGC
>NZ_JBQGAB010000041.1:0-19761 GCF_056542605.1 Ruegeria sp. AB8
CCAAAGCGCGGTGCAGGGCCCAAAGCCGCAAGGTGGTTCGGCGCAGCCGGACCGCCGCGGGTGCGGGAGCTTTCGCGCCCTTCAGGTCAGGTCCTTGTAGCTGATCTCACGCGTGCCCGCCCCGGGCCCGGTTTTTGCACGGCGCACGACCAGGCGGTTGAGAGCATGGATATAAGCCTTGGCCGAGGCCACAACAGTGTCGGTATTCGCCGACTGGCCGGTTGCAATCATGCCATCCTCTTCCAGCCGCACCGATACTGTGGCCTGGGCGTCCGTCCCTTCGGTGACCGCATGCACCTGATAGAGCTGCAGATGAGCCTCGTTCGGGAAGATCGCGCGGATCGCCCTGAACGTCGCATCAACCGGGCCGTCACCGTATTCCGTGGCGATGACATCCTTTCCGTCAACCTCCAGTTCAACCGTCGATTCTGCCTGACCTCCGGTGCCGCAGGTGACTTTCATCGACACCAACTGCAGAAAATCGTTGGCTTCGTCATCGTCCAGCGTCATCAGCGCGATGATGTCGTCGTCGAAGACCTCTTTCTTGCGGTCAGCCAGATCCTTGAACCGAACAAAGATATCCTTGAGCTGGTTGTCACCGACCTCATAGCCCAGCGTGTTCAGCTTGTCCCGCAATGCCGCGCGGCCCGAGTGCTTGCCCAAGGGCAGCGAAGTGCCGGACAATCCCACATCCTCAGGGCGCATGATCTCGAAATTGTCGCGGTTTTTCAGCATCCCGTCCTGATGGATACCGCTTTCATGGGCAAAGGCGTTCTTGCCGACAATGGCCTTGTTGAACTGCACGTTGAAGCCCGACACCGTGGCGACCCGGCGCGAGATATGCATGATCTTGGTGGTGTCGATCCCGGTGCGGAACGGCATGATGTCATTGCGGGTCCGCATGGCCATCACAACTTCTTCCAGCGCGGTATTGCCCGCACGTTCGCCAAGGCCGTTGATGGTGCACTCGATCTGACGCGCCCCGCCGATCACGGCCGCCAGAGAGTTCGCGGTCGCCATCCCCAGGTCGTTGTGACAGTGGGTTGCGAACACGACTTCATCTGCGCCGGGAACGGTTTCGATCAGGCGCTTGATCAGATCGGCGGATTCCAGTGGTGCCGTATAACCGACAGTGTCGGGTATGTTGATCGTGGTCGCGCCTGCCTTGATCGCGATCTCGATAACGCGGCACAGGTAATCCCATTCCGTCCGGGTCGCGTCCATTGGCGACCACTGCACATTCTCGCACAGGTTGCGGGCATGGCTGACCGTTTCATGGATCTTTTCCGCCATTTCGTCCTGCGTGAGGTTCGGAATGGCGCGATGCAGCGGAGAGGTGCCGATGAATGTATGAATGCGGTTCTGTTCGGCGTGTTTGATCGCCTCCCAGCAGCGGTCGATATCCGCGAAATTTGCGCGGGCCAGACCGCAGATGCGACTGTTTTTTGAACGTTGGGCGATTTCGGAAACCGCTTTGAAGTCACCCTCAGAGGCGATTGGGAAACCGGCCTCGATGATGTCGACGCCCATGTCGTCCAGCAGCTCGGCGATCTCAAGCTTTTCGTCATGGGTCATGGTGGCGCCGGGGCTTTGCTCGCCGTCGCGCAAAGTGGTGTCAAAGATCAAGACGCGGTCTTGGTCGGTCACGTTGGTCATGGGATTCTCTTTCTTCTTCTGTCCTAAAGCCTACGGCGCGCGGGCGTCCTCCTCTGAGCGGGCGCGCCGAATGGCACGCTCAGAGGCGGATTAGGATCAGTAGGCCACGCAGCGACGCACCGCAAAAAGCGGTGTCGGCATAAGGGATATCTGCGCGGTTGATCATGACTGTGAGGTTATACAGAGCCCGCAAGGAATGAAAAGAACCAATTTGCGATCCTCTGACCGGACCCGGCCTTTTCAGCCGGGCATTGATTCAGACGGGTATCCTTCTAGGTTGGCGCACATGAAATCAGCATTGATCATCGGCTCAAGCGGAGGAATTGGACGCGCCATTTGCAGGCAGCTGGACCTGCAACAGGTCAGCGTGACCGGGTTGTCCCGCTCGGCCGATGGATTTGACATGACGAAACCCGACGCGGTTCACTCCGCGCTGGACAAGCTTCAGGGCCCGTTTGATCTGGTTCTGGTCGCCACTGGCGCGCTTGAGATCGATGGCCACGGGCCGGAAAAGACCATCCGGTCGCTGTCTTCAACGGCGATGATGGACCAGTTCGCGTTGAACGCGGTTGGGCCAGCCCTTGTGCTTAGCCACGCAAATCGGTTGCTGCCTCGGGATCGGCGTTCGGTTTTTGCCATCCTTTCCGCGCGCGTCGGTTCCATCGGGGACAACCGGCTTGGGGGATGGATCAGCTACCGCGCCGCAAAGGCAGCGGTCAATCAGATCACGCGCACCGCTGCAATTGAACTGGAACGCACGCATAAACAGGCGATTTGCGTGGCGCTGCACCCCGGTACGGTCAAAACCGAGTTTACGCGGAAATATCTGGGGCGGCACCCGGCAGTCGAACCGGATGAAGCTGCCCGCAATCTGCTGTCCGTCATCGAAGGATTAATGCCTGCGGATAGCGGCGGCTTTTTTGACTGGGCCGGCGAGCGGATACCCTGGTAGGTAAGGGTCACCCATCCGAAGCGGCCGGTTCCTCAGCGTTTTCCTGCGGAGGTTCATCCGCATCTGTGGCGTCCTGGGATTCGTCAGCCTTTTCCGCCAGCGCACCATTTTCCCAGACACCGGTTTCTTCCAGCCCGTTGGCATATTTCATGGTGCCGTTGCCTTGCCGTTTGTTGTCAACAAAGCTGCCTTCATAAACGTCGCCGGTTGCGTAGGTGGCAATACCATCACCACTGATCTTGCCGTCAATCCAGCCGCCCGTGTAGCTGAACCCGTTTGGCGCTGTGATCGTTCCTTCGCCGTGGCGCTCACCGTTCCGGAAATCACCCTCGTAAACGGTGCCGTCGGCGAAACTGGCCTTGCCCTTGCCGTGCCGTTCGCCGTCAACCCATTCGCCCTCGTATCTGTAGCCGTTGGCAAATGTCAGAACGCCCTGGCCATGGCTGCGGGCATTCTTGAATTGTCCGTTGTAGACGACACCGCTGGGATAGGTCGCCTTGCCGTTGCCTTCGAACACACCGGCGATCCAGTCGCCTTCGTAGATCGTACCGTCCGCAAAAGTGTTCATACCCTTGCCGTGCGGCAGGTCAGCCTGAAAGTCCCCGACATAGGTTGATCCATCCGGATAGATCAACTCACCAAATCCCTCAATCTGGCCTTCGGACCACTCGCCGTTATAGTCGAACCCGTCCGCGCCGAGAAACCGGCCTTTGCCGTGGCGGCGATCATCCACATAGTCGCCTTCATATGTCGCGCCATTCTTGTAGGTCGCCTTGCCTTTTCCTTCGCGCCGACCTTCGACCATGTCCCCTTCGTAGACATCGCCGTTGGCCTGGGTGAGACGGCCCTTGCCGGTGATCAGATCCTGTGACCAGTCCCCCGTGTAGATCATCCCGTCAGAAAGCGTCAGCGTACCCTGGCCATGACGCAGCCCGTTTTCGATATCGCCTTCATAGACGCCGCCTTCGGCGTAAGTTATCCGGCCTTTGCCCTGCTTCACGCCGTCGACCCAATCACCGTCATAGACATAGCCGGCAGGATCCTTGATCATGCCCTTGCCGTGATGGCGGTCATCCTTGAACTCGCCTTCATACCGCATTCCGTTTGCGTATTCGGCGATACCTGTCCCGTTGATGGATCCGCCGGCCCAATCGCCTTCGTAGCTGCCGCCATCGGCAAAAACGATCTTGCCGCGCCCCTCGGGCTGGCCTTTTGCAAACATCCCTTCATAGACCGAGCCATTGGCGTAGCGCGCGATGCCCTTGCCCTTGATCTCGCCTTCGAACCATTCACCGGAATACTCGAAACCGTCCGGCAGGCGATACGTGCCGGTCCCATGACGTAGCCCGTTTTCAAACGTGCCCTCGTAGACGCCGCCAACCTCGTCATCGGCGATGATAACTTCGTCACCCTGCGCGGCCACGTTGACCGCCGTCAGGGCCAAAAGTGAAACGGCTATAGATATGCGAAACAAGTTCATGGGTTTTCACGCCTGGCCGGTCATGCTTTGAATGCGTTCTGTTGCGCAAAACTAAGGCACCACTCAGGGCAGGGCAACGGCTTTTGCCGCATTTGTCTTTTCCTCACGGTGCGATCTGGTAAATGGCAATAGGACAGTCGAGGGCAAGAGGGCAGTATGGCCGACCGTTTCCGCATCACTCTGGCGCAACTCAACCCCGTTGTCGGGGATATCGACGGCAATGCTGACAAAGCCCTTGCCGCCTGGGCACAGGGGCGCGATGCCAAGGCCGATCTGGTGGCGTTGCCCGAAATGTTCATCACCGGGTACAACACGCAGGATCTGATCCTGAAGCCGGTGTTTCACCAAGCGGCCATGGCTGCGGTCGATTCGCTTGCTGAACGCTGCGCCGATGGGCCGGCGCTGGCAATTGGCGGCCCGTGGGTTGAGGATGGCAAACTGTTCAACGCCTATTTGATCCTCAAGGGTGGGCGGATTTCCAGCAAAGTCCTGAAACATCACCTGCCCAATGAAACGGTTTTCGACGAAGTCCGCCTTTATGACGCCGGACCGCTGGGTGGCCCCTATTCGGTGGGCAACACCCGCATCGGCAGCCCGATTTGCGAAGACAGCTGGCACGAGGATGTAACCGAAACGCTGGCAGAAACCGGCGCCGAGTTTCTGCTGATCCCCAACGGATCACCGTATTTCCGCGACAAATACGACATACGCCTGAACCACATGGTGGCGCGCGTTATCGAAACCGGACTGCCGCTGATCTACCTCAACATGGTGGGCGGTCAGGACGACCAGGTTTTTGACGGCGGAACATTCGGCCTGAATCCGGGTGGAGAGCTGGCGTTCCGGATGCCCGTGTTTGATGAAGCGATCACACATATTGATCTGGAACGTAGCGAAGATGGCTGGCGCATTGCACCGGCAGAAATCGTGCCGCAACCGGATGAATGGGAACAGGATTATCGCGCAATGGTTCAGTCCTTGTGCGATTACATGGGGAAAACCGGGTTCGGCAAAGCCCTGCTTGGTCTGTCAGGCGGCATCGATTCCGCTCTGGTGGCGGCAATAGCGGTGGATGCGCTCGGGTCGGAAAACGTGCGCTGCGTGATGTTGCCGTCGGAATATACCAGCCAGGCCTCGCTGGACGACGCCGAGGCCGTCGCAAGGGCGTTAGGCGTGCACTACGATTTTGTTCCGATCTCGGAAAGCCGCGCCGCTGTCACCAATTCGCTCGCCCCGTTGTTTGAAGGTCGAAACGAAGACCTGACCGAAGAGAATGTTCAATCCCGCCTGCGTGGACTTCTGCTGATGGCAATTTCCAACAAGTTTGGCGAGATGCTGCTGACAACCGGCAACAAATCCGAGGTCGCGGTGGGATATGCCACCATTTATGGCGACATGAACGGCGGTTACAATCCGATCAAGGATCTGTACAAGACCCGCGTGTTCGAGACCTGCCGCTGGCGCAATGCCAATCATCGCGACTGGATGATGGGACCGGCGGGTGAGGTCATCCGCCCATCAGTTATCGACAAGCCCCCAACCGCTGAACTGCGCGAGGACCAAAAAGACAGTGACAGCCTGCCCGACTATCCGGTTCTGGATGCCATCCTGGAGATCCTGGTCGACCAGGACGGCTCGATCGCCGATTGCGTGGCGGCAGGTTTTGACGAGGCCGAGGCCCGTCGAGTCGAACATCTGATCTACATCAGCGAGTACAAGCGGTTTCAGTCTGCGCCGGGAACAAGGCTGACCAAACGCGCCTTCTGGTTGGATCGCCGGTATCCCATCGTGAATCGGTGGCGTGACACCGATTGAGTATCGGAACTGACCGTCGCGTTTATGGGTAGAAAACGTTCCCTTAATGGAGCAACGGGAAACAGTCCGGTCAAAACCCACTCCTTTGTTTGCTAAGCTGGTCAGTTTGAACGGTTTTTTGCCGTCCGTTGCCGCTGCAGGCTTGTCCGATTGACAATGTTTTGCCACATTTAAGCTGCAATGCCGCCGCATGTGGGGCGAGTGTGACGCATTCCTGGCAGAACAAGATTTCAGGCGATGTGTTGGATTCAAGTGTGACGCATTGATCTGCGAATGTCTGAGTTAACGGTTTGGTGTTACAATGCATGACGAATATGAAAGGCCGTATTACCCGTATCTGCGTCTAAGGACGATGGAGTCCCCGGCACAGGAATTGGACGAGGCCGAATTGGAGGCCGCAATTGCCGCGGTCATGTGTGAGGAACTCTCGCAAAGCACTCCGTCGCTTCAAACAGTACGTTCCGAGTTTCCGGTGCTGGCTTCGGCTGAAGAGTTTTCGGAGCAGGCTGAACCTCAGCCAACCGGCCTGACGGCGACACTTCGTCAGAAGTGGGCCGAGTTTTCGGGCGCGGCGTAGTCCAGCTCACAGAATTTCGCTGGAAATTTTGGTCTCATTGCTTTCAATTGCGGCTCGAGCTGGAGGGCGCGATCGAAAGCAACTGCGCCACGCCCCCGGATCGCCCCTGATACACCGCGAACGGTCGCCAAATCATGAAGTCTTCGGAAAAAGAGACGGGTGCCCGGCGTCTTGTCACCGCGCCCAGAAGGCCTTCGGCTGTTTGAGCCGTTCGTGATTTCAACGTCATGCCGATTTGCAACCCTCGTTACGTGCCACGGTGCTTTGCAATCGACCTACCGAACTGACAAAAATTCCGTCATTTTGACGGCTTCTGGGTGCGATTCGTCAGATTGGCCCCTATGAAGCGTAACCCCTTTCAGCCATTTTCCACGCAAGACAGTTTTTATGGAGAAACTGATGCCCTGGAATATTTGTGTCATCGGGGCCGGCAAGATCGGGCAGATGATCGCGACGCTTTTGAAAGGGTCGCCGAATTACAGTGTTACCGTTGCGGATCATGACCTGAAAGCCTTGGGCGATATCGCGAAAATAGGCGTTGGCACCAAACAGATCGACGCCACTGACGCGGACGGCATGGCCAAAGAGCTAACGGGATTTGATGCCGTCATTTCGGCAGCACCGTTCTTTCTGACCCCGACCATTGCCAAGGCAGCCAAGGCTGCGGGCGCGCATTATTTCGACCTGACCGAAGATGTCGCCGCAACCCAGGCAGTGCGCGAGCTTGCCGAGGGCAGCCAGACGGCGTTCATGCCGCAGTGCGGCCTGGCACCCGGCTTTGTCGGGATTGCCGGCGCTTCGCTGGCGGCAGAGTTTGACGAGATCGATAGCCTGCATATGCGGGTGGGCGCATTGCCGCTGTATCCGACGAATGCGCTGAAATACAATCTGACCTGGTCAACCGACGGGCTGATCAACGAATACTGCAACCCGTGCGATGCCATCGTGAACGGCAAGCTGGTCAAGACTGCACCGCTGGAAGATTACGAGGTTCTGGGCCATGACGGCGTGGAATACGAGTGCTTCAACACTTCCGGTGGCTTGGGCACTTTGCCGGAAACGCTGGAAGGCAAGGCGCGGGCCGTGTCCTATCGCTCGATCCGCTATCCGGGCCATTGCGACATTCTGAAACTGCTCCTGAACGATCTGGGGCTGGAACGCCGCCGCGATCTGCTGAAAGAGATTTTCGAGGCCGCATTGCCCCGCACCGACCAGGACGTCGTTCTGGTTTACTGCACCGCCAAGGGCAGGATTGACGGGGTGCTGCGCGAGAAGTCTCTGATCAACAAGTCCTTTGCCCGCACCATCAACGGACAGGTCTGGAGCGCCATTCAGGTCACCACCGCCGCAGGTGTTCTGGGCGTAGTCGACCTGATGCGCATCGGCGCACTGTCCGCGAAGGGGTTTGTCCGGCAGGAACAGGTCAAACTTGATGACTTCCTCAACACCGAATTCGGCCAGCTTTATCGCGCTGGTGACGTCACCAAACAGAACAAGGCAGCCTGAGATATGAAAGACATTGTGATGACAGCCCAAACCACGCTTGCGAATTTGGATCTGACCGAGGCCGAACTGAACGGCGGCACGCTCAAGGTGACGTCTCCGATCGATGGCAGCCTGCTGGCCCAAATACACGAGCCACCGGTTGCGGAGATGGACGCTGTTTTTGCCCGCGCGCAATCGGCATTCAAAGCCTGGCGTGTTGTTCCTGCACCGCGCCGCGGCGAGCTTATCCGCCTGCTGGGCGAGGAGCTGCGGGCCGCCAAGGATGATCTGGGCGCTCTGGTCAGCTGGGAAGCTGGCAAGATCACCTCGGAAGGTCTGGGCGAAGTGCAGGAGATGATCGATATCTGCGACTTCGCTGTCGGTCTGTCGCGTCAGCTTTACGGTCTGACCATCGCCTCGGAACGCCCCGGTCACCGGATGATGGAGACATGGCATCCGGCAGGTCCGGTCGGCGTGATCTCGGCCTTCAACTTCCCGGTCGCGGTCTGGTCCTGGAACGCGGCGCTGGCCCTGGTCTGTGGCGATCCGGTGATCTGGAAGCCGTCCGAGAAGACGCCGTTGACCGCCATGGCCTGCCAGAAGATTTTTGAGCGCGCGCTGGCCCGGTTCGGCGATGCGCCTGACGGCCTGCTGCAAACCCTGATCGGGGGCGCCGCGCTGGGTGAAGCGCTGGTGGCCAGCGAGGATGTTCCGGTGATCTCGGCCACAGGTTCGACCCGCATGGGCCGCGCGGTGGCCCCCATCGTGGCGCAACGTTTCGGCAAGTGCATTCTGGAGCTGGGCGGAAACAACGCAATGATCGTTGGCCCTTCGGCCGATCTGGAAATGGCGGTTCGTGCCATCGTGTTCTCGGCTGTTGGCACCGCCGGTCAGCGCTGCACCACCCTGCGTCGCCTGATCGCGCACAACTCGATCCGCGAGGAACTGGTGAGCCGTCTGAAGAAGGCCTATGCCGGTCTGCCCATCGGCAATCCGCTGGCTGAAGGCACCCTGGTCGGCCCGCTGGTAGATGAAGCCTCGGGCGCGGCCATGACCGTAGCGCTGGAGGCCGCAAAAGCCGAGGGTGGAACTGTCTTTGGCGGCAACCGGGTGACCGAAAACGTGCCGGCCGGCGTCTACATGGAGCCCGCTATCGTCGAAATGCCCGGTCAAAGCGCGGTGGTGAAGACCGAAACCTTTGCGCCGATCCTTTATGTCATGGGATATGACGACTTTGCCGAAGCGCTGGACATTCAGAATGATGTGCCGCAGGGCCTGTCATCCTGCGTGTTCACCCTGAACATGCGCGAGGCCGAGCAATTCCTGACTGCGGCAGGATCGGATTGTGGCATCGCCAATGTCAACATCGGACCGTCCGGCGCCGAGATCGGTGGCGCGTTTGGCGGTGAAAAAGAAACCGGCGGCGGGCGCGAAAGTGGCTCGGATGCCTGGAAGGCATACATGCGCCGCCAGACCAACACCGTGAACTACTCGGCCGAACTGCCGCTGGCGCAGGGCGTCAAGTTCGACATTTAGGCTTTCGTCCATTGAGATTGGCCGATCAGCCGATCTGACAGGTCAAAGATACAAAACTGAAATTCCCCCGGGTGCAGATGCTCGGGGGAATTTTGTTTCGAATGGGTTTTGCGGGCTTCTGATCCAATATGCCTGTAATGCGCTTCCGCTACATTCCGGAAAGCCCCGCATTTGTGTTCAACAGAAACTGGCGAAAGATCGGACTGCTCGCCGCGCCAATGCCGCGCGCGTTTTCCCCGACCGCTGCACTTTCAACGACCGGCGGGATCAGCCCCCGCTTGTCCTGGTTGGCCAGATAGCGACGCACCCTTGAAACCAGTTCTTCCCTGACCTCCGGCGGGAATGCCCCATCTATGAAGATTGCCTCGAAATCAATGACAGCACAGATCGAGAGCGCGGCTTTGGCCAATTCCTGAGCTGTCGTGCCAATCCACGGCTCAACATACCGGGAAATGCTGCTCCAATCCTGCGGCTTCTTCCAGAGAATGCCCGGATCGACACCCGCTTCGACCAGCCTGTCCTCAAGCAAAAACAGCGAGGCGGTGTCGATCAACTGCTGGCTTTCGCCCAGGGGGCCGGTGGTGCGCATCGCGCCCAGGGCCCCGGCGTTGCCCTGGTTGCCCTCGAACACCGTGCCATTCAAAGCGACCCCGCCGCCGATCATCGAGCCGATGAAAAAGTAGAAATAGTCGCGGTATTCCGCGCCGCGACCGTAGAGATGTTCGGCGTGACACGCTGCTGTCGCATCGTTGACGACAAAAACAGGCAAACTGCTGAACCTGGCCACCTCGGTAAAGAAGTTTACGTTCTTCCAGGACCGGAACTGTTTGGCCGCCAGCCCCGTCAGGTCATGCCACTTCCAAAGCTCGAACGGGGTGCCAATTCCAATCCCGCAAACGCGGTCCCGCAGTTTCCGGGGCTCATGCACCAAAAGCGTTTCCAGGCCAGCCTCCAGAAACCCGAATACGGCTTCTGGCAGCGGGTAGTCATAAGTGGTGGAAAGCTGGCGGCGCGGCTTGCCTGTAAAGTCGATCAAAAGCAGGTCTGCACTGCGCCGCCCAATCTTCATGCCGACCGAAAGGATGCCTTCCGGGTTCAACTCCATCGGGACCGAAGGCTTGCCAACTTTCCCACGTAAAGGGGTTCCACGTTTGAGAATCTCATCCTTTTCAAGTTTGCGAAGGATGATTGAAACGGTCTGAGGAGAAAGGCCGGTCAACCGGGCAACATCCGCACCCGCTGCCGGTCCATGACGTTGTAAAACCGTCAAAATCAGGCGTTCGTTATGATCGCGAACACCGCTTTGACTTACCCCGCCGGTCAGCATTTTAAGTGCTTCTTTCTCCATAATCCCGAACATAACCACCTTGTTTTCTTATGAAAAGATATCTGATCGAATTAATAAATAAACTTTATTTACTTATTGACATCGAGGCTCGAATCGCGGTTTGTTGAATACGACCTGCATTGGAGGATGGAGGTAGGTCTCGCTGGTGCGCCATGCGGGACGACGATGATTTTATGGGAGGACAACATGAGAAATTTACTCAAGCTTGCCGTATCGGCGACTGCACTCACACTGGCTGCCGCATCTGCGCAAGCGGCCGGTGAGACCGTCTGCCTGATCACCAAGACTGATACCAATCCATTTTTTGTAAAAATGAAGGAGGGTGCGACCGCGAAGGCGGAAGAGCTTGGCATGACCCTGAAGGCTTTTGCCGGCAAAATCGACGGCGACCACGAAACTCAGGTCCAGGCGATTGAAACCTGCATCCTCGATGGCGCCAAGGGAATTCTGCTGACAGCGTCTGACACAAGTTCGATTGTCCCCGCGGTTCAGCAGGCTCGGGACGCTGGTGTTCTTGTGATCGCATTGGATACGCCGCTCAGCCCGATTGACTCGGCGGACGCGACATTTGCGACAGATAACTACAAGGCAGGCCTGCTGATCGGGCAATGGGCGAAGGCCAAAATGGGTGATGCAGCAGCGGACGCCAAAATCGCGACGCTTGATCTGAATGTCAGCCAGCCGACCGTGGACGTTCTGCGCAATCAGGGCTTCCTCGACGGGTTCGGAGTGGAATTGGCGGATCCAAATGTTATCGGCGATGAAACAGACGCACGGCTGGTCGGCAGCGACGTGACCGACGGAAACGAAGAAGGTGGACGCCGTGCCATGGAAAACCTTCTGGCCAAGGATTCAACGATCAACGTGGTTCACACGATCAATGAACCGGCGGCGGCGGGTGCCTATGAGGCTCTGAAATCCATCGGGCGTGAAAACGACGTGTTGATCGTTTCGGTCGATGGCGGCTGCCCCGGCGTACAAAACGTTGAGGCCGGAGTGATTGGTGCCACAAGCCAGCAATACCCCTTGCTGATGGCGTCGCTTGGTGTTGAGGCCGTGAAGAAATGGGCCGACGAGGGCGTGAAGCCAGAAAACACACCCGGTAAAGACTTCTACGATACCGGCGTTGCGCTGATTACCGATCAGCCCGTTGATGGTGTGGAATCGATTTCGGTCGCTGAAGGCTTGGAGCTCTGCTGGGGCTAAGCGCAGGCCTGTTGGATGAGGCGCGCCGAAGCGCCTCATCATTCCTTTCGCCAGCAAACCGAAACTTCCTGTACACTAATCTCGTGGGCGGCATGACGCCCACGAAAAGGGGGAGATATGTCCGAAGCAAACCAAAGCGCCCAGGGATTTGAATCCGCAGCCAGCAAAACAGAAACTGTTGCGACTTTTGAGGATCATCGCCACGGCGTTCTGGGGAAGTTGCAGCATCTTCTGCATGTTAACCCGTCCTTTGTGCCGCTAATCGTCCTGGTCGGTGCGATTTTGATTTTCGGACTGCTTTTGGGCTCAAAGTTCTTTTCGCCCTTCGCGATGACCCTGATCCTTCAGCAGGTGCAGATCGTCGGCATCGTGGCCGCAGCGCAAAGCCTGGTCATTCTGACCGCTGGCATCGATCTGAGCGTTGGCGCGATCATGGTGTTTTCTTCTGTCATCATGGGGCAGTTTTCCTTCCGATACGGCATTCCGGTGCCAATTGCCGTTATGTGCGGACTGGCCGCCGGAACCATGATCGGAGCGCTCAATGGCTGGCTTGTCAGTCGCGTCAAGCTTCCCCCCTTCATCGTCACGCTTGGAATGTGGCAGATCGTTCTGGCCACAAATTTCCTGTATTCCGCGAACGAAACCATTCGCAGTCAGGACATCGAGGCAAACGCCCCCTTCCTTCAGTTCTTCGGCACCAAGTTCAGCATCGGTGGAGCAACCTTCACCGTTGGCGTCATATTCATGCTCGTGCTGATCTTTGTGTTGGCCTACGCGCTCAAACACACGGCCTGGGGCCGACATGTCTACGCAGTGGGGGACGATCCAGAAGCCGCAGAACTATCAGGGGTCAATGTCCACAGAACTTTGATGTCGGTCTACATGTTGTCCGGTCTGATCTGTGCATTCGCTGGCTGGGCTCTGATCGGGCGCATCGGATCGGTCTCGCCGACATCCGGGCAATTGGCCAACATCGAAAGCATCACCGCGGTTGTGATCGGGGGTATCTCGCTGTTTGGGGGGCGCGGTTCAATTCTGGGGTCCCTGTTTGGTGCCCTGATCGTCGGCGTCTTCACGCTTGGCCTCAGGCTACTGGGCGCGGACGCGCAGTGGACCTTCCTGCTTATCGGACTTCTCATCATCGCGGCGGTCGCGGTTGACCAATGGATCAGAAAGGTATCGGGCTGATGTCAGACACAACTCCAGTCGTCCAGGGCCGCGGGATCGTAAAACGCTATGGCCACGTAACCGCCATCGACCATTCCGATTTTGAGCTGCGTCAGGGCGAAATCCTGGCGGTCATCGGGGATAACGGCGCGGGCAAATCATCCATCGTCAAGGCAATCTGCGGCGCAACGATCCCGGATGAGGGCGATATCCTGATAGAGGGGAAGAAGGTCAACTTCACCTCTCCGATTGATGCGAGGAACATGGGGATCGAGATCGTCTACCAACAACTTGCGATGTCCCCTGCCCTTTCGATTGCGGATAACATGTTCATGGGCCGCGAGATCCGCAAACAGGGCTTCATGGGAAAATACCTGCGTCAGCTCGACCGGCCAGCCATGGAGAAGTTCGCGCGTGACAAACTGACCGAGCTTGGTTTGATGACCGTTCAATCGATCAATCAGGCAATCGAAACCCTGTCCGGAGGCCAGCGCCAGGGCGTGGCCGTTGCCCGTGCCGCTGCGTTTGCGACCAAGTTCATCATCATGGACGAGCCAACAGCCGCACTGGGCGTGAAAGAAAGCCGCAAGGTGCTTGAACTCATCCAGGATGTTCGGGCGCGGGGCATTCCGATCATCCTAATCAGCCACAACATGCCCCATGTCTTCGAAGTCGCCGATCGTATTCACGTACACAGGTTGGGCAAACGGCTTTGCACAATCGATCCCAAGGACTACACGATGTCCGACGCCGTGGCTTTCATGACCGGCGCCAAGGAACCCCCGAAAGAGGACGCCGCGTGATCGAGCAGGACGTAAAACACGTTTGCGACCTGATCGCCGCCCGACGGCAGGCCGGTGTCCGGATGATTGTCGCAATCGCCGGCCCCCCTGCATCCGGAAAATCGACCCTGGCGGAGGCCGTCGTTCAATCGCTCAATACTGATCAGGGCTCGGGGGTTCCACACGCAACGCTGGTGCCCATGGACGGTTATCATCTGGACAACCGCGTCCTTGAAGCACGGGGACTACTGGCAAAAAAAGGGGCCTCGGAAACCTTCGATGCGGTTGGATTTTGCAAGGCGATCAAGGACTTGCAGTCCGCGCAGCATGAGGTCTTTCACCCAAAATTCGACAGGCAGATGGATCTGGCGATTGCAAACGCGATTGCCGTTCATCCAGAAACTCCGATTGTCGTCGTTGAGGGGAACTACCTTCTGATGGACAGTGATCCCTGGAATGCATTGGCGGATGTCTTTGCCCTGACGGTTTTTGTCAGCCCGACATTGGAAGAACTCGAAAGCAGACTGCAACAACGGTGGATCAAACACGGCCTCGACCCGGTAACGGCACTGCAACGCGCAACCGGGAACGACCTGCCCAACGCCGAACTGGTTCTTGGAAAAAGTCGGAAGGCCGATCTGGTCCTAAATCAGAACTATACCGAATTCGGCGTGCGCTACGCGTTCTGAACCGCCGAGTAGTCAAACCAAAAAGATGCGCCAGATCCTCTCTTAGATCACGCCCCCAACGGCCCCAAAACCCCTGCCGATGGACCGTTTAAAAATACTTCAATGAATGGAAATCGGTCGGTCAGTCGATCCTGTGAAGCGGCATCCTGATATCGAGCAGCAATCAACCAAGCATCCATCTCGGTCGCGAGATTTGGTGGGTGTTAAGGTACCACGGCCCTTCTGTTCTAAAAAACTAATAGACTAGCTCGTCAGAGGACGTTCCATGAAATAGACATACGGCTGCCATTCGTTGGGAAATTCGTCGGGATGTGGTGCGTCCACAAAGCCTGCAGCTTCATACATTGACCGGGCGTGTGTGAGAAACTTCGCCGACGAAAAACGCACACGTTGATAACCGTCTTCGATCAATTGCTCGAACATGTGATCCAAGAGCTGGCGACCAAATCCAAAGCCACGACCATTGTCGTTCACGAACATGCGGTTAAACTCGGCAACTCCGGGACGCGCCTCGTTGTACATCACGCATCCAACCGGTTGATCATCGAGCAACGCGAGAAGAATGCCGCCATGTGGTCTGGCATGTAGAGAGGGGAGATCGTCCAGTATTGCCTGAAACCGGGCCGGGTCCATCGGGTTTCCTTTGGTTGGCCAGTCGGTTGGGTAGTTTTTCCAATGCCAGTCCAACCACTGTTGGCACAAGTCGCGGACTTGTTCGAATTCGGCCTCAGTCGATGCCATTCGTATCAAGACTTCCATTGTTTCAGCTTACCCACCTAAGTCTGTTGGAACACGGTCAATATGAGCCAAGCGCTCTCGCATAGTTCTTTACGCCGATCAGGAGTAAGGATTTCTGACTGAGCGGTCCGCGGACAGGCTCTGCTGATCCCTTCGCACCAGAAGCTCAATGGCGTCAGCGAGATGTTCCTTATCGATATGGTGATCTCCGCGAGCCACCCGGATGCGGTGCGCTTCTATCATAACGTCGGCGTGTCGGCAGCCTTCGGGTGGCTCAAATCGGTACGAGGCCAATTCGATCCGCAGCCCGAGCGGATCACGAAAGTAAATCGAATCCATGAATCCGCGATCGACAGGACCGGTATGCGCGACGCCGCGCGCATCAAGCCTGGCCGGAACCTGCCAGAATGTCGCTTGGCTTACATTCAGGGCAAGGTGGTGCAGTGACCCGGTGTCTTCGGGAACAATGGTTGGGTCACGCTTGCGGTCCTCATTTGTGAAGACGGTAATCAATCGACCGTCACCGGGATCGAAGTAAAGATGCCCCTCATTCGGATTGTCGAGGTTCGGTTGATCGAATACAAACGGCATACCCAACACACCTTCCCAAAAGTCGATCGAGGTTTGCCGATCCGCTCCGACAAGCGTGATATGGTGAACTCCCTGGGTTTGGATTTTTCGCAGTTCGTCGCTCTTTTCCATTGCCGTTACCACCCTGTTTTGACTTTAGTTATCATACAACGGCGGAACGCCAGAACGAACCATCGGTTTCGTCCGCAAACCAGACCTTGGCTTTTTGTAAATTTGGACCCGCTGTCGGTACTTGAGCGGACGCTCGACGGACACCTGAACAAATGAACGGTGACATTACCGGACTATATGTCACTCGCAGGAAAGCGTCCGGTTGCTCAGGCGGCATCGATTTAGTGCGTTTCCTTTTGCGTCAATCGCCTCCATCGACCAACTGTCTCCAACCTCTCTGGTCAACATCAGGAAGCCGAAATCACTGTTGTTGACCACAAGACTTGCCAGGCTTCCGGCGACTTCAACATTGGTCAAAGCCCCTGTTGGCATTTGATCCAGCTGTGTCCCGCCGTTGCCGCTTATCCCCTGCACCGGCCCATCTGCCAAATCGATTGCCTGAAACGCGTGAATATGGCCAGACAGGACAAGGTTCAATGGTTCTGGCATGGCCTCGCCAAATGCCGCGCGCTGCGTGTCGTCGCCATCGATCAGTTCACCGAAGGCACGCATGTTTACCCAAAGTGGGCGATGAGTGAGAAACCAGGTTTCGCCACTGATGTTTGCAAACAAATCCCCGGCCATTCGACCATATTCGGGCAACAGATCGGGGCTGCTTTGTGGTGCGGGACCGGTGGACGAGTCGAATGCGATCAGATCAAACCCGTCGACAGAGGCTACCCAGGGTTCAGTCACAGCCGGACAATCATCCGGAACGAAACCAGGTGCAAAATACCGGAACCACCCTTTGTCGCCGCGTCCGCAACTTTCGTGATTGCCTCTGACAAATATGAAGGGGGCAAGAGCGAAAAGGGTTTCGGCCGGGTCCAACCAATCTGCAGACCAGGCCCGGAAATTGTCACCAAAAGGGGAACCACCGCACTTTTCCGGGTCTGGGCAATCGCTTGATCGGTACAGGTAATCGCCAACGTGGATGATCAGATCCGGTGATCTGGATGCAATTTCTGCCGCAATCGATTCCAATGGCCAGGCAACCGGGTCATTGCAGGCCTGAGCGCTGCCGCCCCGAATGCGGCAGCCGGTATCTCCAATCACGACAATCCGCTGGACGCTTGGATTTAGAATTGGCAGCGCGTTTCCCTCAAGCATTATCTGTTGCGCCCTTTTTGGCGCGCGATGCTCGCAAACGGTTTCCGGGAACTGGCTAACTGGCAGCGCCCTTTTTTTCATGGCGACAGAATGGCCGTCGATTTGCAAAATAGGGCAGTCAGGCGATGTAGAGGTTGCGCGTACAACAACTTCGTCATCGGGCCCAAGCTGGACCCAATGATGCACAACATCAGCGACAGAAGACGCAGCGCCGAAACAAAGCAAACTCAATGCCGCGAAAACGAGTGAACCGGTCCTGACCAACACGCGGGTACCTCTTTCGAAGAATGTCACAAATCTACGGTCGGGCCCTTGAAAGTCCAGTGTACATGAAATCCTGCTGATGCTGGTCGGAAGGAAATCCCGTAAAGCTGCGATGTGGATTGCATCCAGTAACCGAGCCCCAAAGTTTGTGACAATAGCGGAAAACACATCTTTGGAAATGAAAGGCTGCTGTGCCTGCAACTTGCGGTTTCCACACTTTTTTGATTGATGGCCGCCGCAAACCAAAAGCATTCCATTTACGTTCTACATTGCAGCCACTTCGAAGCAACAACTGCCGTGGTCTTGGCCCCCTTTGACACAAATGAAAATTACTTGTGTGATCAGGCGGTACGGCGGCAAAACGATCTGGAGGAGTGAGTTCTGATGTCAGTGGGAGTAAAAGTCGTAGCGTTCGTGTTAGCTGCGGGTAGCGTAAGTGCGCAAGACAACCGGATAGTCCACGATGGTGAGTTCGCATATCTGCGTGCCCAATTTGGCGAGCAGTGGGACGCGCAGGACGTTGAGATCGACGCCCGCCTCGAGGAGTTGCGCGAGGCAAACGGCGATGCACCTCCTAACATCCTCTACGTCCTGATAGACGATGTGAGCTTTGGCCTAATGGGCAATCGGGCCATGAATTATGTTGCGGGTTTCGACACGCCCAACATCAACCAATTCGCTGAAGAAAGCCTTTCTTTGATGCGAATGTACACCGAGCCTTCATGCACACCCACGCGCACAGCTTTCCTGACCGGACGTCACCCCGTGCGTGCCGGTCAGGAAGAGGTGAAGGTTGCTCTTGTCGGAGAAGGCCTTTCGTCCGAGGAAGTGACGCTCCCCGAGGTGCTCAAACAAGCTGGTTACAATACCGCACATGTCGGGAAATGGCATCAGGGCGATATCGAGCAATCCTTCCCTCATAATCAGGGATTTGATGTCGCCTTCTTTCCCGTCCACCAGCAAGTGCAACTCAGTTTGATGACACGCGAGGCTATGGTGGCCAACAATATGCTGGGCTTCCATTCCTCGGGGCAGTCCAATCAGTTTGCGATCGATGAGCGTTTCAAGCCGTACGGTCTGGTGACCGGTCTGGAGGCCGAGGCGGGTGGATTGGCGCGTGAGGTCGACATCGAGGCCGGCGAGGAATGGACCCAGGCACATTACGAGCGGATGAACGAACGCTACCAGCAGCAAATACTTGAACAACTGGAACGATTGGCTGGCCAGGATGCGCCGTTCTTCCTGCAATACTGGCCGCTGTATCCCCTGAACTTTGTCTACTCAGACCAACAACGGACCAGAAACGGCGGATTCATGGCCGACAAGATGGAGGTCATCGATGATTGGTTTGGCGAGGTGATCGCCAAGGTGGATGAACTCGGTATCGCTGAAAACACCCTGATCGTCTTCATGGCCGACAATGGGATTTTCAAACAATACTCTCCGAATTCAGGAATGCAGCAATTGATCTATCGCGGCGGAAAAGCCGAACATCTGGAGGGCGGCGTTCGGGTCGACGCCTTTGTCCGCTGGCCCGGTGCGATTGAGGAAGGCAGTTATGCGGGCGATATCGTGCACGTATCAGACCTTTTCACCACCTTGGCCAGAATTGGTGGCGCCAGCGCCTTCATTCCGCGCGACCGCATTATTGACGGCATCGATCAAACTGCGTTGTTCCTGGAGGGAGAAGGAAACTCGCGCAGGGATTATGTCTACATCTACGAGGGCCCGGTTCTTCGCTCTGTTGTGAAGCAGGAATTCAAGATGCACATGCCACCGCCCGGTGTTCCCGGCGCGGCAGCACCGGTCTTCAATCTCCTGCGCGACCCACGGGAAGAGATGCCGGACATTGGAGGCTCGCTTTGGTCTGGTGCGTCCTTTCAGGACATGGTCAAGCGCCATCAGAAAATGATCGCAAAATACCCGCACCTGCCACTCGGCAAAGGCGTTCCCTATGAGGGAATTGAAAACCTGCGCCCGGAAAGCGAACTGGCCCGCGAGGTCTTCGCAAGCTGGCAATGACGTTCATTCCAGGTGATCGCCCAGGCGTTCGTCTGGTATCGCTAGCCCATTTGCCAACGGACATTGGTCCTGGGCAACATCGGTTGCCGGACATCTCAGCCTTCTGGAGTATACCAGATTGGCGAAGTGTAAGCGCGCTCCTGTGTTGAGGTAGGCACATCTGCGGGCAGTTCGTCCCCGAACCGAACGGCAT